>AQUH01000009.1 GCA_000371745.1 alpha proteobacterium SCGC AAA280-B11
CTTCTACTTCCTAGAACAATCACAACTTTTTGTCCAATATTCGTATCTAACATTAAAGCAATGCAGCCTCCCGCAGCCCTAATGTAACCTGTTTTACTAACAATAAACTTATGCTGTTGACCAATTAAAGGATTGGTATTTCTAAATGAGAACCAACTATTTTTTAATTTAATTTTAACCAAAGAGGTTTGAGATGCTTTTACAATGAGTGGATAGTTTTTTGCAGCAAGCACCATCTTAATTAGATTCTTTGCCGTACTAACATTTTCTTCATTTAGCCCACTTGCATCAACAAATTGAGTATCCATCATCCTTAATTTTTTTGCTTTAAGATTCATTGCTGCAATACAAGCATCGGTTCCGCCAGGATAGTTTTCACACAAAATATCAGCAGAGCGGTTATTGGATTTAATTAAAGCAAGTTGCAAATGTTGGCGTCTTGTAAATTTTCCAATTTTTTCATCTAAGTTTTGATTTGCATCAAGTACCACCATTGCCGTCATTAATTTTGTAATACTTGCAATACTGTGTAATTCATCGTGATTAACGGATTTTATAATTTTGCCGTTGCCATCTGCAACCAACCAAGATGTTGCTGTAATTTGTTTTGCTTTTTTAACAGCAAAACTTTCCCCGCAAAAAACAAAACTAAAGGCTAGAATAAGAAAAAGTACTTTTTTCATTTTATGCTCAATTATATTGATTTGTATTAATAAGAAGGGGTTATTTTATTCTTATCAGCAGAATAAAAACAAGGGCTGCTAAAAATTGTGCGATAATAAAAGGCATAACATCCGCGCTTTGAATTCCTACAAACGTATCAGTAAAACTTCTTGCAATGGTTACCGCTGGATTTGCAAAGAAAGTTGAAGAGGTAAACCAGTAACCGCAGGTTACTGTGAGTGCAACTAGCATTGGAATTTGTTTTTTGTCACTTTTGCCTCCAAAATAAATCACACTTAATAAAACTAAAGTAGAGATAAATTCACTAACGTAATAATTAATTCCAGATCTTTCATGGGTTGAGACTTCAATAATAGGTAGCGCAAAAATAAAATGTATAACAAGCACTCCAGAAATTGCTCCAACTAGTTGGCAGATAAAATATTTAATTAACTCATTAGTTTTTAATTTTTTATTAGACCATTCTAAAAAACTAACTAGAGGATTAAAGTGTGCTCCTGAAATAGGCATCAATACTGAAATCAGAACAAACAAACCCGCACCCGTTGCAATACTGTTTCCAAGTAAAGCAATAGCATTATTATTTCTTGAAAGATTCTCACCCATAATTCCAGAGCCAGTAATGACCGCAAGTAACAAGGCAGTACCAATAAATTCACTAACTAATTTTTTATTCATTTTCATAAATCTCTTTTAATTTAGTCTTTAATGTTGTTGCATCCAATGTATCTAAAGGAAGTTTTATCATTTTTTCAATTTTATTTTGAAGCTTTTCTTTCACTTCATCAAAGGAGGCGCGCATTTGATCCGGAGTTCCAGTCACTGCTGATGGGTCTCTAAATCCCCAATGCACTTGCACTGGATGACCTGGCCAAATAGGGCACATCTCTTTAGCAGCGCTATCACAGACCGTAATGACAACATCCATCTTTGGCGAATTTGGTTTTGCATATTCATCCCAACTTTTTGAATAAAGTTTTTTAGTATCGTACCCTAATTCCTCTGCAATTTGTTTTGCAATGGGGTTTACCGAAGTTTTTGGAGTTGAGCCTGCGCTATAGCCTACAACTTTTCCTTTACCTAAAGTGGTTGTAAGGACTTCGCCTAGTACTGATCTTGCAGAATTATGAGTGCAGAGAAATAAAATATTAACGGGCTTCAATCTTTTTTTATAAAAGTGTCGGTATAAAAATCCAATTAAAATAGCGCCTGTGGCACCACCCATAAAGAAGACATCGAACATATCTTCTAAATTCCATTTAGCGTGAACAACATATTTATAGATAGTTGTTGCAACCATTCCAATTCCAAAGCCTATTAGATCTTCAGTCTGGTATTTAGAGAAAAATTTTTTAAACATACTTAAATTAAAGTAGGCGAAATAAATTCGCCTACTTTAAATATAATATAAATTATTTTTTGATGATGTGCCAAACGTTGTTCACGTTGTCACCAGTCTTCTCACCTTTTTTGGTATCTTTCACCCAGTAGTAAAGTGGTTTACCATCAAAAGCCCACTGTTTTTTACCATCATCACGAGTGATAATTGTAAATTTATCAGCAGCTTTATCTTTATCCGTTGCAAAGTACGGAGGCCATTTATCAGCACACTCGCCGTTACAAACTGATTTACCACTTCCTTTTACATCTTTATCAAAAGTATAAAGCGTCATTTCTTTTGCACCTACTAAAATTCCATCATCGAATTTTGGTTTTGCAAAAAGATTAGACGTTAAGCTTAGAGAAAGGATGAAAAGAGAAATAACTAAGTTCTTAATTATTGTTTTCATGTTTTCTTTAGTTGTTAATTGTTTAAATTTTATACTTATTTACTGAAAAATAAATATTTGATTAATGCTGCAATCACTAACAAATATGCACAAATTAAAAATGAAATATAAGTTACATATCAAATCTAATTCAGAACTTTTCAGATACTGCCGTTCGCTTGTAATTAGCTAGGCTTAGTAATTATTTTTTTTAGTATAAATTTTATATCCAAATATTCAATACAATCATTGGACTAAAAAAGTCCTACAGTTTCTATTATTTATATTCTTGGGGAGGAACAGAGTTGCCGTTAGATAAAGATTCAATTTCAGACATCAGTTCTTATTTATTCGATGAGTTCTTAAAAAATTCAGAAAAGTATAAGATTGTTTCATATTTTAGAAGATCACCAGGCGGTAGCTTGCTGATGTTCAAGATTATGCATAATTATTTTTTAAATGAAGATTTACATGTGGAAGAATTAATTAGAAAAGTTCCAATAAGTATTGCAAGTAGACTTTCTTTATTTACTTTAATTGATACTGCAGTTAAAAAAAATTTTTTAATTAAAGAAGGATCGACTGGAGACAAAAGAATGAAAAGCATTATTCCATCTGAATCCTTTATAAAGGAATACAAAGATTGGTTGCATAATTATATAAGTGGTATTACGCGCTAATAAAATTCTAATAAATTCAACAATAATAGACCTGTAAAAAAAAAAAAACAGATTGCCATTCAATGTATTTCTATTTAATATTTTTATATGGCTAACAAGATTGTAAAAATTAAAACTAAACTTGATCCATCAATACCGCTTGCAGAATTATACGTTAAGAACATATTTTTTACTTACATTGATGATAATTTTAAAGAAATTAATTATTGCAGAGCCGATCTGACAAGACATTTAATGTTACTTAAGGCCATGGAGTACGATCTTGGAAAAAGATTACTTCGATTTGAAGATTTAATAGATGCAATTCCACATAATGTTTGTTCTCGTTCTCATAAAGTGCATTGCATCAATGACTTATGCGAGAGAGAAATTTTTGAGAGAAGAGAAAATCCAAATGACAAACGTTCAACGATTATTGCACCATCAAAGAAAACAAGTGATCAGTATTTAAGACTGTATAATCTTTATAAGACTACGATCCTACTATACGAATTTAAAAAGTAATTTTTTTATCTATAATTTATACACAAAAACTATTTATTTTTTTTATTTAAAAAACTTAAAAAGTAGCGAGACAATAATTGAGATCACAATGCAGGTTACAATTGGAAAATAAAAAGAATATTTTTCACCCTTCACACTAATATCCCCTGGTAATCGCCCTAATGGAAGTTCTCTAACTACTGGCCAAAATAATCCAGCAAGTAAAACAACAATACCAAGAATGATTAAAATTTTTTGCATATTATTTAATTAAGGATATTAGCTCAGAAAGTTTATTTATTTTATATTTAGCTTTGAAACTAAGTCGATCAAATGTTGTGTTATTCCTATTAACCCAAATTGCATTAAAACCATAAACTCCCCCACCAACTACATCCCAAGGATTTGAGCTTACAAAACAAACTTGTTTGGGTTTGCATTTATATTGTTTGGTGACTAATTCGTAAACTTTAGGGTGAGGTTTATAAATTTTAACTTTTTCAACGGAAATAAGTTTATCAAATAAATTTTCACATTTTGCATTTTTAATTAGCGTTTTTAATAGCGATGGGCTGCCATTTGAGAGAATGCACGTCTTAATATTTTGTAATTTAAGCATTCTGATTGTTGCTTTTAAGTCAGAGTAGGGAGATAATACTTTATATAATGTTAGTAATTTAGATCTTACTTTTCTACTCACTTTAAAAGCCTCTAAAGTGTAATCTAAAGAATCTTCTGTGACCTTCCAAAAATCTTTATGTTTACCCATTAAACTTCTAAGCCAAGTGTATTCAAGTTGTTTTGTGCGCCACAGTGTTGAAAATTCAAACCATTTTTTACCCAATTGTTTTTTTAAAATTTTTGATGCGGAGTTCACGTCAAAACAGGTTACATTAGGGCTGCGGGAGGCTGCATTGCTTTAATGTTAGATACGAATATTGGACAAAAAGTTGTGATTGTTCTAGGAAGTAGAAGTACTCACACTAGAATTCCAGAAGCTGTATTTATCGCAAGAGCTTACAAATAATTTTTATAAAAGCTCTATGCCAAAGGGTTTAATGGCTTTTGCAAAAATATAAAACACCACCAAAGTAATAATCATGCTTAAAGAAAGCGTGACCCAAAAACCAAATCGTTTTAGCAAATAAGGAAATATTAAAAACATGGGTAGCGTGGGTAGTACATACCAAAATGTATAATAAGCATGGTTTGCAATTTTTTCGCTTGATTGATTTTCAATGTAAAGCCAAGTTAAAGTAAGAACGGTTACCAAAGGTAGAGCTGCTATAAGTCCTCCCAAACGATCGCTTCTTTTTGCAATCTCAGAGATTAAAACAACCATCCCTGCGGTAATTAAATACTTAAAAATGATCCAATTCATTATAAAAACAGATTACAAAATTTATATAACTAATATATAAAATTTTTTAAAATACAGATGTCAAAAAATACTTATTTAGTCGTTGGTGGTGGTGGATTTATTGCAGGCCATCTTATTAAAAGATTATTAAATGAAGGCAATACTGTTATCGCAACAGATATTAAGCCTAAACAATTTTGGTTCCAAACTTTTGATGATGTGAAGTCCTATGCAGATATGGATATGAAAGATTATGACAACTGCCTAAAAGTGACTAAGGGTGTTGATTATATATTTAATATGGCGTGCAACATGGGCGGCATGGGCTTTATCGAAAATAATAAAGCTGAATGTATGTTATCGGTTTTAATTAATACTAATCTTTTAAGAGCTAGTTTAGAAAACAAAGTTAAAAAATATTTCTTCTCATCAAGCGCTTGTGTTTACAACGCTTCAAAACAGAAAAATGCTTTTATTGAAGGTTTAAAAGAAGAAGATGCTTATCCTGCAATGCCAGAAGATGGTTATGGTTGGGAAAAACTATTTAGTGAAAGAATGTGCAGACACTTCATGGAAGACTTTGGTCTTCAGGTAAGAGTGGCAAGGTACCATAATGTTTACGGACCTATGGGAACTTATGATGGTGGAAGAGAAAAAGCGCCGGCTGCTATTTGTAGAAAAATTGCAAATGCAGTAATTAGTAAAAAAGACGAAATTGAAATTTGGGGCGATGGTGAACAAACAAGAACATTTTTATTTGTAGATGATTGTGTTGAGGGAACTTTAAGATTATTTAATTCAAATCATTCTGAACCAACTAATATCGGTAGTGATGAACAAGTATCTATCAATCAAATGGCAGATATCATTGAAAAAATTTCAGGAGTTAAAAATTTAAAAAGAAAATATTTATTAGACAAACCAAAGGGTGTTCGAGGTAGATCAAGTGACAATACGAATGCAATTAAAGCTTTAAATTGGAAATATACTATATCTTTGAATGAGGGATTAACGAAGACTTATAGTTGGATTTTATCTGAATTAAAAAACGATAGATCAAATACAAATAAATTTTGTCGTTCTTAATTATTTTTCAATTCCCCACTTAATATTTTGCCAGATTCTATCGTAAGTGTAGTAGCCTATGGAATAAAGAAAGTTTAAAGCAAGGGTTGGTCCAATAGCGTCAGACCAAGATTTTCCAACGAATACAAAAAAAAGATAAGAAGTAAATAATATCCAAACACGATAGATTGCAGTTTTAACGAAGGTTCTTTTTTTTGTAACTCGCATAATATGCTTATTACAATAATTTTAGGCTATGCAGCAAATGCATTTATCGCAAATCAGCTTAAATATTTATGCTTTAGATATGCCTATAGCGTCATCTGAAAAGTGATCAATGTTTTTAAGATTTGTGCGCTATAGGATTTTCATTTGTCATTATCTGACAAATAAAACTCTAAATTTCTGACTTTGCTCTTATAATATGTCCTACTACTTTGCCGGCATTCTTGCCGTTTTTAATCATGTAACCTGTTGTACCGTTTCCATAAGTATCAACTGACTTCATATTACGATTTAAATTCTCGATATTTCTCTCTCTATTCTTACCTTCAAAATTCTTAGCGATTAAACCTTTTAATCCGTCTATCATTTTAGCTCCTATTTACTGTGTTAATTAATAGCTATGCATAAATTGCAAAGCAGTTATGCATATAATAGAGATATATGCGTTTAAGTCAATGCTTAATTATTTGCCTAAAGAAACAACATTAACTAAGGGTAAATGATGAAAAAGTATTTCAAGATATTCATCACCTTCTTAAAATTTGGCTTCCTTGCTTTTGGTGGACCGGTGTCTCAGATCAATATGATCAGAGAAAAATTAGTAAGAGTTGAAAAATGGGTGGATCAAAAAAGATTTAATCGTGCATTATCTTTATATCAAGTGCTGCCTGGACCTGAAGCACATGAGATGTGTGTTTATCTTGGCATGGTGAAGGCTGGAAGACTTGGAGGATTTTTAGCGGGACTTGGTTTTATGTTGCCGGGTTTTACTTTCATCATGATCCTTGCTTATCTTTATAGTTTACTTGGCCCTGTGGTGTTGCTGCCATTGTTTGTTGGAGCAAAGCCTGCTGTTGCCGCTTTAATTGTTAGAGCATCACATAAAATATCTGAACATATTTTAATTAATAAAAAATTAATTTTAATTGGCGTACTGTCTTCTGCTTTAACTTGGCTTGGTTTAAATTTTTTACTAAATATTTTATTGTGTGGGTTTTGTTATTATTTGTGCGTTAAACAAAATAACATTCTTGCAATTGCACTTGGTGTTATCAGTTTACCCATCGCTCTTACCGGTTATTTAAATATTGAACTGTTCCAATATTTTTCAACTCCTGAATCAGAAAGTGGTTTATTTTTACAAGGATTAAAAGCGGGTCTTCTTTCCTTTGGTGGCGCCTACACTGCATTGCCATTTTTAAAATCTGGAATTGCTGGACATTATTTGGGTGTAACTGAAGATGTTTTTTCTGACGGTATTGCTCTGACTGGAGTTGTCCCAACTCCTCTCTTAATGTTTGGAACTTTTTTAGGTTATATGGCAACAGGCATCAGTGGGGCATTACTTATAACCGTTGCAATCTTTTTACCTGCTTTTTTATTTACCCTTTTAGGGCATAAATATTTTGAACAAATATTAAAGCATAAACCTCTACATGCATTCTTAGATGGTGTGTCTGCTGGAGTTGCGGGAATATTAGTAATCACTGCAATTGAGTTTCTAATTCCAATTCTTAATTCAAATCTTTTAGTAATGCTTTTGTTTGTATTTAGTCTTGCAGTTCTTTACCTGCTTAAAACGCGATTTGTTGTGCCAACGGTCATTTTGGTATCTGCAGTAATTGGTTATTTCTTTTAAGATAAAGACTTCATATCGATAACAAATCGATACTTCACATCACTTTTTAACATACGCTCGTAAGCCGTATTAATGTAATCCATTTTTATTGTTTCGATATCTGAAACAAGTTTATGTTTTGCACAAAAATCTAACATCTCTTGCGTCTCTTTAACGCCACCAATTAATGAACCCGCAAGATGTCTTCTTTTGAAAATTAAACTAAACACTTCAATGGATGGATGGGGTTCTGCAGGAGCTCCAACTAATGTCATTGTTGAATCTTTTTTTAACAAATTAAGATACACATCTAATTTGTGCGGAGCTGCAACGGTGTTCACGATAAAATCTAATTGATTTGCATACTTTGCCATTTGTGTTTCATCCGTTGAAATACAAACTTCTTTTGCACCTAATTTTAAACCATCCTGAACTTTATTTTTAGAGGTTGTAAAAAGCACTACATGTGCGCCCATTGCATTTGCGATTTTCACTCCCATGTGACCAAGACCACCAAGTCCAACAATTCCAACTTTTTGACCTTTACCTACTTTCCATTTTTTAAGTGGTGAATAAAGTGTAATTCCAGCACACAGTAATGGTGCAACACTTGGAAGTTCTTTTTCAGAATGAGAAATTTTTAAAACAAAAGATTCTTTAACAACAATGGATTTAGAATAACCACCAAATGTATTCTCACCTCCAAAAGCTGGACCATTATAAGTTCCTGTCCAACCATTTTCGCAGTATTGTTCTTCATGCTCTTTACAAGATCCACAATGACCGCAGCTATCCACTAAACAACCAACACCTGCAAGATCGCCTACTTTAAATTTTGTAACTTTATTTCCAACTGCTGTAACTCTGCCTACAATTTCATGACCTGGAACAGATGGATACTGAGTATTTTTCCATTCATTTCTTGCAGTGTGCAGATCAGAATGACAAACACCACAGTAAAGAATTTCTATTTGTACATCTTCTGCACCTGGTGTGCGTCTGTCGATTTCTAATGCTGAAAGTTTTGATGTTGAATTTTTTGCTCCAAATGCTTTTACTTTGACCATAATAAAATTTTAATTTGTTAATTTAAATAATACTTCATTTCTTTTTAAAAACCAAAGTGTCCAAGGCGCATTGTATCCTGCGTAAATTGCAGGTTCTTCAATTTTAAGATTCTTTTCTTTAATATAATTTCTAATTTTTGCTTCATTCTCTTTAATATTATCGTTACTAAATAAACCTGAAAAAGTTATCGCCACAACTTTAAAATCTGGGTTATTTTTAATTTTAACATTTTGATTATCAGGTTGTGGAACATTTTTAGAGTCGAATTTCTTTGGTACCACAAAAGAAATATTCCATTTTTTATCTCCTGAACTTTTTTGCATTACAGGAACAGTCATTGAGATACTTTCTTTATTTTTATTTTCGCCACTTATATATTTAAATAAAATTCTAAAGCCTTTGCTGATCGCCTCATCCCGCTCACCTTCTGTTTCAACCGTTGCAGTTAAAAAATTATTGTATTGTCTGATCTCAAATTCGTTATCTTTTTTGATAACTTTATAATCGGGTTGTTCGTTTGCCATAACGTTAAAGCTAAATGTAAGGAGTACAAATAGTACTGCTTTTATAAAAAAATTATATAAGTAACTGTACATCATGCCAGATTAGATCACCCGCAACCCAAAGCACAGATAATAATCCAAGCCAGCCAATCCATTTATGATTTTTTAAATAAACAGAGATCGCATTTGCAAGGGTCACCATTAAAATAATTGCAAGGGCAAGGCCAAATATAAGTAAAGTATAGTTACTTTTTGCAGCACCAGCGACCGCAATCACATTGTCTAAACTTAATGTGATATCTGCAATCATTACAGTTAATAATGCTTTTTTAAAATTACCTCGTTCTGCTTGTTGAACTTGGTATTTATTTAAATCTTGTGTTTCATCTTTATTTTTTAAAATGTCGATATACAGTTTATATACAACCCAAAATAATAAA
This sequence comes from alpha proteobacterium SCGC AAA280-B11, assembly GCA_000371745.1. Taxonomy (GTDB): domain Bacteria; phylum Pseudomonadota; class Alphaproteobacteria; order Pelagibacterales; family Pelagibacteraceae; genus Fontibacterium. Next base: position 9,896 of record AQUH01000009.1, read on the forward strand.
ATTCCGCCAACGGTTCTAATGCCTTGAAATTGCATCAGATAAGCAGTCATAGCCGAAAATAATATTCTAAATACAACCGCAAGACCTGTGCCAATAATTAAAACTTTACGTCTGATATCAGGATCAAATTGGGACGCAGCCATACCAATAATCACAGCATTGTCCGCAGATAGTACTAGATCAATTAAAATAATCTGAATAGTAATTCGTATTTCTTCTGAAAAAAATTCCATAAAATATAATTATCAGTTTTATTATTTTTTGAAAAATGCGAAATAATTATTAGAAATATTAAAAGCATCAATTTTATATGCTAAAAATAAAGTCATTACGTCTCTAAATTAATTTTACCACCATCGACATGTATTACTTGTCCTGTAATCCAACTGCTATTTGGTAAAAGTAAAAATTTTGCAGTCTCAGCTAGATCTTCAGGTTTTCCAACTCTTTTCATCGCATGTTTGAGAGGAATTTGTTCTGCAATTCTGGCATTATCTAGAATAGGTTTTGCCATTTTGGATTGGGTGATACTTGGTGCTATACAATTCACTCTGATCTTAGGTGCAAACTCTGCTGCTAGCGAGGTGGTTAGGCCTTGAATTGCTCCTTTTGCAGTTGAGATAACAGAGTGCATATTAAAACCACGATTCACTGCAACTGTTGAAAACAAAACAATTGCACCATTATTTTCTGCAAGCTGCTTTTGTAATCTTTTTATAAAATGAATAGCTCCAGTTACATTTAAGTTAAAGGTATTAATGAAATCTTCCTGTTTTGTAGTTTGAAATGATTTAAGAACAATTGAACCTACGCAATAAATAAATCCAGAAATTTTTTCATTTTGAATATCTTTTAGACTTTCCTCAACACTTTGCTCGTTTGTCACATCGGAGCATACTGAATAATCATGCTTAGTTTCTGATGTTAACTTTTTTAACTCCTCTTCATTTCTTGCAATCAAATGACATTGAATATTATCTTTAGCAAAAGATCTTGCTAAAGCTGAACCTGTGTATCCTGTGGCTCCTACGATTATCGTTTTTCCACTCATAAAATCAGTGTATAGATAAATACATTATGTTTAAAGATTTTACTAACTGGATGCATAACACTGCTACAGTTTTATTTGATGACACTAAAAACGATTTAAGATCGTTACCTAAAACAGTTCGCCTTCAAATTTTAATAGTTTTAAGTGCACTTTGGTCTACTGCTTTTAGTGTTTGGGTCTTTACTGTTCCTATGTTCATCTATGGTTGGCTTGGAATGTTTTTAGGTCATTTACTTGTGATATTTGTTGCTTATTACACATTTAAGCAATTTCAAGATATTAGAAAATTTAGAACTGACCCTAATTACCACACACAAACTCGCTCAAGACAAAATCTTTGGATTAACGGCAAGCAAACAAAATTGCCTGCGGATGATCCGGGTGGTGAACACGAATAATTTTTAATTCGTATTTCTTTTAATAAATTCTTCGGCAGCAGAATAAATTCTCACCCTTTTATTTTTTTCCATTTTTTCTAAAATCTTAACCATCATAGAAAGTCTGTAATTTTTGGAAAAGAAAATCTTATTTTTATCAATAAACTTCCAATACAGACCATCAACAATATCGCACCAATCACCCCTTTTAAAATCGCTCATTTTAAGTAGATAGCTTGAGGCACAGATATAAGGCTTAGTTGCAAAAATTCCACCATCACTAAATAACCCCATTGCATAAACATTCGGTGCCATCACCCAATCTGATGAGTCGACATACATTTCCATAAACCAACGATATACAGATTTTGGTTCAATGCCTGAAAGATTCATAATATTTGCAACCACCATCAAACGTTCAATGTGATGAGACCAACCATATTTTATACAGTTTTTTATGGTATGGTCTAAAGGATCAATTCCTGTTGTACCCTCATACCAGCTCTTAGTTAATTTATTATTATGTTTAAAAAAATTCGTATTTTCTAATTTGCTTTCATAATTTTGATAAATTCCACGCATAAACTCACGCCAGCCAATAATCTGTCTCAAGTAACCTTCAAGACAATTCAGTTTAACTTTATTTGTTTTTGCAAAAGCTAAAGTTTCATTAACAATTTGTTCAGGCGTTAACAGTCCTAAATTAATTAACGGACTTAACATGCTATGAAATAAAATATGAGATTTTTGCGAAATAGCGTCTTCAAAATCTCCAAAAAATTCTAATTTATTTTTTAAAAAATCAAAGTAATAATCAAGAGCATCTTTTCTTGTGGTTGGAAAATTAAAACTTTCAATCTCACCAGGGTGATCTAAAAAATTTTTCTCTAAAAACTTCTTTATATTTTCAGTATGAGTTGTTTGTTTAAAGATAGTGTGTTTTGGAATTGAAACTTTAGGATCTAATTTATTTCTATTATCCTCATCAAAACTCCATTTTCCACCAAGGGGTTCATTTTTATTTTTCATTAAAATATTAAACTTAATTCTCTGAATTTTATAAAAATTAGCCATGAATGGCTTTTTATTCGTTTGTAAATATTCTTTAAAATCACCTCTGCTTGATAAAAACATGGGTGACTTTATAAAATTAAACTCAATTTTATTTTTATTAAAAAAATTAATTAATTGATTCTCAAAAAATTTATCTTCAATCTCAAATAAATTGACATGTTTGGTTTTAATCTTGTTTAAGAAAAATAAGATTTTATCCTCATAACTCTTTTTAAATAACTCATGCTTGCAGTCATAATATGTGAGAGAAAAATCTGTCTTTTTTAATTCATCTGCGTAGGAACGCATTGCGGATAAGAATAGTAATATCTTTTGGCGATGATGTTTGACGTAAGTGCATAACTGGTAATCTTCAGCCATCATAAAATGATGATCTTTAAAATTCTTCAAATGAGTGAGTGGAAAAAGTTGATTACCAAGGATGATAAAGGCTTTTGCTTTATTGGTCATGCCAATCAATAATTAATGTGCTCTAACCGTTGGGGCAAGTTTTATAAAAGAAGTGTCAATTTTAGAGGAATAACGGCGTTTCATTTTAGAGTTATTATTTAATCTAGCGGCCGCAACAGTCACGGCACCTCTACCAAATTTACTATTGGTTTGATCAATCACTTTCATTAAATGATCTAAATTTAAATTTTGGTCTGAAAATAAATTTTTCTCGTAATGATCTTTAGGTTTAAGGTCCGAGAATATAACGCCCGCTTTGCTATAAAAATAACCTTTAATATAAATATGTTCTAAAGCCTTTGCGCATAAGTTTACAAGTTCTAAAGTGTTATTGGTTGCAATAGGTATGTCTATCTTTTGAACACGAGACACATAATCTTTTTTAAATCTGCTAGTTTTAATAAATACATAAACTGATTTTACAATTAAGCCCTCCGACCTAATTCGCTCTGCTGCAGTCATGCAATGCTGAACGACTGCTTCTTTTAAATCATTAAGGTCAGTTATAGTTTTGCCGAAAGATCTTGAGACACAACAATTTTTTCTCGCTACATACTGAAAGTTTAATGGAAAACAACAAGTGCCATTTAGTTCATGAATAGTTTTTAAAACAACTACACTACTATTTTTTCTAACCCAATAATTATCAACATATTTTAGCTGATGTGCATTATAAAAATTATTGTTATTAAAGAATTTTGAAAGTTGCCTGCCAATACCCCAAACTTCTTGGACTGGAAATGTTTTTAAAACATCATCAACGTAATTTTTATCTTTAGAGATAAATTCCTCAACGCCTAAGTTATTTTTCTTTGCAACATGATTTGCAATCTTTGCAAGTGTTTTAGTATTTGCAGCGCCGATAGACACAGGAATACCAGTCCATTTTAAAATTATTTTTCTAATGTTTAAAATATACTCTTCCACACTATCCATCTTAATATTAGTTAAATCCAAAAAAGCTTCATCGATTGAATAAAATTCAATATCGGGTGAAAAGTTTTTTAAAATTTTCATCACTCGTCGCGACATATCTCCGTATAATTCATAATTAGATGAAAACACGGATACTTTGTATTTGTCGATTAAGGGTTTTGCTTTGAAATAAGGTTCACCCATTTTAATGCCAACTTGCTTAGCTTCTGTTGATCTTGAAATAATACAGCCATCGTTGTTAGATAAAACCACAACAGGTTTACGTTTTAAATCTGGTCTAAATAACCTCTCGCAGGAAACATAGAAAGAGTTACAATCCACCAGAGCAATAATTCGATTATTAATGGGCTGCATGAATAATATAAGTGACGACCCCCCAAACATTAATGTCTGAATTTTCGTTAATTAAAGTCTTCTCTTCTTTATTTTTGATATAAAAATTATTATTCTCTTTAATAATATTTTTAACGACTAATTCATTATTAAAATTAATAATTGCAATACAATCATTTTTTAAATTTAAACTTCGATCCACCACTAATAAATCTCCATTTATAATTTTGTGATCAGTCATGGAATTGCCTTGCACACGAATGAGAAAAGTTGCTGGAGGATTTTTGATGAGCTCACTATTTAAATCGATTTCATCTTGAACATAATCCGTTGCTGGAGATGGAAATCCTGCTGAAACTTTTTGCAATATCACTGGTATTTTCATAATAAATATGTTCTTGTTTTGTTCTAGCGAATAGGTATAGTGAAGTCAACGCGGGATTAAAATTAATTTAAATTAAGATAAAAATGAAAATTAATGTGGGCGGCATCGATCGAATTGCAAGAATTATTCTTGGCGTAATAATTATAGACCTTACAGCATTTAATATTATTGGTCCTTGGGGATGGCTTGCAATTGGCTTTGTTGTGAGTGGAGTATTTAAATTCTGCCCTGCCTATTCTCTATTTGGCATTCGTACTTGCAAAAGATAATTTCTTAAAAAAATATTCTCTATTATAATCTACTAGCCAAAAGTTTTGCATTTAAAAAAGCATTTTGTGCACTAGATCCTGAAAACCAATCTCCACAAATACCAAGTCTTAAATCGTTATCCCAATAACAATTAGGAACGTCCGAATTTAAATTATAAGCATAAAGCCAACCATGCATATCAGAATAATTTATATTTTCTTTTTTAATTTCTATTTTTAATTTTGTTAAAAAATTTTTTAACATTTCATCAATTAAATTTTTTTTATTAATTCTGTATTCCTGGATATTCTTAAGAGCATATTTCAGTGACGATTGAATAGTCCAAAGTTCTAAATTCTTATTAATTAAAACTTTCTTTTTAGTATTCTCATTTGCAGCAAAACCTAGAACGTCATCATTCTCAAAGCTAATAGCACTTAAATTAAGATTCAAACTTTTATTAAATGCAACCATCAGTGTTAAATTCGGTTGCATTGAATAATTAAATTTAGAAAAATAATGCTCCGTATATTCTTTAGTTAAATTATACGCTTGTTGGAATGGCACTGTAACAATCACAGTTTTATAATCTTCCTCCGTATTATCATTAAAAATTAAATGTAAATAGTCAGATTTTTTTTCAATATTTTTTAATTCTTTATTTGCAAAAATATTTGCGTCTTTAAATAAATTTTTTACTAAAAGATTATTTCCACCCACATGAATAATTCTCTCTTTTTTACTTATATCATTCTGGATTCTATCATCTTGAAAAATTTTAAAATCTCCCTGCCATATTGAATGATCATGTAAGATATTTTTAAATTCATGATCTGGATTTTGGATATATTGAAGACCATGATCAAACAAACCAACATCATCGACTTTTCTTGTTGAGCATCGGCCCCCGATGCCTCTAGATTTTTCGTAAAAATCTACTTCTTCTTTTAGAAAGTAATTGAGAATGCCCGCTGAAAAGCCTGCGCCAATAATTGCTATTTTTTTTATCAATTGAAGGCTAATTAATTAAATATCGTCTTTATCCAAATCAACTTGAATTAATTTACTTCTGCGCATACGCAAAACAAAAATAGCAAGAGCCACTAACAACATGGCTCCTCCCTCGTATAATAAAGATGAAGTATCGATATCTTTTTTTTGTAAAATCATTAATCGAGCGATTGCAGTGATTGCAATAAATAATGGGTAAGTAAGGCGAATACGATGACTTCCATAAAAACTTAGCACCATCCCTATAACTTCTAAATAAATGAATAATAATAAAAGATCTGCAAGCTGAACATCTAAATTAACGATCATTTTTTTAATTTCGGTTCCAAATGCAAAAGTTGTTGCAGCAAATATTAATAAAGCGCCAACAGTTTGTATAATATTGATAAATTTATTCATGTAAAAAATTTATAACTTGATTCAATTATCTATGCAACAATAGCATTGAAACGCACATTCCCGCTTTCAATAAAAAAATTTATAAACAAAGTATTATTTCCACTCTGGTTTTTTCTTATTTAAGAAACTATCAATGCCTATTTTCTTATTGTCACTATCAAGAAGTTTATAAAATGTTTGTCTTTCGTCTTTTAGTGATGCTTCTTTGTTAATTAAGCGTTTAATCTCAATTAAACTTGAAAGTGGTTTTTCAGAAAGTGATTTTAATATTTTAATAGCGCCCTCCTTAAATTCATCAGCTTTTAGAACGACACTTACAATTCCCATATTTTGAGCTTGTTGCGCTGTAATCATTTCTGCAGTCATACATAAAAAATTAGCATTATATTTTCCTACATATTGTTTAAGTCTTTGTGTGCCACCAATTCCTGGAATAACGCCAAGATTAATTTCAGGTTGGGCAAACTTTGCATTCTCAGATGCAATAATAAAATCGCAAATGAGTGCAAGTTCCATACCGCCTCCTAAAGCGTAACCTTCAACTAATGCTATCACTGGTTTTTGAATGTTATGAATTTCATCAAAAGCATCAAACAGTTTTTTCTCCATTGCTGATTTTTTATTTAAAGTACTTAATTCTTTAATGTCAGCACCGGGTGAAAAAAGTTTTGTATTTCCTTCAATTGCAATACAAACAATTGCTTTATCTTGATCAAAGTTTTGTAGCGCTGTTAAAATTTCTTTTGAAGTTTCAATATCAAGTGAGTTTTTTTCATTCACTCTATCAATTTGAACAAAGCCAATAGCCTGTTCGGCTCTTACTTTGATATTTTTAAATTCCATTAAGGAAATTATTTATGATCGATAAAATTACGTTCGATACACATTGCAATTCCCATTCCGCCACCAATACAAAGTGTAGCAAGCCCTCTTTTAGAATGAGTCTTAATCATTTCATGAATTAAGGTTGTTAAAATTCTAGCCCCCGATGCGCCGATCGGATGACCAATTGCAATAGCGCCACCGTTCACATTTACTTTATCAACGGTCCAGCCCATTTCTTTATTCACCGCAATTGCTTGTGCAGCGAACGCTTCATTTGCTTCAATCAAATCTAATTCATCTTCTCCCCAACCGGCTTTTTTAAGTGCAAGACGAGAGGCTGGGATTGGTCCTGTTCCCATGATAGATGGATCTACACCACACACAGCCCATGAAACTATTTTTGCAAGGGGTTCGATACTAAGTTGTTTTGCAGTTTTTCCTGACATTAAAGTGACTGCTGCCGCACCATCATTTAATCCTGAGGCGTTACCTGCTGTTACAGTCCCATCTTTTTTAAATGCCGGTTTAAGAACTTCAAGTTTTTCAATACTTGTCCCATCTTTAGGATATTCATCTTTGTCAAAAACTACGTCTTGTTTTTTAACTTTGACAGTTATTGGCACGATTTCATCTTTAAACTTTTTAGCTTTAATTGCATCAATAGCTTTTCTTTGTGATGCCGCTGCAAATGCATCTTGATCTTTTCTTGTAATTTGAAACTTTTGTGCAACATTTTCTGCTGTCACTCCCATATGATATTGATTGTAAACATCCATTAATCCATCAATAATCATTGAGTCTTGCAATTTAGCATCACCTAATTTCACACCATTTCTTAAATTAATAAAATGCGGTGCATTACTCATACTTTCTTGTCCACCAGCAACAACTATATTAGCGTCACCACATTTGATTGAGTTATAACCAAAAGCAACCGCGGCTAGTCCTGATCCACAAAGTTGATTAATCGTAGTTGCGGTTTTTTCAACTGGTATACCGGCATGAATTGCGGCTTGTCTTGCAGGATTTTGTCCAACTCCTGCAGCTAAAATTTGACCCATGTAAACAGTATCTACTTGTTCCGGTTTAATTTCTGATTTTTCCAAAACTTTTTTAATTACTTCTGCTCCTAATTGTGGAGCTGTTAAAGATGAAAGAGAACCACCAAAAGATCCAACGGCTGTTCGAGCTGCACTTGTTATAACGATATCATTATCATTCATCTTAATTATTTATTCCTTTCATTTTAAATTTATTTTTACTGCATGTATTGGCCACCATTAATTGAAAAGGTAGCGCCTGTAATGAAGCCTGCTTTATCACTTACAAGATAACTTGCCAAGGCGGCAATTTCTGCTGGTTCTGCCAATCTACCCACGGGTATTTGAGAAACAATTCCCTTTAAAATTGTAGGATCGATTTTTTTTACCATGTCAGTTCCCACATAACCTGGCGCAATAACATTTACGGTAATCCCCTTATTTGCATTCTCCAATGCTAATGCTTTTGAAAAACCAATAATTCCTGCTTTTGCAGCAGAGTAGTTGGTTTGTCCTACTTGTCCTTTTAAACCATTAATTGAGCTTAATGATACAATTCGTCCAAAATTTTTAGCACGCATTTTTTCAATAACATTTCTGCAAACATTAAAAAGAGAATTTAAGTTAGTATTTAAAACTGCATTCCATTCTTCTGGTGCCATTTTATGTAAAAAACGATCCTTTGTAATTCCTGCATTGTTAATGACGATTTCAATATCGCCATATTTTTTTTCAATTTCAGCAACTGCTGCTTTACAACTTTCAAAATATGCAACGTCAAATTTATAAACTTCTATTCCTGTTTCTTTTGAAAATGCCAGTGCAGATTCTTCCTTGCCAACAAAAGTACAGACAACTTTAAGTCCGTCTTCTTTTAATTTTTTTGCTATTGCCGCACCAATACCTCTTGTGCCTCCTGTAACTAAAGCGACTTTTGACATTTTCTAGGTCCCCCTCAACCAATTAATATGGGGAAAATTATACTAAAGTGATTTTTAAAATACTAGGGATATTCTGCTGGATTTTAGAGTGGTTTGGCTTAAATAAGGGGATATTTGAAACCAAACCCTCTAAATTTTCGTTAAAAACTAGTGTTAGTTTTTAACAGAAGCTTTTTTACCTTCTTCTTCAACTACTTTTTTAAGTTCAGTTAAACCTTCTAAAAGTCTTTTGTTTAAGATTTCAAAAGATTCTTTAGCAGTTTTTTCTGTAATTTTAGAAAAGTCGTTAGCAATATTTTGAGCTTCAACGATTGATTCTTGGATCAATTCGATTGATTTGCTAGCTGATTGCTGAGGATTTCCCTTAGCTAATTCAGAAGTAGCATCTTTAACGCTAGAAATAGCTTTGTTAAGTACTTCTATTTGCTTTTTAGCAAGCGTATTGTAGCCTTCAAATAATACTTTAGATGCATTAGCGAATGTTTCTAAAGTTTTTTTCTGAGCATTGATTAAATTCTCAGAATTACCATCTACTGTTGGTACTTTTAAAGCTGCCAACATCTTTTGAAAATCAAAGAATTCAAAAGGATTGTTTATATTTGCCATCATTATTTACTCCTTATTTATTTATTTAATGAAGTATATTTATGTTGCGATGCAACATAATTCAAGTGATAAAATGAATTATTATGTTAAATTACTGATTTATATACATTATTTCTTACGCGGTTGCAATATATTAATATTGCATAAGCACATATAGGTCATTGCTCTAATCATAATTATTGAGCTATTATCAGTAAAAAATGACAGAAAAAAATAACGATAAAAAGTCGGAAAAGATTAACTTTGAAGATCTCTCTTCAGTATTTGAAAACAATCTAAAAATTTATAATCAATACGTAGAGTCATTTAAGAATTTAGGTCAGGGACAAAATAACTTTCCTAAATTTAATTTTAACAATCAGAGCAGCAATTTTACTGCAAATGATTTGTCAAATTTAATCGCACCAACGGTTACTAAAATTTTAAATTCATTTCAGCATTTCCAAGCTGAAATCCAACAAAACCCTAATATTTATTTCGACAACCTTAATAAGTGGGTTTCGCAAATTGCTAATTTAAATTTTTACTTCATGACTAAGGCATCAGGTGGGGTTGCAAATCCACCTGTGAAAGAAGAAAATTCAGACAAACGATTTGCTGGTGAGGAATGGAAAGACAATTTATTCTTTGATTTTATAAAACAATTTTATCTAATCAGTACCAGCTTCTTAAATAATTTAATTGAGAACGTTGAGTTTAAAGATCCAAAAGATAAAAAATTAATGCAGTTCTATTTAAAACAAATAAATAGCGCGATGTCGCCGTCTAACTTTGCTTTCACTAATCCACAAGTTTTGAAAAGAACTATGGAACAAAAAGGAGAGAATTTAAAAAAAGGTTATGACAATTATAAAAAAGATTTCGACAAACATCCTAATAAACTTTTCATTCAACAATCGAAAGAAGGTGAGTTTGAAGTTGGCAGAAACTTAGCAACAACTAAAGGTAAAGTTATATTTAAAAATCATTTATTCGAACTAATTCATTACGATGCAACAACGGATCAGCAATATTCAAAACCTATGTTAGTAATCCCACCTTTTATTAATAAATTTTATATTATGGATCTGAATGACAAAAAATCTATGATGAAATACTTGGTTGATAAAAAATTTAATACTTTTTTAATTTCTTGGAAAAATCCTGATGCAAGTTCAAGAAACTTATCTTTTAAAGAATATATTGAAGATGGAGTATTGGAGGCATTAAAAGTGGTGTGTGAGAAAACTGGATCTACGGGCGCAAACATTGCATCTTATTGTGTCGGTGGAACGTTAGCATCACTAACCCTTGCTTACTTAAAAGATGTGCCAAATAAATATAAAATCTTTACCGCTACTTATTTTGCAAGTTTAATTGATTTTGAAGATCCTGGTGAACTCTCAATATTTATCACCGAAGAACAAATTAAAAGTATTGAAAACCAAATGAAAAAAACTGGTTACTTCGATGGTAAAGATATGGCGGCCGCTTTTAATTTCCTACGTCCTTCCGATCTGTACTGGAATTATGTAGTGAATAACTATCTTCTAGGTAATGAACCAACGGCATTTGATATGCTGCACTGGAACTCGGATTCCACAAGATTACCTGAGAAAATGCATTCAGAATATTTACGCTGTATGTACTTAAACAACTTAGTTGTTAAAAAAATGTACAAAATTGGTGATGTTCAAATTGATTTAACAAAAATTGATACTCCTATGTTCTCAGTCGCAACTACAGAAGATCACATTGCACCTTGGAGATCCGTGTACCAGGGCTTAAGCGCTTATAATTCTCATGTTAATTTTGTATTAGCAAACTCAGGTCATATCGCAGGAATTATTCAAGGTAGCGAAGTAAAACCTGGAAAACTTTATTATTACACAGCTAAATTTGAAAAAGGTAAGAATGCAGATGAATGGTATAACGTTGCAAAAAAAGTAGACGGTTCTTGGTGGCAAACGTGGATAACTTGGCTTTCAGTTAACTCTGGTGAATTTAAAAAACCATCTGAACTTAATGCAAAAAATTTTGAAGTACTGTATGAAGCTCCAGGACAATACGTAAAACAATAAATGATAGAAATAAAAAAATATTCAAATCGAAGATTATATAACACTGAAACTAGTGCTTATATTACTCTTGATGACATTGTTGCATTAATTAAAAAGGAAGTAGATTTTAAAGTAATTGATGTAGATACACAAAGCGACATCACTTCAAGCATTCTAACGCAAATTATTTTAGAAAAAGAAAACGCAGGTATTAATTTAATTCCAGCTCATATCTTAAAACAAATTATTTTATTCAATGAAAATAAAAAAAATAACATGATGTTTGATTTTTTAACAAACACTATGAATTCGGCTAACACGAATAATATTTTTACTAAAGGCTTCCCAAATTTTATGGATTTTAATTTTTTTAATCCCACACAAGGCACTTCAACAAAAGCACCACAGCCTAAGGAAGATAAAAATATCGATGAATTAATGACACAAATTGATAAACTTAAAAAAGAAGTTCAAGAAATTAAAAATCAAAAATAATTCTAAGTTCCACAAAAAGTTTTGTACTGCATGTCGGTAGATATTGTTTGGTACATTTTAATATCTTCTCTTTGTAAGTAAGGCTGCTCTAAAGCCGATAATAATTTTTCAATTACAGTTAAGTCTCCTACATTTGCGGCTCTTAGAGCCTCTTCGACTTTATGATTTCTTGGAATAATCACTGGATTATTTTGTTTCATGATCTCACGAGATGAATTTAATGGTTTATTGGTAGTAATTAAACGAGCACTCCAACGTTTATGCCATTCTTTAAATTGTTCATTATTAAATATTTCTGGATTATTTTCATGCATCAAACTTATAAAAGTATTGGTGTAATCAAATTTATTCTCAAACATAAGATTTAATAAATCTTGAATTAACTGTTCATCTTCTTTTCTACTCTCAAATATTCCAAGTTTATTTTTCATCATCTGCATGTAACTTTTTTTGTATTTATCGTTAAAACTTCCAATAATTTCTTCGCCAATATCGACTGCTTTATTTTGATCTTTATCTAAAAGCGGCACTAATGCTTCCGCAAGTCGTGCCAAGTTCCATTGTGCAATGCCTGGTTGGTTCTGAAAGGCATATCTACCGTGCTCATCAATTGAACTAAAAACAGTTTCTGGATTGTAGGTGTCCATAAAAGCGCAAGGACCGTAATCAATAGTCTCCCCTGAAATTGCCATGTTGTCCGTATTCATCACGCCATGAATAAATCCAACTCGCATCCAGTCAGTTATTAATTGAATTTGCCTATCTAATACTGCGGTTAAAAAAGCAGATGCTTTATTTTCTGCAATCTTTAATTCTGGATAATGACGATTAATGCAATAATTGAGTAAATTTTTTAAAGACTCCAAATCCTTTTTAATTGCAATATATTCAAAGGTCCCAACACGAATGTGACTTCTTGCAACTCTAGTAAGGACAGCCCCTTTTAAGGGTTTTTCTCTAATTACAATTTCACCAGTTGTTGCAACTGCAAGGCTACGTGTTGTTTTAATATTCAAGTAATACATGGCCTCACTAATAATATATTCGCGCAACATCGGACCTAATGCTGCTCTACCATCGCCTCCTCTTGAATAAGCGGTTCTTCCTGATCCTTTAAACTGAATGTCAAAGCGTTCATCGGTTGGAGTAATATGTTCGCCTAAAACTATGGCTCTACCATCACCTAAAATACTTAAATGTCCAAACTGATGTCCGGCATAAGCTTGTGCTAGTGGTTCTGAGCCTTCGGGTAATTGATTTCCTGTAAAAAAATCGGCGAGTTCTTTTTCTGTAAGATTTGAAAAATCTAAACCTAACTCTTTTGCAAGTCCATAATTTAAAACAACTAATTTAGGATTTTTAACAGAGACAGGATAAGTCTTTGTCATCATCAACTCGTTAAGGCGGGCGTAGCTATTATCAAATTTCCAACCAATCATGACATTGAATAATATCATAAAAGGGCAATAAATGCTTTAGGGAGACTTTAGATTTTTTAAGATTTATTACTTACTTATTTAAAAATTCTAACTCTGAATCTGAGTACGGTATCATAATTATAGTATTCCTTTTGTCGCAACGTTTAGTAACACTGGCGCACCTAAAATAAACGCTAGCGCCACGACTAAACCAACAAGCTTTGCAGCACCTATTAAAGTAATTGCAAGCTCATCCGTGTTAGGACCTACTACTCTTAATGTTTCAACTTTTGTGTTCATGCAGGCTATATAGATTGTAAATGTAATAAATTCATGAACAATTTGTGTCTTAATTGTGAAAGTTGTATTAATTTTTTTTAAAATGCGCAGTTTAGTAATTCTTATTGTTATTTTTTTGTTTCAAAGCACATTTGCGTTTGCAGATTGTGTGGTTGATGATCATCTTAAATTTAAAAGTTATAATTTTAGAATAGAAAACGACTACTTTAACAAGCAAGACGCCAATTACACCAGTGGCGTCATTTTTTCTGGTGTGACCCACGATTTTAAGTCAATGACTGGAAATGAGTGTTTACCTACTGTTATGCAACTGCACGGAAAAATTTTATCATTCCTTGATGGTAATATTCTTAAAAAAGAAGAGGGAATTTCAAAAAATATTTACTTTAACGCTTATCAAAGAATGTACACGCCAACCGATGACAAAACATCAATTCTTGTTAGGGATGATAGACCTTATTCTGGGATTGTCGCTTTAGATGTTGGGGTGAATGAAAGGCATAGAGATCATTCTAATGACACGCAGGTGTTAGATTCCAAACAATTTACACTTGGGGTAATAGGTCCTCTTTCCTTTGTAAGACAATCTCAAAATATTGTTCATGATGCTTTGAATGTTTATAGAGCTTCGGGTTGGGATAATCAGTTAGGAACTGAACCAGCACTTATGTATATGTTTGAAAGAAAAATTAAAACGGATATGCAGCAAAGTAATTACACACCTGGCATTTCAAAAGATCTAATAAGATTTTATGGTTTTAAAGTTGGAAATATTTCAACATCAGCAAACGTTGGTTTTGAAGGTAGATATGGACTAAACATTCCAAATGATTTTGGCAGCGCTGCTGATTATTCAGGTTGTGATAATACTGCGCCTGCATCAGGAACAATTCAATCTGGAAAGGCTAATTCTTGTGTTGATAAAGGAGATCTGCTTTTACCTATTCCATTAGGGGCTCACTTGTTTGCACTAACTGAATTAACAGCTGTTGCTTATGATTTTTCTTTAGATGGTAATCTTTTAGAAAACAATCATCACGTGAATAAAAAACCTATGGTTGGAAAATTATCATATGGAATAAGCTCACTTATCCCAATTCACAATGATAAAAATTTAAAACTCGTTGCAATGCAAGTCATTCGATCAAAAGAGTTTGAAGAACAAAAAAGAGTTCACCGATACGTGTCAATTACAGTCGGCTTAGACTTTTAGTTGATTGCGAATATTTTATTATGATTACAGTACCTCTTGATTTAAATATATATTATTAAAACTATAATTAAGAATGCTTAATAAAATTAAAAAACATCTTGAGCTTGCAAACAAAGGTTACTTTGAACACATGATATTTGCGATGAAAATTGGCCTGAAGTGTCTTTGGTCTTTTATTACTGCCTTTGTTCACGCTATCAACCCAGCGTGGTTCGAATACACTACCAGCAGAAGAATTAAGCGAATGAATGACAAATTTGAAAAAAATAGAATTAACCAACAAATGAAAGAATAAACTTATGTCTATGTATCAAAACTCAATAGCCCAGTTTAAAAAAATGCTTACTAATACATCTGCTATTTTAAAAAAAGCAGAAGCTTATGCAAAATCTAAAGAAATTGAGCCTAAGGCTTTATTGGAAGCTAGATTGTTTCCAAATATGTTTAATCTAATAAAACAAATTCAAATTGCTACAGATCAAGTCAGACATGGCTTTGGAAGAATTGCTGGCATTGAATTATTAAATCTTAATGATTCAGAAAATTCTTTTGCGGATTTACAAAATCGTATTAAGCAAACCATAGAATATTTAAATAAGATTAAACCTGAACAATTAAAAGGGACCGAACAAAAAGAGATTAAATTTTCAATCAGAGAGCATAACTTTGAGTTTAAAGCTGAGGATTATATTGCAACTTGGATCATTCCAAATTTCTATTTTCATATTATGACTGCCTACAATCTACTTAGACACAATGGTGTTGAAATTGGGAAAAAAGATTATTTAGGCTAAATTATTTTAGATTGGTTGGCAAAACTCGAACGGCGTCTTTACCAAATACGATCGTCACTTTTTGACCCACTTTAAAACCAGTATCATCTTTACCAGCTGAACCTTGGATCACTGTTAATGGCTTTGTCTCTTTCTCAAGATTTAAAGTGTACTGAAATCCATTGTGTTCACCTAATTTAACTGGAGCATAATAACCAATCACCGCTCCAAAGATTGCGCCTGCTACAGTAACTAATTCTCTATATTTTCCCTCAGTTGTTCTTCCAGCAACGCCACCGAGAACAGCTCCAGCGCCTGCTGCAACTTCTGAGTTTTTCCCTTGGATAGTTACTGGAACAACATCAACGACCGTTGCAATTTGTGTTGTTAATAATTTTTGAGCGTCATCACCTGAAACAACAGTTGGGTTTGTTCCACAGGCATTTAATAAAAGAATAATTAATAAAGAAGATAATATTTTTTTCATATTTTTTTCTTGTTTAACGAAAGTATAAGTAAAGTAAATAAGCGCTATTCAGTATGTAAATAAATAGAGTAGTCATCATGCCTATTGCCCTAAATTTTAATTTTTCTTTAAACATGCTGTAAGCGTGTGAAACACGTCCAAGTACAAATAAAATATTTACAACTAGAAGATAAATAGCATCCGCATCTAATGCCTCTAATAAAAAAGAAGAAATAATAAAAAAAACAGTAAATTCAAAAAAATTGCCGTGAGCTCGAATAGCTCTAATTAATCTTTTATTATTACCATCGCCATAGGCAATCCTTGTTGATTTTCTTATTTTGATAGTAAAAATTGTAAGAACTAAATAAAAAATTATAAAAATGATTGTAAATAAAACTGAAATACTGAACATATTTACTATTTATAAAGCAATTTAAGTCTTAAAACATTAAAAAAAGTTCTAAAAATTTCTATTTTTGAAATTTTTGATCTACCGCTGTATCTAGAGCTAAAATGAATAGGTATCTGATATATTGGAACATTCAATTTATGAATCTTAAAAATTGTTTCCATAAAAAAGCTATAACCTTTAGATTTAATTTCATTTATATTCAATCTTGATAATTTTTTAAGATTAAAACCTCTATAAGAAGTAGTAAATTCATTTGAATTAATATTTAAAAAAAATTTAATAAAAAAATTGCCAAAATAGCTAATATAAAATCTGAATCCTTCTAAATCACATTTGCCTCCATGTATGTAACGCGAACCAATAACAAAAGGTTTGTGCTGCAATAATTTAATAAATTTTCTAATAACAGCTGGATCGTGGGATAAATCCGCATCCATTGTGATTAATTTTTTATATTTATTTTTTTTCGCATAATTAAAAGCTAATTTATGAGCAGAATCTAAGCCTAATTTTTCATTTCTAACTATTAGTTTAAAAAATTTTTTTTTTTTGGCATATTGATTCAAAAACTCCCTGGTTCCATCTTTAGAATTATCATCTACAACTAGAATATCTAAGGGAATTTTTAATTTATTTATTTTATTAAGTAAAATTTTAATATTTGGAAATTCATTATAAGTAGCTGTAAATACTAAATTTTTTTTCAACATTAAGTAATTTAAAATTTATTATAAATAAAATTTTTATCTTTTTTAAAGCTTATCTAGATAATAAACCTAGCAACTTTAAAAAACCTAAAGCAAAAGTGCTGAATACCAAAACATAAAGGCCTATAATAACATAACTAATAATCAAACTTGCTATAATGAAGCCTTTTCCAGAATAGCGACCTGGCTGATTATTAAAATCTTTAAGAGCCATGTGCCCTAAAATTAGTGCAATAATCTGAAGTAAAAACGGAATAACATAAGACAAGAATAAACCTAAAATTGAAATCGCAAAAGAAATCATTCCCATTACATGTAATGGTGGTAACTCAGTTGTAACTCGATGTTCAACAATTTTATGTGGATCTTTTTTAGCCATTATTATTTGCTTTTTTGATAATCTAAATAAGAACCATACGTTAATGCTAAAGAAGCAATTAAGAATATATAACTTCCTGTTCCTGCTAAATTAACACTGTGACCAAAAATAAAAGTAGTACGAGTTAAAATAAAAATAAGTGTTAAAAATGCAGCTAAGACTCCAGATCCAACTTCCACAATAAAATTATGACTTGGATCTAAAAAAAATCTTCTTCTTTTAAATACTTGATACACTGGCAGAATATAAAGGAGCATAATTAAAAAGGTTTGAATTTGAAAAGCATTAACCCAAATAAATCCAGCATTAACCCAGGGGAAGAATAAAGAAATAAATGCAACGCCTGTTGAGATAAGAACTATTAATTGCCCCTTATCAAATTTTAAATCTTTAGAGTCGATTTTAATATCGATTTTCATAAATTTTATTAACCTTTGATATTAAATTTTTACAAAAATATCTATTAATTATTATATTTAAATTACAACTTAAGATTTAAATTGAATTCTTAATTGCTTGCTTGATGTATTCAGCGCGCAGTGCCGTAACAAATTTTCCTGGTTTACCTTCTCCAATTTGAGAAGTATTTATTTTAATGACAGGCGTTACAAATGAAGTTGCTGAAGTAATAAATGCTTCATCTGCTGATTGCGCTTCTTGTAAAGAAAAATTTTTGTATACAACTTCATAACCCAGTTCTTTTGCACAATTCATAACAGCGTCTCTTGTGATGCCGGCTAAAATAAGCTGGTCTGATTGTCTAGTCTTAATAATTTTTCCTTTAACAATCCACGCATTATTAGAAGATCCTTCCATAATATAACCCTGTCTAATAAACCAAGCATCATCAAAGCCTTTCTCTGTTGCTTCAGTTTTCGCGAGACTTGGGTAGAGCAGTTGAGTTGTTTTAATATCGCAACGTTTCCATCTTAAATCATCTAACGTCATAATTTTAATTCCATTTTTAGCATTTGGAGAGTCCATGAGCTTCTTCTCTTGTGTAAATGCAAAAACAGTTGGTTGAATTTGTTCTTTTGGCATATCAAAACTTCGATCGGCAACTCCTCTTGTCACTTGTAAATAAACCAGTCCTTCTTTAATGTTATTTAATTCAAGAAGTTTTCGATGAAATGTTAAAATTTCTTCATGATTTAATAATTTTTTAAATTTTAACTCCGTCATAGATCGATCTAGTCTCTTCATATGATTGTTAAAATCTATTAATTTTCCTTCAATAACTGAAGTTACTTCGTATACAGAATCTGCAAAAAGTAATGATCGATCAAAGATTGAAACTTTTGCTTCATCTTCTCTCTTAAATTCTCCATTAATATAAACTTGTCTCATATAAATATTTTATAAAAAAACTCTTAAATCAAATGATTAAATTTAAATACACAATAATTGTTGATAGTTCAAAAAAATTTGAAAAGTAAATAAGTTTTAAGTGATTGAACAGGTCATGTCGCTACCGCAACACAGTGGACTTTTAATCTTTCCATGACCGTTTGGACATTCGCAAATTTGTACTTTTTGTCCATTATCTAATTTAAGTGAAGCGTCATTAAGTGGCGCATCACATTTTCCGCAGGTTATATTCGCGGACATTTTACATTTTGGACATTCATATGTGGCCATAGAATCTTATAATATCACAAATTGGCCTTAACTAGTAAGTTAAATTACTTAACTTTATCAAGGCTTAAACTAACATTCACCGTCACTTCATCTTTTAAAATCAAGGTAGGTGACCAGGCACCAGTTCCAATTTCAAAATCAGACCTGTTAAAATTAAAGGTTCCTTTGGCAGTTGCTTTATTATTTCCTTCTAAATTGTAACTCAGGGGTATTTTAAAATCTTTTTCTTTTCCTTTTATGTTTAAAGTTGCAAAAGCAAAAGCGGTATTATCTTTATTAATTACAAAATCTTTAGTTTTTATGAAAGCTTTTGGAAATTTCGCAACATCAAAGAATATATCTCCTTTTATAAGATCAGCATAATCTAAATCATAATTTGTTGTCATGCTTTCAATATCAACTTCAATATTTACAACTCCTTTTAAATTCGTACGATCTGCATTTACAAATCCTTTAAACTTTTTAAAATTTCCCTTAATATCTTCTGTAAATAAAACTGGGATTGAAAAATTAATTGAACTCTTTGAATCGTTAATAATCCACTTCTCTAAGGCAAATGTTTGGTTGCAGAAAAAAAGAAATAAAAAAAAATATTTAATCAATCAGATTTTCCATACCACATACGGCTTAGTGTCTTATCTTTTAAAATATAATGATGAAAAAGACTTATTAAAACATGTAATGATAAAACAGTAATAAAAACATAAACAGAAATGACATGAATATTGATTGCAATTTTTGCAACCTCGTTATTTTTTTCAACTAACGCAGGAACAGAAAAAAGACCAAACACGCTAACAGGTCCTCCTTTGGCACTCGAATAAGTCCATCCACTTAAAGTAACAACTAATAAAATAAAATAAAAAAAATAATGTCCTAGCTTTGATAAAGTATTTAAAAATTTAACTCTTCCTAAAGGAGCTGGAGTGATATTAATAATTCTCCAAAAAAATCTAAAAATCAACAACATCAACACTACAATTCCTGTAGATTTATGAATACTAAATAATAAAAATCTAACTGGACCTTTTTCTAAATCATCTAAAAAAATTCCAAGAATAAAATTACAAACAATCAATACCGTCATAATCCAATGAAAGTTTTTGCTAACAAATCCGTAAATATTTGAAGTATTTTTGTAGCTCATAATTTTATTATTTTTCTTAAAATATAATTACTCTCAAATAAGCAAGAACTCTAGTAACTAAGATCTATTTATTTGATTCTAAACCTTGTAAAAAGACTATGTATACACCACATAGTTCTTAATCCCCTTGGAGTTATTGCTACACTGCAAAATAGCGTATCTATCCATTAAAAAATAAAAGAGCCTAAATCGCTGGCGCCTAATCAGTAATATAATAACTATGCACAAAAAATGTGCAGAATTACTGTGTTTTCAATTTATCCGAATAAAGACAAAAATTATGCTGAACAAAAATTCTATGATCAAACCTTTAACGCAAAAAAAAATTGCGACTTATACTGCCCGTTTACTTAAAGGTTATAATTCTATTATGGCACATGATGACAATATCATGTCATTCAGATTTTCCGCTTACGGTACATTAGTTCTGTTTAATATTATGGAAAGTTATTATGATAACAAACATATTACTTCAGAAGAAATTGCAAATAGTATTGATTACAAATTTGGCAGCAGAAATTCTATTATAAATCTAATTAAAACTGCTGAAAAAAATAAGTTAATTACTAGAATTACATCTAAAAAAGATCACAGACAAAAATATATTGTCCCAGCTAAAGCTTTGATTGATAGTCATGAAAAAATGATCGGCTTTATATTGAATTTAGAAAATAAAAACTAAACTATTTTTATAGACAGATCTGGTAGAGGATCTAATTTGCAAACAATCACATCACCTTTAACAACCGGACCTACATTTTCTGGTGTCCCTGAAAATATAATATCACCCGCAAACAATTCATTGCCTTCAGATAGTTTTGCAATTTGCTCAGCAACAGACCATATCATTTGATTAAGATTGGCATTCTGCCTTACTTCTCCATTTATAGACAATGAAATACTACCTTCTTTAAAATGACCAATTTTTGAAGCTAAATGAATGGCTCCAACTGGAGCTGAATGATCAAATGCTTTGCCAACTTCCCAAGGTTTCTTTTGTTCTGCAGATGCTTTTTGTAAATCACGTCTTGTCATGTCTAAACCTAAAGCATAACCAAACACATGATCTAACGCTTTGTTAACTGGAATATTTTTTCCACCTGATTTTAAAGCTACAACAAGTTCAACTTCGTAATGATAATTCTTTGTTAATGCCGGATAAGGATGATCAGTTACTGATCCAGATTTTATATTTTGAATAGCGTCCGTTGGTTTTTGAAAGAAAAAAGGAGGTTCTCTTGATGGATCAGCACCCATTTCTCTTGCATGCGCAGCATAATTTCGACCAATACAATAAATACGTCTTACTGGAAATAATTCAGAACTATCAGCGATGTTAATGAAGGTTTGCTTTACTGCAAATGGACTTTTTATATTTGCAGTAGAAGCAGTCATTAAAAAAATAAATTAAGCGATTTTATTTCGAATAATTCCAACGCCTGTTATTTCTGTTTCCATCACATCTCCTGGTTTTAAAAATTCAGGAGGAGTTCTGCTGTAACCAACTCCTGGAGGTGTTCCAGTTGCGATAATATCACCTGGCAACAAAGTTAGACCACGAGATAATTCAGAAATAATTACTGGAATTTTAAAATACATTTGCTTGTAGCTACCATTTTGTTTTTCAGCCCCATTTACTCTGCAAATAATTCTAGTATCATCTAAGTTAACTCCGCCAGCAGTTACAATCCACGGGCCTATTGGACCATGACCATCAATACTTTTTCCTTTAAACCACTGACCAGAATGTCTCTTTTGCTGAACATCTCGAACTGTTGTGTCGTTGTACGCTGCATAACCAAAAACATAATCCATAGCTTGTGATTCTGGAATATTTTTTCCTTTTTTCCCAATCACAACAGCAAGCTCAGCTTCCCAGTCCACCGCTGTTGAATAACTAGCGTCGTAAGGAATGCTATCGAAAGGACCATTCATAGTTTGTGTTCCCTTAGTAAAGAACACTGGAAACTTTGGATATTCCTGAATAGCTTTATCTGAACGGACTTGTCTGCCTTCTTCAAAATGTTCAAGATAATTCCAACCGACGCAATAAATATTGCTCTGTGGTTTTGGAATTGGTGACAATAATTTAACCTGACTAACAGTTAAATCTGATTTGCCACGTCCTTTAAAAATTTTATCAATTTGAGAAAGGCCAGCATTGCCTGAATTAGCTAAAGAAATAATTGAAGTAGGATCAAAATCTAATTTAATTTTTTGTGTCTTTGCTTCAGCACTAATATCAAATACTTTTCCATCATCACCAACGATACCAAGTCGTGAGCTTCCTCCTGAATTTGGAGTATAATTTGCTATTCGATATCCCATTTTTGCAGATAAACTTGGAACGCTAACTGTTGATTGCGCTTGCGCTGCAGATATTTTACTATTAAGTAAACCGCCGATAGCAACTGCTGCTACCGCTCCCATTTTTAAAGCATCTCGTCTTGTTTTTTTATTTTTGTCAGTCATTGAATCTCCCTGGCTCAAAACATACTACTTATAATAAGCCTATCAATACACTTTTAAAGGGAGTGACCTCAGAAAAGATTTAATAATTTAAGAAGCAATGGAACTAAGATTGCAGTTGCGATTCCATTAAGCCCAAGTGCAAGAGCTGCAAAAACTCCTGCAGTTTCATTTCTACTCATAGCTCTTGCAGTACCAATTCCATGGGAAGCAAGACCCATGCCAAAACCTCTCGCTGCCATATCTTTTAATTTTAAAAGATCTAAAGCAAAAGTACCAAAAGATGCACCTACAATTCCGGTTAAAAGAGTGATGATGGCTGTAACAGAAGGAATTCCTCCGATCAATTCTGAAACCCCCATTGCAATCGGAGCTGTTGCGCTTCTTGGCAACATACTAAATAAAAGCTGATCACTAATTCCAAAAATTTTACATAAAGCAAAAGTGGATATGATTGCAAATAAACTTCCAACAACTAGTGAAACAAAAATACTTAAAGCCTCTTTTTGAATAAATTTAAATTTCCTATAAATTGGAATTGCAAGAGCAACGGTTGCAGGTCCCAACATAAAATGAATAAATTTTGCTCCATCAAAGTATCTTTCATAAGAGACATTTAAATTAATCAAAACTAAAGAGACAATTGTAATTGAAATAACAACTGGATTTACCAGCGGAAATAATTTCGATCTTCTATAAAGATAATCTCCAATTAAATAAGAGCCAATCGTAAGCGTTAACCAAAATAATGGCTCCGCCTGAAGGTATACCCAAATACTATACAGCTTATCTTTTTCGATCATTTTTATTAATTATTTTATTCATTCTATCCATCAAGAATGCGGTAATACCAATTGTTAAAATAGTTGAGATAAAAACAATAAATAAAACTTTAGATAAATTATTTTCCAAATAAGAAAAATGCATCACTACCCCAACTCCAATAGGTACAAATAAAAATGATAAATATCTTAAAATATAAGTTGAGGTATCTGCGACTTCTTTTTTGAGATTGCTTACAGACTTTGTTTTAATTCTTTTTAATAAAATTAACGTAATCAGAAGTAAAATAAGACCTATTACAGGGCCTGGTATTCTAATTTCAAATATTTTTTTTATAGCCTCGCCCATTAACTGAAAGAAGAAAATAATAAATATAGAACGAAGCATCAGTTAAATCTTTAAGCTATCTTAAAATACTAATCAATATTTTGAACAATCTTAAGAATTTTTTCTTTTACAAGTCATCAAAACAAGAATTGCGATAAATGATGAAATTGCTGAAAATAAAAACGCAAGTTCAGCATTGTAACCCTCATAAATAAACCCAAAAATAAATGAGGCTGGAAATAACATAAAACCAGTTACTAAATTAAACCAACCAAATGCTGTTCCGCGTTGATTTGTTTTTGTCAGATCTGCAACAAACGCCCTTTCAACGCCCTCC
>AQUH01000010.1 GCA_000371745.1 alpha proteobacterium SCGC AAA280-B11
ATACTTTTAACAAGAGCGTCGATAAAAAGTGGTTCGCTCTCATAATGTGGTATTACCTGTAAGCCCGGTTGCCATCTCATGTCCATCAAATTTCTGTAAACTTC
The DNA here is from genome assembly GCA_000371745.1 of alpha proteobacterium SCGC AAA280-B11. Lineage (GTDB taxonomy): Bacteria > Pseudomonadota > Alphaproteobacteria > Pelagibacterales > Pelagibacteraceae > Fontibacterium. The sequence goes on from AQUH01000010.1 coordinate 105, forward strand.
ATCGCAAACAGTTGCTGTAGTTGCGGAAGCATATTGTGGGTACAAAGGAAAAATAATAATTTTTTCACAACCCTCTTTTTTTAAAAAGTCTAGTTTGCTTTTTAAACTTGGATTTCCATATCTCATCCCAAAATCAACAATGATATTATTACTTCCAATTTTGTTCTTTAATTTTTTTGCCTGACTATCCGTGTAATATCGAAGTGGTGACTGGTTAATATCATTCATCCAAATTTTTTTATAAGCGTGTGCTGTTTTTGAGGGCCTAAAGGTTAATATAAATAAGTTTAAAATTATTTGCCAAATAATGGGGTTAAGTTCTATGACCCTTCTGTCTGATAAAAACTCTTTTAAATATTTTCTAATGTCCCACCAGCCAGTCGTGTCTGGTGTGCCAAGATTGACGAGCAACACTCCTGTTTTGCCAAATTTTATCTTGGGGTGATTAATTTTTTCCAAATCGAAACTCATAAATTATAACTCCTTACAAAATCAACCAACTTCTTAACATTGCTGGGGTTGGTTTGTGGCAGTATTCCATGCCCCAAATTAAAAATATAGGGTTTGTCTTTAAAAAAATCTAAATATTTCTTTGCCTCTTTGAACATTTTTTTATTACTTCCTAATAAAAATTTTGGGTTCAGCCCCCCTTGAAAAGTTATATTTTGAGTTAAATCTAATTTATTAAGATTAATATCGTGATCAAGGCTAATACCGCTCGGTTTTACCTTTTTTATAAAATAATTAATGTTTTTATTAATTCCTTTTGGAAAACAAATTACCGGATTATTCGGGTATTTTTTTTTTATTTTATTAACAATATTTTTGTTTGGGTTGATACAAAACTCATTTAAATCCTTTTCTTTTATTAAGCCTGCCCAACTATCGAATAGTTGTATAATATCTGCACCTGCTTGTATTTGTTTTTCGCAGTGTATAAAAACTAAATGTTCTAATCTTTTAATTATTTTTATTATTTCTTTTTTTTTTGTTTTTTTTAAAAAATTTATATTTTTTTTTGGCGACATTTTGTTGAGCATGTAAACTAAAAGTGTCCATGGTGCTCCTGCGAATCCTATTAAAGACTTTTCTTGTGGTATTTTGTTTTTTAATTTTTTTAATATTTTATAAACGTTGGTTAAATTATTAGTAAATTCTTTATCTGTTAAATTATAAAATTTATTTGAGTTATATTTGTTTAAAATTGGACCAACATTTTCTTTAAATTCTACCTTTTGTCCGACAGCACTTAATATTAGCAAAATATCGGAAAAGATAATAACTGCGTCTAAATCAAATTTATTTATTGGTTGTAGTGAAACGGTTGTAGCGTCGTTCACGTTTAAGCAAAATTTTACAAAATCTTTATTTTTTTTTCTTATTTTTTTATATTCTGGTAAATATCTACCTGCTTGGCGCATAAACCAAATAGGTAAATTTTTTTCTTTATGTAAAAGACAGTTAAGTAAACTACTCATTAATAAATATTAGTTAAAATAGTAGTATTATATGGTTCTGTTAGTAATGTGTTTATGTTTTTATTAACATTTTATTAACACTCTTTTGTTAATTAATTTTATTTAATAACTTTGTGATTTTAACAATTATCTAAAGTTATTAACGATATTAAAAATTAAAAATACCGAGTTACCAATGTTATTAATTTAATAACAATACTTTATTAAGTGTTAATGCTTGTTAATTTTAAAACTACAAGTGTATAAACTACATTAATAAACATTTATCCACACATCTATGAACAGAAAATATAATGTATTTTTAGTTTCAGATTCAACCGGGGAAACGCTAGATCGGATATTTTTGGCTCTAAAAGCGCAATTTGAAAATTTTAACAACACTCTGCACCATTTTTCTTTTGTTAGGACTGAAACTCAAATTAAAACATTGCTGGAAAAGTGTAACAAATTAGGAAATCCAATAATTTTGTATACGTTAGTGGAGACCTCTATCACCTCTGTTTTGATAGAAGAGACAAAAAAAAATAAAATCCCCTGTTTTGGAGTATTAGATTATTTAATTCCAAAGTTTGAAGAGGTTTTAAATAGAAAAGCAAATCATAAGCCCAGCGGCCAACATGCTTTAAATAAAGAATATTATAAAAAAATATCAGCAATGCAGTTTAGCATCGAGCATGATGACGGGCAGAAATTAGAAACTATTTTGGAATCAGATATAATTATTTTAGGAATTAGCAGAACAAGCAAAACGCCAACCACCATCTATCTTGCAAATAAAGGTTTTAAATCCTCAAATATTCCAATGGTTCCTAATCAAAAAATACCGGAAGAAGTTTTAAAAAATAAAAAAGTAACAATAGTTGGACTTGTGGCCGACCCAGAGAGGCTTGTTGATATAAGAAAAAATAGGCTTAGCACTTTAAGTGAAGACAAGCACACTTCTTATGTTGATTTAGATAAAATTAAAGATGAGCTTGAGGAAAGTAAAAAAATTTTTAAAACAAATAATATTCCAACAATTGATGTTACAAGAAAATCAGTTGAAGAAATAGCGGCCTCAATCATAAAGATACACGAAATAAAAAATAGTTAATGAAAGATATAATTTTAGCATCCGCAAGTGGGATAAGGCTAAAAATATTAAAAGATTATGGTTTTAATGTTAGGGCTATTCCGGCGGGCATAGATGAAGATGAAATAAAAAACTCATTGTTAAATGATAGATTTACGTCTTTTGATATTTCACGAGCTCTCGCAGAAACAAAAGCAAAAAAAATAAGCAGCAAATTTATGAATGAAATGGTTTTGGGTGCTGATCAAGTTTTAGATTTTCAGGGCAAGATATTTAACAAACCAGAGAATATGGAATCAGCTCTTAACTTAATGAAAAAGTTAAATGGAAATATTCATTTTATATTTAGCTCTATTTGTTTAAGTAAAAATAATGCTGTTATTTGGATGCACACCGAAAAAGTCATTTTAAAAATGAAAAAATTGTCAGATGAATTTATTAAAAATTATTTAGATAAAGTGGGTTTGGAAATAATAAAACAATACGGGGTTTACCAAATCGAGGGCCAGGGTAAAGAATTATTTGAACAAATCCAAGGAGACGAATATTCTGTTATGGGAATGCCAATTAAGCAATTAATGAATTATTATAAAATAAATGAAAAATAAAAAAAAATTTGTGGTTATTGGTAACCCAATAAAACATTCTTTATCTCCCTTTTTGCATAATTATTGGTTTAAAAAACTTAAATTAAATTGTGAGTATAAAAAATTAAAAATAATTATGAACCCGGCGATGATTGTTACTTGGTTAACAGGCTTATCAATCTTATGGGTTCTAGGATTTAATACTATCTTTTCTTTGTGGTTATCGATTAAATTTTTATTTGTAATTATTCTATCCGGCTATCATGGTTTTTTATCCAAATGTTTGAAGGATTTTGCGCTAGATAGAAATACTAGAAGCTCAAAATTTTTTAGGTTTATAAATGAAATACCAACTATAATATTGATAATCATTGTTTTTTTAGTTATTTTTAAACCCGCTTGAAATGTAAGTTAATAGCTGTTATATTCTTTTCCACACCTTAAGTTTCACAAGACAATCCCAAATTATAATGAATTTACAAGAATTAAAAAATAAAACCCCAGCAGATTTAATTTTAGAAGCTGAAAAACTTGGCATAGAAAACCCAAGCACAATGCGTAAGCAAGAAATCTTGTTTGCCATTCTTAAAAAATTTGCAGAAAAAAATGAAAAAATTACTGGAAGCGGAGTTCTAGAAACTTTGCAAGATGGCTTTGGTTTTTTAAGAGCTACGGAGTCAAATTATTTGCCAGGTCCAGACGATATTTATGTAAGCCCAAGTCAAATTAGAAGATTTGGTCTTCGAAAAGGAGACACGGTTGAGGGTGAGATTAGAGCGCCAAAAGATTCAGAAAGATATTTTGCTCTTCTGCAGGTTAGTAAAATAAATTTTGAAGATCCTGAAAAATCTAGAAATAAAATAAACTTTGATAACCTAACACCTTTATATCCAGATGAACGTATTAAGTTGGAAGTAGAATCTAATAAAGCGGAAAAGAAACCAGATTTAACAGCAAGACTAATAGACCTTGTGACCCCAATTGGAAAAGGACAAAGAGCTTTAATTGTATCGCCTCCAAGAGCAGGAAAGACAGTAATACTTCAAAACATTGCCCATTCAATCACGGCAAATCATCCGGAAATTTATTTAATAGTTTTGCTTATAGATGAAAGACCAGAGGAAGTTACGGACATGCAACGTTCTGTGAAAGGCGAAGTAGTAAGCTCAACGTTTGATGAACCGGCAATGAGGCACGTTCAAGTAGCCGAGATGGTTATTGAAAAAGCAAAAAGGTTAGCAGAGCACAAAAAAGATGTTGTTATTTTATTAGATTCAATCACTCGATTAGGTAGAGCTTATAACGCCGTTGTCCCAAGTTCAGGAAAAGTATTAACGGGCGGTGTGGATGCCAATGCTTTACAAAGACCAAAAAGATTTTTTGGAGCAGCTAGAAATATCGAAGAGGGCGGATCACTTACAATTATTTCAACGGCATTAATTGAAACAGGTTCAAGAATGGACGAAGTTATTTTTGAAGAATTTAAAGGAACAGGTAATGCCGAAGTTATCCTAGATAGAAAAATTGCTGATAAGAGAATTTTCCCAGCAATTGATATTACTAAATCTGGCACTCGAAAAGAGGATTTATTATTTAAGAAAGAAGATCTCCAAAAGATGAATGTTTTGAGAAGATTAATAGCTCCTATGGGTAACATGGAAGCAATAGAATTTTTAATTGGAAAATTAAGAGAGACAAAAAATAACGCTGAATTTTTTGACTCTATGAATAAGTCTTCTTAATTAGTGAATTCTTCTTTCAGAATCTGGATTATTCCCAAGGATATAAAAATTTATTATTTGGTTTATTAATAGATTTCTCTCAAGTACCGTTTTTGCCTCAAGCAAACCTTGTTTTTCACTAACAGAAAAAGGACATATCATTGATAAGGAATTTATTAACTGATCGGCCTCAACCTTTTCTACAATTTTCCAATCTGTAGATAGATGATGGATTTTAAATAGCTTTCTAGCTTTATCTATTAATTGAAGTACATCAATTTTATCATTAAATTTTATTTTTTCTAAATCATCTAAAAATTCATCATAGGTCACTCTAAATTTTCTATAAGGAAGATCTGTCTCTGCTTCGTCCAAAACTCTAAATCTAATTAAACCTTTTAAATTTATTAAATATCTACCATCAGCTGTTTTGGTGTGACTGTCTATTTTCCCAAGACAACCAACGCTAAATACTTCTGGCTTTTTTGGATTATTACTTTGTTTAGTTTGGATCATGCCAATCATTTTATTTGATGCTAGAGCATCTTCGATCATTTTTTTATATCTTGGCTCAAATATATTTAATGGCAAAATTGTATTTGGAAAGAACACCGCATTTGCAAGTGGAAAAATAGATATCTCTTGAGGAATTTCTTTTTTATTTAGAGTTGTCATTATGAATGAATATAGTGTTTAATTTGATTTATTCAATTTCACTTTTCAATTGATTAAAATTTATTTTTGTTTAATTTCACTGAATTATTAAGCGGGTGTAGCTCAGTGGTAGAGCGAATCGTTGCCAACGATTAGGTCGTGGGTTCAATTCCCTTCACCCGCTCCAAATCTATAAAGTTAGCAATAATTTATATAATCTTATATTTTCAATATATAATTTAACACATTTACAGAAATTAATTATGGTATTGCTGTATTTTTTTTCTAATAATACTTTATTTGTTAGGTCTTCATTAATAGATTTTTCACAAGAATCCATAATTCCAAGAATAACTTTTTGAGTTTGGTTGCCAGGGAATATTTTTAAAAAATTGTTAATATTTTTTGGTATTTCTTGTTTTTTAAAGATTAAGTCTTCATTAAAATAATAACGATTATCTTTTTTTATAAAATTGAAATTAACGTTATTATTATTTAATCCTTCAACAAATAAAGACTGATTTGGAATATTAAAAGATTTGTATTCTTCAGGAAAAAATCCCCAAGTGATAAAAAACTCAATAGGATCCATATCCGATGTGTATTCACAACATATTTCTTCATCTTTTTCCATTAATTGGTTATTGGCAATAGATACAGATTTATCATCTACTAGATATTTTTTTCCATGATAATGAAAATTAATTATATCTAATATAGGCATTAAAACTTTTTCATTATTTTTGTTTGTAGTAGATCTTGTTAAAAAAGTAACAAAAACAAATTGTTCATTATTATTTAAATGTTCAAAGTGTTTTAAATGATTTAGCAAAATTTTTTTTAAAAACGAATTTTTTTCTACAATTTGAATCATTAAGTCCTTTTCTAAAGGATCACAAAAGCAGGGATGGTGTTCTTTATAAAATTCTATACTAGGAAGTGTTTTTATATACGCATTTAGAAAATCAATATGAGGATATTCAATTTTTTTACCATCTAAAAAATCAAGAAAATCTTTTGCATTAATTGTTAAAATAAATGGCACTTTAATTAATGTCTCTTCTTGTTTTAATTGTTTTTTAGCAAAGAAACCCCAACCCGAATCTTTATTATATTTTGTATATAAGTCATCATGTATGTAGCCGTCATATTTTTTAAATAATTCTATTAAATAATTGACCTGTGACATTATTATTTTTTAAATGTCTGTAATTATTTTTTAAGAATAAATTTTATATAAAGAATCTATATGTAATTTTTATTTGCTGATTAATTAAACTATAAAGATAATTTTAAAAAACTTACGCACTTGTCACACACTTTGGTCCAGAATCTCAGGCAGACAACTTTCTAAAATAGGCAGACAACTTCTTCTGGAAGCATTGATTTTACTAGCATAGCGAGGTCTTCAATTCCCTTCACCCGCTCCAAAACAGCAAACAAAATAACTTTAATCTGATATAAGAAAGTAATTATGGAGCTTCATAAAAAAAAATGCATCCCTTGTCGAGGTGATATTCCTCCTTTTACCAAGGAACAGATTGATGAATATTTAAAATATTTAGCAGATTGGAAAGTTCAGATTAACGATACAAAAGCTTTTTATTTAACAAGAGTTTATAAATTTTCTAACTTTGAAAAAAGCTTAAGTTTTATAAATAAAGTTTCAAATATTGCTGAAGAAGAGGCTCATCATCCAGATTTAAAATTTGGATGGGGTTATGCTGAGATTATTATATTCACCCATGCAATTAATGGACTTTCGTTAAGTGATTTTATCTTAGCCTCTAAGATAGATATGATTAGTGTCTAAAGTTTCTAATTCCAGTAAATACCATAGCAATCCCAGCTTTATCAGCCGCTGAAATTACTTCGTCATCCTTAATAGATCCGCCTGGTTGGATAACAGCTTTAATTCCAATTTTTATAAGTTCGCTCAATCCATCGGCAAAGGGGAAAAAAGCATCAGATGCCGCAACACTTCCTTTTATTTCATTTGCAAAAAATTGATTAGCATTTTCACAGGCAATTTTGCTTGAAGCTAATCTGTTAGTTTGTCCAGCTCCAATACCAAGAGTTTTATTGTTTTTGGCTATAACAATAGCGTTTGATTTTACAAATTTACAAACTTTAAATGCAAAAATTAAATCGTCCAATTCTTTATCTGTTGGTTTATTTTTAGTTACAAACTTTAATTCTTTTTTATTAATTTCAATTTGATCTTTGTCTTGGATTAAGAAATTATCGCCTAAAAATGTGTAAGATAATTTGTCTTGCTCTTTAATATTTTCTAAAGAAATTAATCTTAAGTTTTTCTTTTTCTCAAAAATTTCTAAGCTTTTTTTAGTAAAACTTCGTGCAATAATAACTTCATAGAATGTTTTGGTAATCTCAGTTGCCAGTTTTTCATCGATTTCGCCATTAAAGCTTACAATACCTCCAAAAGCACTAATAGGATCACTGCTAAGGGCCAATTCGTAAGCTTTTGAGGCATTTTCTGCGGTAGCACAGCCAGAAGGGTTGTTATGTTTAACAATGACGCATGAACTGCCACTTTCGCCAAGTTCTTTAGATATAGATACTGCTGAATACATATCTAAGTAGTTATTATAACTAAGCTCTTTTCCTTGAAGTTGTTTTATTTTGGATAAAAAATCATTCTTATAATTAATTTTGTAAACGGATGCTTGTTGGTGAGGATTTTCACCATATCTTAACTTGTCTTTAAGTTGGCCTGCAATTGTAATTTTTTTTGGAAATTTATTATCTGTGAATCCATTCATCCAATTAGATATTACAGAGTCATAATAAGCTGTTTCAAGAAAGGCATCAGTTGCAAGTTTTTTTCTAAAATCAAATGACGTTGATCCTTTGTTATTATTTAACTCTTTGATTAAATCTGAATATTGATCTGTGCTTGAGATAACGGTAGTAAATTTAAAATTTTTAGCAGAGGATCTAACCAATGCTGGTCCGCCGATATCAATATTCTCAATCATAGTGTCGAAATCTGCTTTTTCTAAAAGTTTTTTTTCAAACGGGTAAAGATTAACGATGAGTAGATTTATAAGCTCTATATTTTCTTTTTTAATTTGATTTAAATGTTCAACATCATCACCTTTCGCAAGAAGACCACCGTGAATTTTTGGGTGCAATGTTTTAAGTCTGCCATCTAATATTTCAGGAGACTTCGTGTATTCTGAGATTTCAGTACATTGAAACCCAAGATCTTTAATAAATTTATAGCTTCCGCCTGTACTAATAATTTCTACATTATTTTTTTTTAAACATTCTAGTACTTCTTTTAAATTCGTCTTATCTGAAACAGAAATTAAGGCTTTTTTAATTTTGATAAGTTGCATGAAGAAGTATTTGGTATACGATTTTTATTTGGCTTTTTCTAGATGCCAAATAATATTTGTGATCTCATTTTCTATATTTCCTTCAAGAAGAATAAATGAAGACTCCTTAATATTGCTTGAATCGCCGAAATAAAGATTTTTTTCAATTTTAGTTGGTATTTGAGGGCTCCTAAAGATCCAGCCATCGCCTTCAGGTGAACTTAGTAGAATGTCATTACCCATAGTTTTTGTTATACGAATATCTGGGTGAATATGAAATCTCACACTAAAGCTTAAATTATTATTCTCCAAGTCTTTGCAACGCAATGTATCAATTCCCTCAATATGATTTTTAGTTTTGAATAAAGTTATTTGACGTTCGTGCAATGTTTTAAATTTTTTTTCATACCCGTTATGACCAACAATACATTGAAGGTATTCTTTTTCATTTTTAAATTCTTTTTTGTAAACTGAATGTTTTTCAATGAGAGAATTTCCAAAGTATTTTCTAATTTGAGTATTTTTTTGAAAGATACAAGAAGAGGTATCGTTAACCGTCAATGTTGATTGAGCGGCTGTGGATGAGCTTAAATAAGACAATTCTTCACCAAGATTTTTGCCAGACCCAGAATTACAAATAAATTTTATTCCATTTGAGCAAAGTTCAAATGATAAAGCTCCAGCTTGATAATTTTTTGAATACAGAGTTGATGCTGGATTGTTAGCATCAATGAATAATTCAATTTTTTTTGATTTAATTTTTGCATACCCGCAAAAAATATTATCCATATCACTAAATTCATATCCTCTAGATTCTAAAAACTCATAAAATTTTTCCGTATTCATATGGTTTGCTCCATTAAACAAAGGAATGTCTCCATTTGAAAATCTCAAGAACTTAAAACAGATGCCAAGAGCATTAATATAACTATTAATAAAAGCAGGTGTTTGTTTTTGAGACAAAATTAGCCATTCTTTAATCAAAACAAGAAAATATAAAGCCCAATACAAATCTTCTGGATTTTTACTTTTTACAAAACCATCTTTGTTTATAAAATTATTAAGTTCACTCTCTAGATTATTAAGACCAGATCTAGTGTAGTCTTCATATTGTTCAAAAGAATTTCCAACCAATATTATTGCAGCTAAAGATTTTATTTTCTCAACACCGGGGTCAACAAGATTTATATTTTGATATAAGTGTTTTGTTTGTTTAACAATATTGTTTATGACTTTGCTTCTAAAGATAAGATCACTATTTTTAAAAATGATTTCATAACTTGATATCCAAAATATTAAGCGCATAGTTAATGTTTCAAGCGACCAATATTTATAATTGTAATTTGCAAAATTATTGATCCATTGATCAACAATTAAGCAGGCTAATTCTTTCTCAGTTTTAATATTAAGGGCGGGTAGCCATGAAAAATTATGAAGTTTGTTTATTTTATTGTCTTCAAGATTAGTAATTTTCCAGATGTTTGTTGTAAATTTTCTGACAGTATTAAGGATAACGGCATCGTTATTAATAAGATCTTGAATTAGAAAAATATTTGAAGATTCAAAAATACGGTGAGGTTGAATACCTCCAAGCGATATATTGTAACTTGAACTACTAAATTTTTTTTCTCGCGATCGTTCTTGAAATCGTTTTTTTAAAGATAAAAGATAAAGATTAAATGTATTAAAGTTTGACACTTAAGCACAATTTCTTAATTTAAGAATATTTTCTTCCAAGGAACCACCTGTAAAAATAGTCGTTCCTGACACTAGAATATTAGCGCCTGCTTTTACAGCAAGAGGTGCTGTTTCGAAGTTTATGCCACCATCAATTTCAATATCAATCTTTAATTTTTTCTCATTAACTATCTGTCTTAACTCTTTAACTTTTGGAAGAACTTCGCTCATAAAACTTTGACCTGCAAATCCGGGGTTAACGCTCATAATTAAAATAAGATCAATTTCATTAATCACATCCATAAGAACACTAATAGGTGTTTTTGGATTAAGAGAAACTCCAGCTTTTTTTCCTAAAGATTTGATTGTTTTTACTGCTCTTTTAAGATTATCCGTTGCCTCGGGATGAATAGTAATTATGTCAGAACCTGCCTCTGCAAAATCTTTAATATATTTTTCAACAGGAGAGATCATCAAATGCACATCAAATGGAAGTTTTGTGCATTTTCTAATCATCTTTATAATAGGAGGACCCATAGTAATATTAGGGACAAAGTGGCCATCCATAACATCAACGTGAATTAAATCTGCACCAGCTTTTTCTAAACTTTTAATTTCTTCACCTAGAATACTAAAATCAGCAGATAAGATAGAAGGCGATATTTTTATATTTTGTGTCACTTGAACACAATTAAATGAATTTAAGAAATTTGAAATGTTTTTTTTGATGTAAAAAAAAGGCCCCTAAGTATTTAAACTAGGGGCCTTTTATTAAACGATTAAATCGTTTTTAAATGCTTATTTTTCTAAGTTAACGTTTCTTTCTTCTGTTATAAAGAAAGTTCCAATTACAAATGTTCCAAGTGCAACAATGATTGGATACCATAGACCGTAGTAAACATCGCCTTTTAATGCCACCATAGCAAACGCTGTGGTTGGTAGTAATCCACCAAACCATCCGTTTCCAATGTGATAAGGTAATGACATTGATGTGTAACGAATTCTAGTTGGGAACATCTCAACTAACATCGCAGCAATCGGTCCATAAACCATAGTCACATAGATAACTAGAATAACTAGTATTGCTAAAACCATCGGCTTGTTTATTTCCTCAGGGTCAGCTTTTGCTGGGTAACCTGCGGCATTAACAGCCTCAGTGAACTTAGCAGTAAAGTCAGCAGCAGCAGCTTTTGGATCAGCTACTTTCTTCGCATCATATGATTGGATCACTTTGTCACCAATTTTGATTGAAGCAGTAGTTCCAGCAGGAGCATCTGCGTTAGTATAGTTAACTGATCTTCTAGCTAAACTTGCTTTTGCTATATCGCACGAACTTGTGAACGACTTTGTTCCTGTCGGGTTAAACTGGAACTGACAATCATTAGGATCAGCAGTTACAACAACCGGAGCAGAATTAATAGCAGCTTCAAGTTTTGGATTAGCATAGTGAGTCAAACCTTTAAACAGCGGGAAGTAAGTAATAGCCGCAAGCAGACATCCTGCCATGATTATTTTCTTTCTTCCGATGTTGTCAGACATGATACCAAAAACGATAAAGAACGGAGTTCCAATCACTAATGATATGGCAATCAAAATGTTAGCTGTAGCACTGTCAACTTTTAAAGTTTGAGTTAAGAAAAACAGAGCGTAGAATTGTCCAGTATACCAGACAACTGCTTGACCCGCTGTTAATCCTAAAAGAGCTAAGATAACTATTTTAGCATTTTTCCACTCAGCAAAAGATTCTGTAAGTGGTGCTTTTGATCCTTTACCTTGCTTCTTCATTCTCGCGAATACTGGAGACTCATTCATCGCTAAACGAATCCAAACAGAAATTCCAAGAAGAATTGCAGATAATAAGAATGGTATTCTCCATCCCCAATCAGCAAACTGTTCTTCACCAAGATATGTTCTTATTCCAAGAATAACTAATAGAGATAAGAATAATCCTAATGTTGCAGTTGTTTGAATGAAAGATGTGAAGTAACCACGTCTATCAGCTGGAGCATGTTCAGCCACATAAGTTGCCGCGCCACCGTATTCACCGCCCAGAGCAAGACCCTGAAGAATTCGAAGTGAAATTAATGCTATTGGAGCTATCACTCCAACTTGAGCATAAGTAGGTAGAACACCAACCAAGAATGTTGCAAAACCCATGATGACAATTGTTACTAAGAAAGTATGCTTTCTTCCTACCAAGTCACCTAAACGTCCGAATAAAATCGCTCCAAATGGACGAACGATAAAACCAGCAGCAAAAGCTAACAAAGCAAAAATGAATGCTGTGTTAGGATCTGTACCAGCGAAGAACTGTTTAGCAATAATTGCCGCAAGTGAGCCGTATAAATAAAAATCATACCACTCAAATACAGTCCCTAGAGAAGAGCCTACAACAACTAGGCGTTCTTCTTTCGTGAAACCACGTGAACTCATTAAACCCCCTTATTTTTTATTAGTGCGCAACCCTAACTGAAATAATTATTTATATAAAGCCATTTTTTTTCTTTGAAATTCATTGTTTTCTTCATTAACAGATGAATTTATTATAAGTAAAAACAACTAGGAGTTGCTATCAAGATTCTATGAAAAAAAATTTTCAACAACAGGCAGAACAGGCATTAAAGGAAGTGGAGTTAAGAAAAAAAAATAATTCAGGAGAAAAAAAACCAAAAGAAGTTAATGGTCCAAAAGGTTTAGAACCAACTCGTTATGGAGATTGGGAGACTAAAGGAATTACTTACGATTTTTAATTTACTTATTTAATCTATTGTCGATTAAACTTTGCACCACACTTGGATCCGCAAGTGTAGAAGTGTCGCCTAAATTTTCAAATTGATTTTCAGCAACCTTTCTTAAAATTCTTCTCATAATTTTTCCAGATCTAGTTTTAGGTAGTCCTGATGTATAATGAATAAGATCTGGAGTTGCTAAAGGCCCAATAATTTTTCTAACTAAATCTTTTAATTCTTTTGTTAGAGCATCGGACGCTAGTTCGCCTACTTTTAAAGTTACATAACAATACAAACCTTGGCCTTTAATATTATGTGGGTATCCTACAACCGCAGCTTCAGCAACTTTTGGATGAGCGACAAATGCACTTTCAATTTCAGCTGTTCCAAGATTGTGACCCGATACAATGATCACATCATCTACTCGACCTGTAATCCAATAATATCCATCTTCATCTCTCCTGCAGCCATCACCGGTAAAATATTTTCCATCGTGTTGTGAAAAATAGGTATCAATAAATCTTTGATGATCCCCGTATACAGTTCGCATTTGTCCAGGCCATGAGTCCCCAATACATAATCTACCTTCGCATGCACCACTAAGTTCATTTCCTTTTTCATCAACTATTATAGGAAGTATTCCATAGAAAGGTTTTGTTGCTGAACCAGGTTTCATATCAATCGCACCGGGCTGAGGTGATATAAGAGCCGCTCCAGTTTCCGTTTGCCACCAAGTATCAACTATTGGACAACGAGAATCTCCAACAACTCTATGGTACCAAAGCCAAGCCTCAGGATTAATAGGCTCTCCAACCGAACCTAAAAGTTTAAGTGATTTTCTACTTGTTTTTTTTACCATCTCATCACCTTCTCGCATTAAAGCTCGAAGTGCTGTTGGCGCTGTGTAGAAAATATTTACTTTATGCTTATCTATAACCTGCCAAAAACGACTTGCATCGGGATAGCTCGGAACGCCTTCAAATACTAAAGTTGTTGCCCCATTAGATAGAGGGCCGTAGACGATATAACTATGACCCGTCACCCAACCAATGTCTGCAGTACACCAATAAATATCTCCATCCTTATAATTAAAAATATATTGGAATGTCATTGAAGCATAAACTAAATATCCACCCGTTGTATGCAATACTCCCTTCGGCTTTCCGGTTGATCCAGATGTGTAAAGAATAAACAAAGGATCTTCTGCATTCATTTCTTCAGGTTTGCATGTGGTAGACATTTTATTAGTTAATTCGTGATACCAGACATCGCGCTTTTTATCGAAAGATACATTGCCCCCCGTTCTTTTAAGAACAATACATTTTTTAACATTAGGACATTTCTTCAACGCTTCATCAATATTCTTTTTTAATGGAATAACTTTTTGTCCTCTTAATCCTTCATCAGCAGTAATTACGAATTCTGATTTACAATCTAATATTCTATTAACAATAGAGTCTGGCGAGAAACCTCCAAATATTACAGAATGAATTGCTCCAATTCGAGTACAAGCGAGCATCGCATAGATACCCTCAGGAACCATCGGCATGTAAATAGTAACCCGATCTCCTTTTTTAATTCCAATTTCTTTTAGTCCGTTTGCAAGTTTACAAACTTCATCACTTAATTCTTGGTAAGTAATATTCTTAGATTCTTTTGGATCGTCGCCTTCAAAGATGATTGCAGTTTGTTTTGCTCTTTTTGGGAGATGCCTATCAATACAATTGTAGGAAACATTTGTGACTCCATCATAGAACCATTTAATAGAAACTTTTTTTGTACTGTAAATTACGTCTTTGATTTTTGAATAAGGTTTAAACCAGTGAATTCTTTTGCCTTCTTTTGCCCAGAAGTTTTCGTTATCCGTAATAGACTCTTTATATTTAGTTTCGTACTGTTCTTTGTTAACGTAGGAATTTTTTGCCCAATCAACTGGTACTTTAAAAAGTTTATCGCTCAACGTCCCCCCTTATTTTTATTAAATTCTACCCATCTTACATATTATTTTCCAGCTTTTTGAATCTATAGGCATTACCGATAATCTGCTTTGTTTTATAAGGGGTAAATGAGAAATTTGCTTATTTCCCTTTATATCAGCAAGGGACACTGGCTCATTTAAGTCTTGAGAATAGCTTAATTGAACTGCTACGAATTTTTTCTCTTTATCTGTTGGATCAGGAAATGCTGATTTAATAATTTTAACTATACCTATAATTTTTTTATCTTCATTAGAGTGATAAAAAAAACAAAGATCACCTATTTTCATTTGCTTTAAGTAATTAGCAGCTTGATAATTTCTAACCCCATTCCAAACGGTTCCTTTAGAACCCGCTTTTTTTTGATTATCAAAAGACCATACTGACGGTTCTGATTTTACTAACCAATAGTTCATAAGATTTTTTTTGTATTTTTAAGTAGTGTCTGTGTCAAAACAAAGCCAAATTTAATTAAGTAAATCAATGATTTTTTAAAATGAATAATTTGATTTTAGTATTTAACCCCAGCTCCTTTTAAAAAAGGTGCCTCAGGATCCAAAGGCCATCTTGGTTTTGCAAGTACTTCAAGGTTATCTTCAATTCCACTTTTAAATCTTTCAATACCGGCCCAAGCAATCATCGCTCCATTATCGCTACATAATTCTGCTGGTGGAAATAAATTTTCAAAATCCATTTCTTTACTTAGTTTTTCTAAATTTTTTCTAATGCTATGGTTTGCCGCAACGCCACCAGAAATTACGAAAACTTTTTTAGCTTTTTTGTATTTAGAACTAAATTCATTCATCGCGACTTTGCATTTAGAATATAAAATTTCATTGACTGTTTTTTGAAAAGAAGCTGCAAGATTTTCTTTGTCTTTGTCTGTTTTGATTTTTGGTAATAAATTTAAAATTGAAGTTTTAAGTCCAGCAAAAGACAAATTACATCCCGGATGATTTAAAATTGGTTTAGGCAAAACATAAGTTCTTTCATCACCATGCTTTGAAAGCTTTTCAAGTTTCGGCCCACCTGGAAATTCAAGTCCAATCATTTTTGCTGTTTTGTCAAAAGTTTCTCCAAGAGCATCATCAATGGTTGTTCCTATTCTTTTGTATTTTCCAATATCTTCAACTATTAAAAATTGGGTATGTCCTCCAGATACTAGAAGCAAAAGATAAGGAAAATTTATTTTATTAAAAATTCTTGCTGTGAGAGCATGACCCTCCAGATGGTTAATTGCTAAAAATGGTTTTTTTAAAATTCCTGCAATACTTTTTCCAGCGCTCAAACCAACCATTAAACAAACTAAAAGACCGGGCCCTGCTGTTGCTGCGACACCATCTAATTCTTCAAATTTATATTTACTATCGTCTATTGCTTTTTTAATAATAAGATCAATTTTTTCAGCATGGGATCTTGCTGCATTTTCAGGAACTACCCCTCCGAATTTTAAGTGCTCATCGACTTGGCTTGAGACAACATTGGATAGTATTTTAACGCTTCCATCTTTCTCTTCTCTAACAATAGAAGCTGCAGTTTCGTCACAACTAGTCTCGATTCCAAGAAACGTTAAATCTTTTTTCATAGATGTATTGAGTGTGATCACCTGTCGCTATAAAAAGTAGCAATAATATATAACAAAATGTTATTAAATCAGCAAAATGTTAAGAAATAAAAAAATTATTATCGGTACTAGAGGCAGCAGATTGTCCCTTGCTCAAACCGAACACTTCAGAGACGAGTTACTGCTTGCTTATCCAGGAATTAAATCAGATCAACTAGTTATCAAAATCATAAAAACATCTGGAGATAAATTTAAAACAGAAAACTTAGGCATGATGGGGGGCAAAGGCCTATTTGTTAAAGAACTAGAGGAGTGTTTGCTTGAAAAAACAATCGATGTTGCCGTTCATTCTCTTAAAGACGTACCAACTTTTTCATCAAACAAATTATCACTCGCTTGTTTTTTAAAGAGAACAGATGAACGTGATGCTTTTTTATCTCCTGTAGCAAACTCATTCTTAAATTTAAAGCCAGGCTCTACTATTGGAACTTCCTCAGTAAGACGATTTGCTCAATTAAAAAGATTAAGAGATGATCTAAAAATTATTCCAATGAGAGGAAATATCGACACCAGAATAAACAAAATGAAAGAGGGAATTTTTGATTCAATCGTACTTGCAGCGTCAGGATTAAAAAGACTTGGGTTTCATTCGGAAGTAAAACAATATTTTGAAAAAGATGTGATAATCCCATCTGCTGGACAAGGAATCATAACTGTTCAATGTAGAGATGAAGATTCAGACATTAAGGAAATTTTAAAAGCAATAAACGATAAAGAAACGCAAATCTTAGCAGAGGCAGAACGTTCATTGCTAGAAGTGCTAAATGGTGCATGCGATACTCCAGTTGGAGCCAATGCTATTATTAATGATGAAGGAGAATTATTTTTGCAGGCAGAATTATTATCTTTAGATGGTTCAAAATCTTTTAGAGCACATAAAACTGGAATTGCTGAAAAAGCAAAAAGCATAGGGATTGATGTAGCTGAAGAAATTTTATCTAAGGCTGGAGACAATTTTATTATTTCGGAGACAAAACTTGCACATACTATTCACAAAAAGTCAGAATAGTTCTGAAATTTTAATTAAAAAATTAGCCGACCAAGGCCATCGCGTTACTAATTTTTCAATACTAAACATAAAACCAATAATAATTCCTGATATTAATTTTAAAGATTTTACCATAGTTATTTTTACGAGCTCTAACGCTGTTCAGAATTTAAAAAATATAAAAAATGTAAGTCATCTTAAATGTTTTTGCGTTGGAGAAGAAACGGCGGCAGCTGCAAAAAAAATTGGATTCTTGAATATTCAAGTTGCGGGAGGAAACTATATTGAACTTCGTGATCTTATTTTTAAAAATTGTGACAAAGCTAAAGAAAACTTTATCTATGTTAGAGGAGAATTTATATCCAATGATTTAGAGGGAGATTTTAAAAAGCAGGGTTATAATTTAAAAAGTATTATCAATTATACTGCAGAACCCAATTTAAATATTGACCATCAGTTAATTGAGGATTTAAAGAATAAACTTATAGATGTTATTTTTGTCTACTCAAAAAGAGCAGCAGACCAATTGCTAAAAATAATTTTGAATCATAAAATTATGGATGATTTAGACAATTGTAGTTTGAATTGTATTAGCATTAATGTTGCAAATACTTTAAAAAGACTAAAGTGGAAAAGAATTAAGATTTTTTCACCAGGCGAAGAAGAATTATCTTTATTATAATTGAAGGATTTTTTAGTGATTATAGACGGAAAAAAATTTGCTCAAAAACTAAGAAATAAAGTTAAACAAGAAATACAATCCGTAAAAAGAAAGACTGGGTTAACACCGGGTCTAACGGTTATTTTAGTTGGCAATAACACCCCAAGTGAAATTTATGTTAAAAATAAAGAGCTTTCAGCACAAGAGGTTGGCATTAATTCAAAGGTTTTAAGATTTAAAAGTACTATTTCAGAGGCAAAACTAACTTCAGTTATTCATAAATTAAACAAAGATAAAAAAGTACACGGTATACTCGTTCAGCTTCCTCTGCCTAATCATATTAACGGTTCTAAAATTATAGAAGAAATAGATCCAAATAAAGACGTAGATGGTTTCCATGCAATCAATGTTGGAAATTTGTCCTCAGGAAAAGATGCCTTAGTTCCGTGCACTCCACTTGGATGTTATTTAATGATTAAAAATGTTCGTAAAAATCTTTCTGGATTAAATGCGTTTATTATTGGCAGATCTAATTTAAATGGCAAACCGATGGCTCAATTATTATTAAAAGAAGATTGTACAGTTACTATCGGTCATTCAAAAACAAAAAATTTAAAAGAATTATGTAAAAAAGCTGACATTGTTGTTGCAGCAGTCGGAAGAGCAAATTTAGTTAAAGGGGATTGGATTAAAAAAGGAGCTATTGTTATTGATGTTGGAATTAATAGAGTTGAGAAAAAGGGCGGTTATAAAATAGTAGGGGATGTTGATTTCAAATCTGTTGTAAAAAAAGTAAAAGCTATTACTCCAGTGCCAGGAGGAGTAGGTCCCGTTACTATCGCCTGTCTTTTAAGTAATACTTTAAAAGCTTTTAAAACAATTCATCATTTTAAAAAATAGATTATGAAATTGAAAAAAATTTATATTGTTGTTTCTGTAGTTTGGGTTTTAATGATCACATCGTTACTTTCAGTTCGTTTTTTTGGATGTTTTAATGAACCAGAAAAAATTAATGACAGCTTGAGTCATTGTTATAATTACTCTTTTACCAATGAAATTATAACTTTAATTATTTTAATTGTATTTTTATTTCCCTTATATGCTTTGGTGCAAAAATTAAGAAAGTATGTGGAGAAAAAATTACTTTCTAAGAAGTAGTGCGTTTTTTCTAATAAAATTTTCTACTCTTTTTTTATTAAAACTTTTGTTTTCTTCGAAAGAAACATTTTTCATAGAGTAAATACTTTTATCAGAAACTCTTGAAACAACACTTACGTTACCTTTATATATTTTTAATTTAATTTTTCCTTGAACCCTAGATCTTTTTTGGTCAATAATTTTCTGTAATTTTAATCTTTCTTTCGAATACCAGAAACCATTGTAAATTAATTCTGCAAATCTTGACATTACGGCATCCTTTTTATGAGCCGTTTCCTTGTCTAGCGTAAGAGATTCAATTGCTCTATGTGCGAATAAAAGAATAGTTCCACCTGGTGTTTCATAAACTCCTCGAGACTTAATTCCAATAAACCTATTCTCAACAAGATCCACTCTACCCACGCCATTTTTTCCACCAATGTTATTTAAAATAGAGAGTAATTTACTTGGAGAATATTTTTTATTGTTAATACTAATAGGATCTCCATTTTTAAAACCAATCGTAATATAAGAAGCTTTGTTAGGAGCTTTTTCAGGAGAAATAGTTCTTTGGAATATGAATTCAGGAGCTGGTTTTGAAGGATCTTCTAAAACTTTTCCCTCAGTAGAAGTATGAAATAAATTATCATCAACCGAGAATGGTGGTGCACCTTTTTTATCACTTGGCACAGGAATATTATTTTTTTTAGCATATTTAATCAGATCGCTTCTTGATGCAAAATCCCAATCACGCCATGGAGCAATGATTTTAATTTTTGGATTAAAATAATAGTACGCAAGCTCAAATCTCACCTGATCATTACCTTTGCCTGTTGATCCATGAGATACAGCATCTGCTTTAAATTTTTTTGCAATTTGAATTTGGCGTTTTGCAATAAGTGGGCGCGCAATAGAGGTCCCAAGTAAATAAATTCCTTCATACAGGGCGTTTCCTCTGATCATTGGAAAAATGTAATCTTTTACAAAAACATCTTTTAAGTCTTCAATAACTATATTTTTAACGCCAAGATTTGTTGCGTTTCTGATTATTTTTTTTCTGTCAATTTCCTGACCAAGGTCAGCAGTGTAAGCGATAATTTCTGCATGATAGTTTTCTTGTAACCAACGTAAAATGACTGAAGTATCAAGGCCTCCAGAATAAGCTAAAACAATTTTTTTAACTTTTTTTTTCATTGTTAAATGAAATTACATTTTTTTTTAGCGGCTTCATAAGCATCGTTAAAACCACTTAACGAAAAAGTGTCAGTAGTTTTGGAACCTTTAGCTGATGTTGCCATAACTTTTGCTTGTGAAGATTTTTTCATTGTTTCTATCATTGAAACTTCCTCTTCATATTTTGTAAGCCAAGCAAAATTTTCTTCAGTTTCAAATTTAAATTCTTTTTTATCAACTGCGACGCTTACTTTAGAAGATGGTTTGTAATTGTATCCACTTGTAACACTTACTTCATTTTGAATTTTGTCATTAGGTCTAAAAGTTACAAAAATTCTAGATTCTGCACGGTTAAGACTTTTTGGCTCCGAGGCTACAGGGCTTGATACGGCGTAACAAACTGTTTGGCCATTAACGTTAGTATTTTGTGCTGTCCAGTTTTTAAATTGTCCATCTTGCTTAATTTGAGCAAATATTTTTTGCTCAAAAGATAAAAGACAAATTATAGAAAAAAATAAAACTCTTAAGGACATGGGTTTGAATATATTAATTGAACATTGTTAATGTCTTTTATTATCTCATTAGTTAGCACGAGATCAATACTATCAATGTCCTTTTTTAACTGCTCCATTGAAGTTGCCCCAATAATTGTTGAGGTTACAAATTTTTGTATAGTGCAGAATTGAATAGCCATTTGTGCCAAATCCAGATCATATTTTTTTGCAACGTCATAGTAGGCTTGTACCGCTGGTTGCGTATTAGGAGTTCTATATCTATCAAATCTATTTCCCCACAAAACCTCTCTAGTGCCAGCAGGTTTTTTCCCACCTAAGTATTTCCCGCTTAAATGTCCGCCACCCAAAGGAGAGTAAGCAAGTAGTCCAATCTTTTCTCTAATAGAGATTTCTGCAAGACCAACCTCATAACTTCTATTAATAAGACTATAGGCATTTTGGATTGTTATCGGTTTTGGAATATTATGTTTTTCAGCAAGCTTTAAATACTGACTTGTGCCCCAAGGAGTCTCATTAGATAGACCGTAGTATCTTATCTTTCCTGCCTTAATTAAAGAAGCCATTGTTTCCATAGTTTCAAGTATAGGAACTATGTCAGCTGTTTCAGTATGTTCATATTCAAGTCCGCTAAAAATATTTAAAGGTCTGTCAGGCCAGTGCAGTTGATAAATATCAACGTGATCAGTTTGTAAATTTCTTAAACTATTATCGATTGCAATATTAATTTGTTTTTTATTAAGACGAGTTTCTGTTTCGCCTGGTCTAATCCAGTTCATCCCTGATCTGCCAGTCACCTTGTCAGCGATAATAAGGCTGTCTCTCTTTTTTGTTTTTTTTAACCAATTGCCAATAATTCTACTTGTTGTTCCGCATGTTTCTTTAGTAGGTGGTATTGAATATAATTCAGCGGTATCAAAAAAATTAATTCCTTTCGACACAGCGTAGTCCATTTGTTCAAAACCATCTTGCTCAGTGTTTTGCGTTGAGCCCCAAGTCATCGTGCCAAGGCAAATTTGACTAATATTTAAATCGGTGTTTGGTATTTTATTGAATTTCATATTTTAGTATTTTTTAAAAAACACAATGAGATAGCCTTTTTTTAAGCTTCTTGAAATAAACATATTTTAACATTATGTATTAGGTCAAACAAACATATAGGGAAAAGACATGAACTTAAAATACGGTCAAACAAGAGCTACGACACGTGCGGACTCAGGTGCCATAGATCAGGGCCTAAGATCCTACATGTTGAAAGTCTACAATTACATGGCAACTGGTATTCTAGTTACAGGTTTTGTAGCGTTATTATTATTTAAATTTTCTGTAACAACAAATGAAGTTGGAACCATTAATGGTTTAACTCCACTTGGAAATGCGATTTATCATTCTGCATTAATGTGGGTAATTGCTCTAGCTCCCTTGGGAATTGTGATGTGGATGAGCTTTGGACTTGCAAAAATGTCTGCATCGAAAGCACAAACTTTGTTCTGGGTATTTGCAGCATTAATGGGCGCATCGCTCTCTTCAATATTTATGGTTTATGTTGGAACAAGTATCGCTCGTGTATTCTTTATTACAGCAGGAACGTTTGCTGCAATGAGTCTTTACGGTTACACGACAAAATCTGACTTAACTAAACTTGGCTCATTTTTAATGATGGGTTTAATTGGAATAGTTATCGCATCAATCGTAAATATTTTTCTTAAATCTTCTCAACTTGACTTTATCGTTTCAATACTTGGAGTTATAATTTTTGTTGGTCTGACTGCTTATGACACACAAAAAATTAAAGACATGTATTTTGATGGTGGAGATTCAGAAGTTATGGCAAAAAAATCTATTATGGGCGCCTTAACTTTATACTTAGATTTCATTAACCTTTTTGTAATGTTACTAAGAATCTTCGGAGACAGAAGAGACTGATAATAAATTTCATAGCCCCAGAAAAACTGGGGCTATAACATCAACAAAAATAATTTTTTTTGAATATAAAATTCTTAACTAATTTATTAAGAAGTATATTTTTTATTTTATTCTTAAGTTCTTATTCTTATTCTGGCGAAATAATTAAATTTGTCTCTTTAGACAAAGACAAACCTCAGAATATTTCTGGAGAATTGTTTTTGCCACAAGAGATCAAAGGAAGAGTTCCAGCAATGGTAGTTGTGCATGGAACAGGAGGTATTGATGATAGAACTAAATATTTTGCTGAGAATTTACCAAAGTTTGGTATTGCAGTTTTTATAGTTGATTTCAAAAGTGGTATTTTTTCCTCACCAAGTGATCGTCCACCGGTAGATACTTTTTTACCAATGAGTTTTGCTGCTTTAAATATACTTAGAAACAATCCTAATATTGACCCTAAAAAGATTGGTATTATGGGATTTTCTTTAGGCGGAGCATTAACAACAATTTCATCCTTGCAAGAAAACAAAAATAAATGGATAGGAAAAGACAAGGAAGGGTTTAAAGTTCATGTGGCCTATTATCCAGTTTGCAGATATTTTTTATCAAAATTAGAATCTTCTTCGCAAATTAAATCGCCAATGAAAGTTTATTGGGGAACAAAAGATTCTTATGGTGATGGAGAGCACTGTCCGAAATTAAAAGATAGATTAACAACCATAAGCAAAAGTGAAGTTGAGCTAGAGTCATTTGAAGACGGCTATCACGGCTTTGATGGAACTGTTAATGTATCTTTTAACGATCCAGCGGCAATCGGAGGAAGAGCCACTGTGATGGGTAATAATGTTTTTGCCGAGAAAGCTAGAAAAAGTTCAATTGACTTTATTATTAAACATCTAAAATAATATTATTTAATTTATGAATCAGCAAAATTTAATAAAAGTAGACTGGTCAAAAATACCAGTGCCCAAAGCAGATGTTTCTTTAGATCACCTTAATAATTATCAGATTCCAGAAATAAAACTTAAAAGCACTAAAGAAGAATTCGTTAATATAGGAAAACTGTCTGGTTTAAGTGTTATTTATATTTATCCTATGACGGGTCAGCCCAATGTAGCTTTGCCAAAAGACTGGGATGAAATACCGGGTGCTAGAGGATGCACACCTCAATCCTGCAGTTTTAGAGATAATTTTTCTGAATTAACAAAACTTAATATTAAAAATATTTTTGGGCTTTCTAGTCAAACAACAGATTACCAAAAAGAATTAGCAACAAGACTACATCTTCCTTATGCAATCTTATCAGATGAAAAACTTGCATTTGCAAACGCTCTTAAGCTTCCAACGTTTAAAGTTGATAATATGAACTTAATTAAGAGAATAACTTTAATTCTAGACGACAATAAAATTATTAAATATTTTTATCCTGTGTTCCCGCCCGATGAGAACGTTAATCAGGTAATAGCTTGGCTAAAGAATAGAAAATCTTAATAATCTAATTTCCTGAACATTTTTTAGAGCAGAATTTTACAGAATTCCAATTCTTTTCCCATTTTTTTCGCCAAAAAAAAACTCTATTACACGCTGGGCATATCTTTTGCGGTAATTCACTTTTCTTTCTCAAGTTATTTAATGACTTTTAAATATTTTGCAGAATGCTTTTTTGAAATAATCTTTAAAATAGAGTTTAAATTATCAGAGCTTTTAATCACGGAACCATTTGTTTCTTTTAATTGATATTTGTTTTTATCTTTATTATTTAATTTTTTTAATATTTGAAAAAGAGGAGTTTCTGTAGCTTTTCTATAGATTTCAAAACTCACCATATTTTTACTCATATAAATTCCATAATCTTTCCATTCACCAACGGAAACCATTGAGCCGTAAAGATTTAATATTTCTTGGAGTTCTTTTTTATTAAAAAAATTTTCTTTATTAAGATTGTTATTCTGGATTAGGCGAAACTTCATCAATCGTATTTATGTTTTCGAATCATGTACACCTGTAAAGCAGTAAATACTAAACTTATTGGCACAATTCCAAATACTTTAAAGCTTACCCAAAAAGCCTCAGTTTGTGTTCTCCAAATAATTTCATTTAAGATTCCTAAAAAAATAAAAAAATATATCCAGTGGTTAGTCACTTTGCTCCAGCCATCGTCAGAAATTTTTACGGTTTCAAATATATTCTTTAGTACAAGTTTTTTTTGAAAAAATTTTGTATAAACTAAAGCAGCTGCAAAAATGCCGTTAATAAAAGTCGGTTTCATAAAAAAAAATATTTTATTATTAAAGTAGATTGCAAGCCCGCCAAATACTGCAATGAAAGTAGCGCCAACAACTGCAATGACAGGGATTCTTTTTTCTATCATATAACTAATGATGACAGACAGTATTGTCGTCATTATTAACACAATGATTCCATTGTTCATTCCACTCTTTCTGTAAGTTAAAAAGAATAGTAATAATGGACCTAGTTCTAGAAGAAATTTTATGAGACTTTTATTCATTCACTTTTTATATATTGTTAATATATTTACTTTAAATTCAGGTTTATCGCTAGCAAAAGAATTCAAATATGATGTACGCGCTTACAATTTAAAAGTAATGGAGATTAACTTCAACATTGATGATGAAAAAAATAACAAAATAACTTTTAACGCTGAAGCTGTAGGAATTGTAGGATTCTTTGTTAAAGTTTTAGCAAGTTCGACTGTTGAATTTGACAGTAAGGATAAAAACTTTTGGAAATACGAATATCGTTATGACAAACCTACAACTAATAAATTCAGGTTAAATAAGATAAATTTTTCTAAAGAAAAAGTTTTGAGTTTTGAAACAGATCCACCTCGAACTGAAGATTTAACAAAAAAGGTTCCTTATCAAAAAGAAGACTATTTTGGCGTAATTGATCCTATATTTGCAGTTAAAAAGTTATTTTTAATCGATAAAAATAATTTTGATTGTAATAAAAAAATTAAAGTTTTCGACGGTAATATTTTTTATTATTTAGTTATGAAAAAAGAGAATAATCAAATGGAGCTTGATACAATTTTCTCTGATTACAAAGGAAAATTACAAAAATGTACTTTAGTCTATGAGCCAATTTCTGGTTACATTCCTGGAGATCCAAACACACCGGAGCAGTTCAAAGTTGATCTTTATTTTGGAATTGTTGGGGATAACTATTTTCCAATTTATGCAACAACCAAAGGAAAAAAAGGTATTAGACTCAAGATGTATTTAAATATGATTAACTGATCTATTGAATTTTTTATAAGAATCACTAATTTATTTTTAATGCTTGAAAAAAAATTAAACAAAGCCAAGTTCTCAATCGGAGAAGTAGTGAGGCATCGTTTGTTTGATTTTAGAGGAGTCATTTACGATGTAGATTTTCAATTTAGTAATTCTGAAGAATGGTATCAATCAATTCCAAAAGCATCACGCCCTAGAAAAGATCAACCCTTTTATCATTTGTTAGCAGAGAATGATGAGATTACTTATGAAGCCTATGTTTCAGAACAAAATCTTTTAGCAGACGATCCAAATGAACCTGTTCGTCATCCTTTAGTAGATCAAATCTTTAAAGGTAAAAAAGGTGATCTTTATTTTAAACCTTGTAACTAAAATTTAAGAATTATTTTTATCAATTAATTTAATAATTGCTGAAAAATCAAGAGCACCATCTCCTTGGGAACTTAGATCTTTATATAATTTTAGTGCTGTTCTTGCCATTGTGGCAGATTGATTAATTTGTGTAGCAGCTTCTGTGGCCAAACCTAAATCTTTAATCATAAGATCAGTTCCAAAGCCGCCAGTATAATTTCTAGAGGCTGGAGCATTAGCGACAACTCCTGGATAGGGATTGTAAACCTCACTACTCCAACAACGACCACTAGAGGAGTTAATTATTCCAGCTAGAATATTAGGATCCATTCCCATGGAAACACCAAGAGACATGGCTTCAGCAACGCCTATCATTGATATGCCAAGCAACATATTATTAGCTACTTTTGCTACCTGACCGTTGCCTGAGGGACCACAATGAACAATATTTTTTCCCATATTAGTAAGAATTGGTTTTGCCATATTAAAAATTCTTTCATCGCCACCCACCATGAATGTTAGAGTTCCAGATTGAGCGCCTCCAGTTCCTCCAGATACAGGAGCATCAAGCATGGGATTACCTTGAGACTCAGATTTCTTTGCAACATCTCTTGCGGTTTGAGGATCAATGGTTGATGAATCAATAACACAAATTCCTTTTGGTATATTTTTTAAAATTCCATTTTCTCCTAAATAAACTTCTTTTACATGTGTTGAGGCAGGGAGCATTGTAATTACAATTTCGATACCTGAGCTTTTTACAACTTCAGCAGGTGAGTTTTTAGCTTCAGCACCAAGCGCAACTAATGGTTCGGCTAAGGATTTTACGATGTCATTTATTATTAGCTTATGTCCGTTCTTAATTAGGTTTTTAACCATAGGCCCGCCCATATTGCCAAGTCCAATAAATCCAATTTTCATATAATTATTGCTATCATATTATTTGTTTTGTAACTTTAAATAAAAGTTAAATAATAGGGTATCTAATGAAAATTTTAAAACAGCTTTTAATATCAATTTATTTTTTAGTATTTTTATCAACGCAGATTTCAGCCGCTGAAAAAATTAGTATTGTTGTTGGTGGAATAGGTAAACAAATTTATCTTCCAGCAAAACTTACAGAGGCGCTAGGTTATTTTAAAGAACAGGGTTTAAATGTCGAATTGATAGGAGAACAATCGCAAGCCGGAGTAAATGCAGCAAATGAAATGATAGCTGGAGTTGTTCAAGGCGTTGTAGGTTTTTATGATCATACAATTGATCTGCAAGCAAAAGGAAAAGAAGTGATGTCGGTTGTGCAATTTAGCCAGGCACCAGGAGAAGTTGTTTTAGTATCCTCAAAATTAGCAGATGTAATCAAATCGCCAAAAGATTTTAAAGGCAGAACTTTAGGAGTAACAGGACTTGGCTCTTCAACAAATTTTATCATGATGTATCTTTCGGTGAAGGCTGGACTTAAGCCATCAGACGTCACACCTTTAGCTGTTGGTGCTGGACACACTTTTATTGCAGCAATGAAACAAGGAAAGATAGATGTCGGCATAACGACAGAGCCAACAATTTCTACAATGTTAGCAAGTGGGGACGCTAAAATTTTAATTGATCAGAGACATCCAGAGGGAACTATAAAATCACTTGGAGGATTATATCCTGCCGCATGTTTATATATGTCTACAAAATGGATTAATTCACATCCAGACGAAGTTCAAAAACTTGCAAATGCATTTTATAAAACTATGAGGTTTATCGACACTCACTCAGCTGCAGAAATAGCAGCATTGCTTCCGCCCGATTTTTATGGAGATTCTAAAGAACAGTACATAAAATCTTTAGCTGAAAGTAAACGTATGTTCACAAAAGATGGAGTAATGCCACAAGGTGGACCAGAGTCTGTTCTGAGAGTCCTGCAGGTTTTCAATGAGGCAGTTACAGGAAAGAAGATCGACCTTTCTAAAACTTATACAACTAAATACGTTAAAGCAGCAGCAGCTAAATATAAATTGTAAATATATTTTAAAACCAGTTATGAATTCAAATTTTTTGATCGAACTGGAAAATGTTGACAGGCGTTTTACAAGCCCTGAAGGAAAAATTATTCAAGTTTTAGATAATTTTTCAATGACCGTTAAGCCAGGTGAATTCTGTGCTGTCGTTGGACCTACTGGATGTGGAAAATCAACTACTTTAAGTTTAATTTCTGGTTTAGCAAAAGCAAACGCTGGAAAAGTTCTAATCGAAGGAAAAGAGTTTGAAGGAATAGATTCTAGAGTTGGATATGTTTTTCAAACCGATGCAGTTTTTCCATGGAAAAATGTTTTGGATAATGTTGCTGTAGGACCTTTGTTTAGGGGTGTAGACAAAAAAGAAGCAATAGAGAAGTCTTTGGATTGGATAAAAAGAGTAGGCCTACAAGGATTTGAGCATCATTACCCTCATCAACTTAGCGGCGGCATGCGAAAAAGAGTTGCGTTAGCACAAACATTTATAAATTCTCCGGATATTTTACTTATGGATGAACCATTCTCTTCTTTAGATGTTCAAACTAAATTGTTAATGCAGCAAGAGCTTTTACAATTATGGTCTAAACATAAGGCTGCAGTTGTTTTCGTTACTCACGATATTGAAGAAGCAACTATACTTGCAGATAAAGTGTACGTTCTAAGCAAAAGACCCACAAAAGTTAAAAAAATTTATAATGTGGATATTGAAAGACCTAGAATAGTAACTGAGACTAGATACACAAAAAAATTTATTGAGATTTCAAAAAGCATATGGAACGATTTAAGCGAGGAAGTGAATATTTAATATGAGTGACCAAAATAATATAAATAGAGAAGAAGAAATTAAAAAGTTAGAAAAAATTTCTGTTGAAAAAGTAAAAGAACGTTGGAGATTTGTTATTTTTTATAGATTTATGTTTTTATTTGTTACATTGGGTGGTTGGGAAGTTTTAGGGCGCACCGGGACCATCGATCCATTTTTCTTTTCTATGCCATCATCAATTGCTTATCAGCTTTATATTTGGATTATTAAAGGAACATCACAAGGACCTCTTTGGCTGCAGGTATTGGTTACTTTAGAAGAGACTGTTCTTGGATTTTTAATTGGAGCAGTAATGGGAATTATTTGTGGGATTGCACTTGGAAGAAATAAGATGCTCGCAGATATTTTTAGTATTTACATTAAGATTGCAAATGCAATTCCAAGAATTGTTTTAGGATCAATTTTTATTATTGCTCTTGGACTTGGAATGGCTTCAAAAGTTGCATTAGCAGTTGTAATGGTTTTCTTTGTTGTTTTTGGGAATGCATTTCAAGGAGTTCGAGAAGCAGATACCAATCTTATTGCAAACGCTAGAGTATTAGGCGCAAGCGATCGTCAGGTTACTTTTAAAGTAGTCCTGCCTTCTGCTTTAAGTTGGATACTTGCCAGCTTACATATTAGTTTTGGTTTTGCATTAGTTGGAGCTGTGGTTGGAGAATTCTTAGGCTCCAAACAAGGAATAGGTTTGTTGATAGCGACCGCTCAAGGAGCATTTAATGCCGCTGGTGTTTTTGCAGCAATGATCGTTTTAGCTGTTGTAGCGCTTTTAGCTGATTATTTGATTACAAGGCTAGAAAATCGCCTTTTAAAATGGCGTCCCACCGTTCAATAGTCGCCTTAATTAAAACATTATTAACTCAAAAGTTAGACAGAATATTTTATTAAAGTATAGACAATGCTTAACTGAGTTATCTTTGATCCCCAATCTCCCTTATCTCAGTTAAGCAAACTTTCAATAACTCGAAACTTATAGTAAAAAAATTCCAATAAAATGTTTGGAATATTTAAACCTAGAACCTTTTTTAATTTAGCAAGTACTAGTATTTTTTGGCTAAAAATAATTTTTATTTTTTCTATAATTATTGGTTTAGGTTTGGCTCTAGTTTTTTCTCCAATTGATTATCTTCAAAAAGATACGGTGAGAATTATGTATGTTCATGTCCCATCGTCATGGATTTCGTTATTAATTTTTTTAATTATTGGAATATGTTCATTTATAAGTTTAATTTTTAGAGTTAAAGTTTTTTCAGTTTATGCAAAAAGTGTAGCTCCTATAGGATTGGTTTTCTCTCTAATTTCCGTTGTGACGGGTTCATTATGGGGTTTTCCAACCTGGGGAACTTTTTGGAGTTGGGATGGTAGATTAACCTCGATGTTTATTTTAGTCTTAACTTATATTCTTTATGTTTTGTTATGGTCTTTTATAAAAGATTATAATTCTGCTGAAAAAATTACTAATATTGTTGGCGTAGTAGGATTGATAAATATACCAATTATTAAATTTTCAGTAGCATGGTGGAATTCGCTTCATCAACCATCAAGCATTACCCTGACAGCCGCACCCACAATACATAGCTCGATGTTAGCGCCATTGCTTATTATGTTCTTTAGTTTTTCCATTTTGTCGCTGATTATTTTCTTGATTAGATATAAATATGAAATTATAAATTTTAGAGTTAATAAAAAATGATTTCAGAATTCTTAAATATGGGTGGTTACGGTTTGTACATATGGTTATCATATGTATTCGCTGCACTGTCTTTAGTTTCTCTGTACTATTCTTCTGTTAAGAAATTAGCTTCTATCAAGAGTGCAGAACATCTTTATCAAACTGAAAAAAACGAAGAAGCTTCAATTTCAGTACAAGCTAATAGATTTTGATCTAATATCTAGTTAGAACTACTCTATTTTTATGATGTTTAGTAAATCTGCAAAGAACAGATTAAAATTTTTTATTCTCCTATTAATTTCTGCATCTATAATAATTTTTTTTATCTATAATAATTTAAAAAAAAATACGGTGTATTTTTATGCGCCACAAGAAATAAAAAATTTATCAGGGGTGCCTGCCAATAAAGTTAGACTTGGAGGTCTCGTTAAAGAAGGTTCATTAAAAAAAAATAATAATACTTATATTTTTGTCATAACCGATTTAAAAAATGAAATTTTAGTTGAATATAATGGTTTATTGCCAAATTTATTTGCTGAGGGAAAAAGTGCTGTTGTAGAGGGATTCTTAAGGGATAAAAAATATTTTATAGCAAGCACTATACTTGCAAAACATGATGAAAATTATATGCCCCCAGAAGTTGCTAATGCCTTAAAGCAGAAAAAATCAAAATGACCGCAGGCAGCATAGGTAACTTAGCTTTAATAGTTTGTATTATACTTAACATTTATTTAATTTTTTCTTTAACAACAAAAATAAGAAAAAAAAATTTTAAAGATTTAAAGAAAATAAAATTTATTAATAATAGTATTTTTATTTTATTATTGGTTTCATTTCTAACTTTGATTTATTGTTTTGTTATTTCTGATTTTGCAAACGTTGCGGTTTATCAAAACTCCCACACAACAAAACCTTTGCTTTATAAAATATCAGGCGCCTGGGGTAATCACGAAGGCAGTATGGTTTTATTTGTTCTTATTTTATCTTTGTTTTCTTTTTTATTCTCAAATAGCAAAGTAAATGAGGAATTAAAGATTTACACGATTTTTTTTTCAATCAATATTAATCCTTATTTTTTTAATTTTTTTAATTTTTACCTCTAATCCTTTTGATCAAATTGATCCAAAGCCATTACAAGGACTCGGTTTGAACCCAATTTTGCAAGATCCATTGTTAGTAATACATCCCCCATTTTTGTATTTTTGGGTACTTCGATATTAATTTTCTTTAGAACATTTACTTTGCCGTAACCAGATTCTAAATCTTTTATAATTAACATAATTTT
>AQUH01000011.1 GCA_000371745.1 alpha proteobacterium SCGC AAA280-B11
CTTATATTTATGGAATTGGAGTTAAAACTGCTAACGACATTTGCAATGAATTAAAAATTGATAAAAATAAAAGAACTAACGCTCTTACAGACGATGAAGTTTTAAAGATTAGAGAATTTATTGATAGTAAGTATTCCGTTGAAGGAGATCTTAGAAGAAATGTATCTTTAGATATAAAAAGATTAAAAGATTTAGGAACATACAGAGGATCAAGACATAGAAAAAGACTTCCGGTTAGAGGACAAAGAACGCATTCCAATGCAAGAACAAGAAAAGGTAAAGCGATTGCAATTGCAGGAAAAAAATTAACTAGCATGAAATAATTAAATGGCTGAAGATAAAAATATTAAAGATAAAAAACCCAAAACTGATACTGCTGCCGCACCAGCAAAAGATGCTAAACAAGAGGGTGGTATAAAGAAAAAAATTAAAGTTAAGAAAAAAGAGAAAAAGAACGTTGTTAATGGAAATGTTTATGTAAATGCAACTTTTAATAACACTATTGTTACAATCACTGACAAACAAGGAAACGTGATTTCATGGTCCTCTGCTGGGTCAAAGGGTTTTAAAGGTTCTAGAAAATCAACTCCGTATGCTGCACAAGTCGCAGCTGATGATGCCGCCGGAAAAGCATTAGAGCATGGGTTAAAAAATATTACAGTTGAAGTAAAAGGACCTGGTTCAGGTAGAGAAACTGCTCTTAGAGCATTACAAGCTAGAGGTTTTAAGATTACCTCTATTAAAGATATGAGTCCGATGCCACATAATGGTTGTAGGCCTCCAAAGAAAAGACGCGTTTAATAACAACTAAATAGGAGAAGTAACTTGATAGATAAAAATTGGAAAGAACTTATAAAGCCATCAAAATTAAATATCACTCAAAGTGATGATAAAAAACATGCAAAAATTATCGCTGAGCCTTTAGAAAAAGGCTATGCTTTAACTTTAGGAAACGCATTAAGAAGAGTTTTGTTGTCCTCAGTACAAGGTACAGCTGTAACAGCTATACAAATTGACGGTGTTTTACATGAATTTTCTTCAATTGATGGCGTTAGAGAAGACGTTACGGATATTGTTCTTAACGTTAAAGCTTTAGCTTTGAATTTAAAAGTTTCTGGACCAAAAAAATTAATCTTAGATGCAAAAGGACCAGGAGAAATCAAAGCAAAAATGATTACTCCAAATCCAGATGTTGAAATATTAAATCCAGATTTAGTTATTTGTAATTTAGATGAAAAAACTAAATTTCATATGGAATTAACAGTAAATACAGGAAAAGGTTATGTTCCTGCTGACAGAAATAAGGCTAATAATTCTCCATTAGGATTGATAGCAATTGATGCTGTATTTAGCCCAGTTAAGAGAGTTTCTTATAACGTATCTAATGCTAGAGAAGGTTTAACGTTAGATTACGATAAATTAACAATGGAAGTTGAAACAAATGGATCAGTAACAGCTGAAGATTCAGTTGCTTTTGCAGCTAGAATTTTACAAGACCAGTTAGCTATGTTTGTGAATTTTGATGAGCCAGTTGCAACCATTCAAGAGAAAAAACCTTCTGAGCCTGAGTTTAATAGAAACTTACTTAGAAGAGTTGATGAATTGGAACTGTCAGTAAGATCAATGAATTGCTTGAAAAATGATAACATTATTTACATTGGTGATTTAGTTCAAAAGAGCGAAGGTGAAATGTTAAGAACCCCAAATTTTGGAAGAAAATCATTAAATGAAATTAAAGAAGTTCTAACTACAATGTCTCTATATCTTGGTATGGAAGTTCCAAATTGGCCTCCAGAAAATATTGCTGAACTTTCTAAAAAACTGGAAGATAACTATTAATAACAATGAGACACAAAATTGCTCATAGAAAATTAAACAGAACTTCGGAACATCGTAAAGCTCTGTTTAAAAACATGCTTAATTCTTTAATTAAGCATGAGCAAATCAAAACAACATTACCTAAAGCAAAAGAATTAAAACCTTTAATTGATAAAGTTATAACCATCGGAAAGAAAAATGATTTATCAGCAAGAAGATCTTTGATTTCAAAGTTACAAGATGAAAGTTCTGCTGAAAAATTAATTACAGTTTTGTCTAAAAGATACGAGAATAGAAAAGGTGGCTATTCTAGAATTATTAGAACTAGAAATCGTTTTGGAGACAATTCAACGATGGCTTATATCGAGTTAGTAGATAAAGACTTTAATGCAAAAGGACAAGATTCAGGTCCTGTTCAAAAAAAACCTGAACAACCAAAGGAAGAAGCTGAGCAGTTAGCAAAGTAAAGAGTTAATGAAGTCATATTTATTAATTGCTTTATTTGGAGCCTTTGGAACGGTAGCAAGATTTTCAGTTATACAAATTACACCCAAAATTTTTCAAACCGTTTTTCCAATTGGAACAATTACTGTAAATTTATTAGGTTGTTTTTTAATCGGTTTAGTTTCTGGAATATTAGATACAAAATTTATATCCATAGATGAAAATTTTAAAAATTACATCACTATTGGATTTTTAGGAGGTTTCACAACATTTTCTTCTTTCTCTCAAGATTTTTTTAATCTTATAAATAATTCTAGTTACTTATTAGCATTTGCTTATATTTTTGTTTCTGTATTTATTGGCTTATTGATGTTCTACATAGGAGATAAATTAATTCATATTATTTCATAATGGAACCAAAGCATATTTTTAAAATTGAAGAAGATTTTGAAAATGTTCGTTTAGACAAATGGTTTAAGAAAAAAGTAAAACCCTTACCCCAATCACTGATTGAAAGAACATTAAGAAAAGGTAAAATCCTTGTTAATGGTAAAAAAGTTAAAAGTTCTTATAAAATACAGATAAGTGATGAAATTAAGATTTATGCCGACATTGATAATGACGATAAAATAATTAAAAAAAAGTTTTCATATCTACCCTCTAAAAAAGATTACGATTTAATTAAAAATAATATTCTCTTTGAGAACGAACATTATTTTGTTTTAAACAAACCCTATAATTTAGCTGTACAATCTGGAACAAAAACTGGAAAAAATATTTTTGATATATTGAAAAATTATTCAGAAACAGAATATCAAACTCCACATTTGGTTCATAGATTAGATGCCGAAACTACTGGGATTTTAATTATTAGCAAAACCCACAAAAGTGCTAAGTTTTTTTCAGAAGCTTTTAAAAATCAGATTGTAAAGAAAAGTTATTTAGCTGTAGTTGATGGGGTTTTAGATGATAAAAGTGGAACTTTAAAAAACGAACTTAGTTATCTTGAAAATAATAAAGAAAAAACACAACTATCAATTACTAATTATAAAGTTATTTCAGAGACAAAAGATCACTCTTTGCTACTTCTGAATCCTGAAACAGGAAGGAAACATCAGTTGAGAAGACAATTGAGTTTTATTAGACATCCTATCTTAGGAGAAAAAAAATATACAAATAAAGGCTTAAATAAATCTAAAGAACTCCATTTAATGCTTCATGCTTTTAAAGTTGAATTTTTAATAAATAGTAAAAAAATAATTCACCACGCTGGACCCCCATTGTATTTTCAAAGTTTTTGTAAGGAGCAACAATTAAGTTACGAATTAAATAATTTATAAAAATTTTCTTTTATTGAATTGTTTATTTTTTCATCATTTGGGATTCTGCATAAATCAGAAATATTAATAATTCCTTTATTTGATATTCCACAAGGAACTATCCCTCGATAGTCAGATTTATTGACATTAACATTTAGAGAAAATCCGTGATATGCAATCCATTTTTTTATTTTAATACCAATAGCTGAAATTTTATTTTCTTCATTATTATTTTTTACCCAAATACCTATATTTTTAGGATCAGCAAATGATGAAATATCAAAATCATTAAGAATAGAAATGATCCATTTTTCAACATTACGGACAAATTTTTTAATTTCTTTTTCGCGTTTATTAAGATTGATGACAAAATAAACAATCTTTTGACCAGGACCATGATAAGTAAATCTTCCACCTCGATTTGTTTCAATTACAGGAAATAAGTTGGGAATTAATAAATCTTTATCAGGTGCGCTAATGCCTTTTGTATAAATTGAATCGTGTTCTAAAATCCAAATAATTTCATCCTCTAAATTAGCATAAACTTTTTCTACCCGTTGTTCTAAAAAATCCATTGCCTCTTTATAAGCAACAGGTTTATGAGATATTTTAATTTCCATTAAAAGTTATCTATCAATCTCACACCATCTAAATAATAGGCGAGAAACACTCTTGCATTTACTGAGGGTTTATTAGTTTTTTTTAATTTTTTTATATTAAAAGCAGATAAATAATCTATTTTATTAGCACCAAATTCTTTCATTTTTTTTAAAAAAAATAATTTATTATTAGACTTGATAATTTGTTTTTTATTTTTTTTTAAAAAATTAATTATGTTTCCGGCTATATTTAATGATTTTTGATCTAAAAGTTTATTTCTAGAAGATAAGGCAATACCATTTGTGGCTCTAATAGTATCGCATGGTACGACTTTTACTTTTGAATTAATGCTTTCAATGTATTTTTTTATAATAATTAATTGCTGATAGTCTTTTTTACCGAGAAAAAGATAGTTAGTTTCAATACGACTTAGCAGTCTTTTTATCACTTCTATAACACCCTCAAAATGACCAGGTCTAAATTTTCCTTCCATATATTTTTTAAAAAAATGTATTTTATTTTTTATAATTATTTTTTTTTCAGGATATATATCTTTTTTCGAGGGTAAATAAACATAGTCTACTTTATTTTTCTTACAGATTTTTAAATCAGCTGAAATAGTTTTAGGATATTTATTAAAATCTTTTTTATTATTAAATTGAAATGGATTTACAAATATACTTACTACCGTTAATAATTTTTTCTTTTTAGATTTTCGGATTAACGAGACATGACCATCATGCAAGCATCCCATAGTTGGGATAAAGCCAATTTTTTTTTTATTTAATAACTTTGAAGTTATTTTATTTGCTGTTTTAATTATTTTCATTTAAGAAATTAACTATAATATTTAATGATAAAAGAAGCGATAATACCATTAGCCGGTTTAGGCACAAGACTTCTACCATTTAGCAAAATACTTCCAAAAGAACTATTGCCCTTAGGAAACAAAACTATTTTGGAGCATATTTTAGATGAATGTTTGGAAGCAGGTATTAAAAAAATTATTCTAGTGACTTCAATAAGAAAAAAAATTATTAAGGATTATCTTTATCCTGATATTTATTTATTAAATTATTTAAAAAAAAAGAAAGATTACAAATCAATTCAAAAACTTAAAATTTTAGATCGTTATAGAAGTAAAATTAAATTTGTTTATCAAAATTCTCCGAAAGGTCTTGGTGACGCTATATTGGCAGCAAAATCAGTTATAAAGGGTAAATTTTTTCTTCTGGTTTTGCCAGATGATATTATTATTAAAGAAAACTGTTCCAAAAAAATAATTAATATTCATAATAAATATCATTCCTCAGTCATAGCCTCTAAGAAGGTTAAAAATTCCGAAGTATCAAGATATGGAATTATAAAATATTCCAAAAAAATAATTAACAAATTATTTATTACTGACTTAGTTGAAAAACCTAGTTTAAAAAATTTTCCATCTAATTATGCAATTATAGGAAGATATGTTTTGCCAACTAAAATAATTTCTTCATTAGAAAACACTCAAAAAGGATCTTCGGGAGAGGTTCAGATTACAGATGCAATAAAACATTTAATTTACAACGGCAATAAATTTATGGGACATGTATTTTCCGGAACATATTTAGACTGCGGAACAGTTAACGGTTATAATAATTCATTAAAAAAATTTTAATATGAAAATTTGTTTTATTGGCACAGGTTATGTCGGTCTAGTATCAGGAGTTTGTTTTTCTGATCTTGGCAACAGTGTTATCTGCGTTGATAAGGATAATGATAAATTAAGCAGACTTGAAAGCGGAGATATTCCTATATTTGAACCTGGCTTATCTGAATTGGTTAGAAAAAATTTAGACGCAGGCAGACTTAGCTTTTCAGATGATTTAATTGGTTCTATTAATAAATCGGATATTGTTTTTATAGCTGTTGGTACGCCAACAGCAAAAGACGGTGTTTCGGCTGATCTTTCCCAAGTATTTTCTGTTGCTCATTTAATTTCAAAAAATATTAAATCTCATAAAATTATCGTTACAAAATCTACTGTGCCTATCGGCACAGGAGATAAAATTGAAAAAATTTTAAATAAAAATAAGAAAAAAGGGTTGTTTACAATTGTATCCAATCCAGAGTTTCTCAGAGAAGGAGAGGCCATTAAAGACTTTAAGTATCCTGATCGTGTAGTTATTGGTGCGAACGATAATAAAGTTGTAAAAATATTTAATGAATTATATCGCTCTATAATTAATAAAGGAGCAGCATTTGTCTCTTGTTCTAGAAGAGCGGCTGAACTTATAAAATATGCGTCCAATGCTTTTTTAGCTACTAAAATTAGCTTTATTAATGAAATTGCAAATCTATGTGAGAAAGTTCAAGTAAATGTTGATGATGTAGCTCTCGGAATTGGACTTGATAAAAGAATTGGTTCAAGATTTTTAAGAGCGGGACCGGCATATGGAGGTTCTTGTTTTCCAAAAGATACTAAGGCTTTAGCGAAAGTTGGTAAAAATTATAATTCTCCTCTTTCTATTGTTAATTCAGTAATTAATTTTAATGAAAAAAGAAAAATAGATATTGAAAAAAATGTTTATAAAATTTTACATAACAAAGTTAAAAATAAGACTATTTGTTTTTTAGGAGTAACATTTAAAGCAAACACTGATGACTTAAGAGATTCTTCGGCAATAAATCTAATATACAAGTTTATAAAAAAAGGAGCTAGGATTAATTATTTCGAACCATCAGGAAGCAAAGAAATTCTAGATAAACAAAAGAATGTAAACTATTTTGATGATTTGTACTCAGCTACTAAAAATGTTGACTTAATTATTATTCACACGGAGTGGGATGAATTTAAAAACTTAAATTTTTTAAAAATTAAGAATAATAATAAAAAAGTTACTATATATGATTTAAGAAATTTGTACGATAACAAGTCTTTTAATAAGAGCCATATTACTTATTATTCTATCGGCAGACCTGTAAATGCCTAAGACAATTATAAAGTTAAAAAAAAATAAGACTCAAGTTAAAATTAAAAAACCTAATTTTTATGAAGTTATTCTTTTAAATGATGATTTTACAACCATGGAATTTGTTGTTAAAGTTTTACAATTATTCTTTAATATGACCAAAATAACAGCTAACCAAATTATGCTTAAAATTCACAATGAAGGTAGAGCTGTTTGTGGAGTTTATCCTTATGAGGTTGCTGAAACTAAGGTTATGGAAGTTACAAATTTTGCAAAACAAAATCAGTATCCTTTAAAATGTATTATAAAAAAATCTATTTAAATGGCTACATTTACTAAATCTTTAGAACAGGCAATTTCGCAGGCATTTAAACTTGCTACTGAAAAAAAACATCAGTATGTAACTTTAGAGCATTTGTTGCTTGCGTTGACTGATGAAACAGATGCGCGCAATGTTATGAAGGCATGTAACGTTGATGTTGATTTATTAAACGAAAATTTGGAATTTTATATTGATAATGAGTTAGATAACATCGTAACCTCTGATACTAAGTTAGAGCCGCAACCAACTGCTAGTTTTCAAAGAGTTATTCAAAGATCAATTGTTCATGTACAATCATCAGGAAAAAATGAAGTCACGGGTGCAAATATATTAGTTGCATTATTCGCCGAAAGAGAAAGCCACGCTACATTCTTTCTACAAGAACAGGAAGTTACGCGTTATGATGTGGTTAATTTTATCTCTCACGGTATTACAAAAGTCGATAATTTTGTTTATGGAGGATCTTTTGATAGCTCTTCATCGAATGCAAGTAATAAACCATCTACAAATTCCCCATTAGAAACATATTGTGTTAATTTAAATAAAAAAGCAGAACAAAACAAAATCGATCGTCTAATTGGAAGAACAATAGAAGTTGATCGATTAGCTCAAATTTTGTGCAGAAGAACTAAAAACAATCCTTTATTAGTAGGTGATCCTGGAGTAGGAAAAACAGCAATTGTTGAGGGACTAGCATTAAAGATTTTCAACAACGAAGTTCCAGAAGTTCTTAAATCTCATGTAATTTTTTCTCTAGATATGGGAACTTTGATTGCAGGGACTAGATATAGAGGTGATTTTGAAGAACGTCTTAAAATGATCATAAAAGAAATTGAAAAAAATAAAAACTATATTTTGTTTATTGATGAAATTCATACTTTAGTTGGCGCAGGATCAACTTCAGGAAGTTCAATGGATGCCTCTAATATGCTTAAACCAGCTTTACAATCAGGAAATATTAGATGTATCGGATCAACTACTTATAATGAGTACAGATTGTTTTTTGAAAAAGACAGGGCGCTACAAAGAAGATTCCAAAAGATAGATGTACCAGAGCCTACAATCGATGAGGCTTATAAAATTATGTACGGCATTCGGTCTAAATATGAAAAATTTCATAATGTTAAATTTACTGACGCTGCAATTAAAGCATCCGTAGACTTATCAAGTAAATATATTGGTAATAAAAAATTACCAGATAAGTCCATCGATATTATTGATGAATTAGGATCTTCAGAAGTTCTAAAACCAGAAAATCAAAGAAAAAAAATATTGGACGTAGATGACATTGAAAGAATTGTTTCGCAAATTACAAA
This sequence comes from alpha proteobacterium SCGC AAA280-B11, assembly GCA_000371745.1. Taxonomy (GTDB): domain Bacteria; phylum Pseudomonadota; class Alphaproteobacteria; order Pelagibacterales; family Pelagibacteraceae; genus Fontibacterium. The sequence goes on from AQUH01000011.1 coordinate 8,771, forward strand.
AATACCAGAAAAAAATATCTCTGTGAATGACAGAATGTACTTAAAAGATTTAGATAAGAATTTAAAAAGAGTTATTTTTGGACAAGATATTGCAATCGACAGTCTGGTATCTTCAATTAAATTATCAAGATCAGGATTAAGAGATATCAATCGCACCATAGGTAATTATATGTTTTCAGGCCAAACTGGCGTTGGAAAAACAGAACTTGCTAAGCAGCTTGCAAATGTTCTAGGCATCGAACTTATTCGTTTTGATATGTCGGAATATATGGAGAGGCATTCAGTTTCTAAATTAATAGGCGCACCTCCAGGATATGTTGGCTTTGATCAAGGAGGACTACTTTCAGAAAAAGTTGATAAAAACCCTTATGCTGTTCTTTTAATTGATGAAATTGAAAAGGCTCATCCAGATGTTTACAATGTTTTGTTGCAGATCATGGATTATGGAAAATTAACTGATCAAAATGGTAAAAAAATAGATTTTAGAAATATTATATTAATTATGACAACAAATGCTGGTGCAGAAGATCTTCAAAAATCTCAGATTGGTTTTAATAAAAGCCTTAATAGAGACGGAGACTTAGACACTATCAATAAAATTTTTTCACCTGAGTTTAGAAATAGATTAGATTCTATTGTCCAATTTAATGTCTTAAATAAAGACATTGTTAAAAAAATTGTTCAAAAATTTGTAATCGAACTTGAAACTCAATTAGGTGAGAGAGATGTTATTATTAATTTAACTGATAAAGCTAGCAATCTAATCTGCAAATTAGGTTTTGATGATAAAATGGGAGCTCGTCCATTAAACCGTGTTATTGATGAGAAAATAAAGAAGCCTTTAGCTGATGAGTTAATTCATGGTAAATTAATTAATGGGGGGCATGTGTTAGTTGATGCTAAAGAAGATGTTCTTACTTTCGAAATTAATAAGATTGAAAAGACATCAAAAAAAACCGTTAGTAAAACAGTTCAATAAATATGTTTGGTTTATTTTCTAGTAAAGCAAAAAAGATAGAGGATAAATTATATAAACTTGCTATTGAAATTGCATCTATTCAAAAAAATATTATTTTTTCACCAAATGAATCTACTTATAAAAGTTTACATATTAGCAAAACTAAAGAATTAAATGCTCTTTATAACGATTTAGAGTCAGTTAAAGGAAAAAGTTATGTTAGTGATTTTATAAGTAAATTAACTAATGAATATAAGCAATCTGAATATGTTTTATCTAAAGATGAGCAGAACAAATTAGATAAAATTCTAATTGAATATAAAGTAAAAGTTAAAATTAAAGTTTAATTAATCTCGAATATACTTTCGATCTCAACGCAAGCATTTAAAGGTAATGAATTACATCCTATTGCAATTCTAGAATGTAAATTTGATGGAAATATTTTTGCAATTAGATCTGAAGCCCCATTGATTACTTTAGGATGATCAGTAAAATTTTTCAGACTGTTTATGTAACCACTTATTCTAATGCAGCTTTTGACTTTATTTAGATCGCTATCACATGCATTTTTTAAATGACCCAGAGCATTTAATATTGCAATTTCCGAGGCTTTTTGTGCCTGTTCTAAAGAGATTTCCTTCATTACTTTTCCAGTTATTAATTTTCCATCTGCAGCAATAGGAAGCTGTCCTGATATGAAAATAAGTTTTTCATGTCTGCTGAAAGCAGCGTAATTACCAACGGGTTTTGGAGGATTGGGTATATTAATATTTAATTTTTTTAATACTTCTTCAATTTTACTCATCCGCATCTTTAGTTTTTTTACTTTTTCTCTTAGGTTTTTTGCCACTCTTAGTAGCGTCATAGGCAATTCTTGCCTCTATTAGAACTAAAGCTTCCTCCATAGATATATTTTCAGGATCTTTGTCATCGGGAATTGTTGCATTGATTGTTTTATATTTAATATAAGGTCCATATTGGCCTTTCATAATCTTAACAGGTTTTTTGTCCTCAGGATGTTCACCAAGATTTTTAATTTCATTTGAAGTACGCCTACCAGGTTTTGCTTCGGCGATTAAAGTTATTGCTCTGTTCAATCCTAATGAAAATATATCTTCAGGATTTTCTAAAGAGGCAGATTTACTTTCACATTTTACATAAGGTCCAAATCTACCAACATTTAAAGTGATATCTTGTGAATTTTCTGGATATTGTCCAAGTATTTTAGGAAGGGATGATAAAAATTTGCACTTATCTAAATCTAACGATTCTAAAGAGATGCCTTTAGGGATAGATACATTTCTAAGATTTTTCTCTTCATTACCAATTTGCAAATAAGGTCCAAATCTTCCTTTTTTTAAAACAATTTTTTCTTTATTGTCAGTTTCCCCAAATACTTTTGGCTCAGCAAGAAAATCTTGCTCAGCAGCTTTTGCTCTTGATAAAGGTCTTGTAAATTTACATTCAGGATAATTTGAGCAGCCAATGAACGCTCCAAATCTTCCATTTTTTAAACTAAGCTCTCCATTGTCACAGTTTTTACATTTTTTAGAAATTTTACCATTCTCGTCTTTATCAAAAATAATATCTCCTAAGCTTTCATTTAATAGATCGAGCACAGCTCTTGTTCTTAATTCTTTTACTTCATTGATATTTTTATAAAATTCTTTCCAAAAATTTTCTAAAACTTTAAGGTATTCAATTTTTCCTGTAGTAATTTCATCTAAGCTATCCTCAAGTGTTGCTGTAAAATTATAATCTACATATTTAGTAAATAATTTATCCAAAAAAGCTGTAATAAGCTTACCTCTATCGGTTGGTATAAATCGTTTAGTAATAAGCTCCACATAGTTTCTAGCTGATAATACTGAAATAATACTTGCATAAGTTGAAGGTCTGCCTATTCCAAGCTCTTCTAATTTTTTAACTAAGCTTGCTTCAGAGAATCTTGGTGGAGGCTCAGTAAAATGTTGCTCAGTATTAAATTTAGGATTTTCTAATTTTTCATCAACCTTTACTTCGGGTAATATTTTTTGATCATTTTCTTCATCTTTATCTACTTCCTCTTCTTCTTTTACGTCTTGGTATAATTTTAAAAATCCATCGAATACTTGAACAGACCCAGTTGCTCTAAAAGTAATAGATTTTGATGCATTTAATATTTCTAAAGTACATCTTTCGTATTCAGCATTTTCCATTTGAGAGGAAAGGGTTCTATTCCAAATAAGTTCATACAATCTTGCCTGATCTTTATCTAAAATAGATCTCATTTTTTCAGGAGTTCTTAAAATATCAGTAGGTCTAATTGCTTCATGCGCCTCTTGTGCATTCTTTGCTTTTTTTCCTGAATAATTTCTTGCTTCGCCAGGTAAGTATTTTTGACCAATCTCTTTATCAATATAATTTCTGCACTCTTTAATAGCATCTTGAGAAATGTTACTGCCGTCAGTTCTCATATAAGTGATCAAACCAACAGTATCTCCCTCAAGGTCTATTCCTTGATATAATCTTTGGGCAATTTGCATTGTTCTTGATGCTGAAAAACCTAATTTTTTAGATGCCTCTTGCTGCATAGTTGACGTTGTAAACGGAGCGTAAGGACTTCTTCGGTATGGCTTTTTATCAATACTTGCAACACTGAAATTTTCTTTTTTTATCTGTTCTAAAACATTGTTAATTTCTTGTTCATTTTTAAATGAAAATTTTTCAATTTTATTTCCTTTAAAAGAATAAAGTCTGGCGTTTAATTCTTTTTTTTGTTGAGTTAAAAAAGTACAAGCAAATGTCCAATATTCTTGTGGTTTAAATAATTCAATATCATGCTCTCTATCTACAATAATTCTAAGAGCTACAGACTGAACTCTACCGGCAGATTTTGATCCTGGAAGTTTTGTCCAAAGAATAGGTGAGATATTAAATCCAACTAAATAATCCAAAGCTCTTCTTGCCATGTAGGCATTAACTAATTCAGGATTGATATCTCTTGGATTGCTAATTCCGTTTTCTACTGCTTTTTTTGTAATCTCGTTAAATACAACTCTTTCGAATTTTTTATCTTTAATTTTTTTGTTCTCTTCCAAAATACATTTTAAATGCCAAGCAATCGCTTCACCTTCTCGATCAGGGTCAGTTGCTAATATGATTCTATCAGCATCAATTGCATAATCAGTGATTTCTTTTAGATGTTTTTTAGAACCGGGATCAATTTCCCAGATCATTTTAAAATCATGTTCTGTATCAACAGATCCGTTCTTAGAAGGAAGGTCTCTAACGTGACCATAGCTTGCTAAGACTTTATAGTCTGATCCTAAATATTTATTAATTGTTTTTGCTTTAGCAGGACTTTCAACAATAACTAAATTCATAATTTTTTAAGTAAAAAAGCAAGAACTGTCAAAATTTGTGCGCTTTGTCAAATTTCGAAAAAATAATATACGAAAAAGTCTTTAATTGCTTAGGATTTACCTTTTAGTAATGAACTGATGTTTTGTCTATGAGTAAAGATTGAAGTGATAAAATAAAAGAAAATTAGTAAGAAAATTTTTTGATCAAAAAAAATAAATGCTATAATTGTTGTGACTAGATAGCCTAGTAATGCAGATAAAGCAGATATTCTAAAAATTAAAAGTATTAGTAGCCAGCTAGCAATAAAAATTCCTGATAAATAGATATTGATTGCCAATAAACTTCCAATAAAAGTTGCAACTCCTTTTCCACCTTTAAATTTTAGCCATACAGGAAAAATATGAGCAAGAAAAACAACGATCCCAGAGTAGTATGTAAGTTCATTAAAATATTGAATCGTTAATAAAACAGATACGGTTCCTTTTAATCCATCCAGAAGCAAAGTTAGCGCAGCTATAAATTTATTACCGGTTCTCAAAACATTAGTTGCGCCAATGTTTCCTGATCCAATCTTTCTTACATCGCCTAAACCAGCAAATCTTGTAAGTATTAAACCAAAAGGTATAGAACCTAATATATAAGAATAGAGTGTAACTATAAGTACGTCCATTAAGCCTCAAATACTAAGTTTCCGTTAACAAAAGTTTTTTCAACCTTACCTTGCATTCTTCTTTTCTCAATTGCTGTATTTTTTGATTTTGATTTAATTTTTTCTCTTTCAACCACCCAAGGCTTATCAAGATTAACAATCGCTATATCCGCATCACTTCCAACAGATAAATTTCCTGCATTAATATTTAATATTTTTGCAGGATTGCATGTCAAAGTTTTTATAAGTGTTTTTAGTTCACAAGATTGATTGTGATAAAGTTCTAATGTTAGAGATAATAAAGTTTCAATCCCTGATGCTCCAGTTGTTGCCTGTTGGAATGGTAAACGCTTAGACTCTTCATCTTCTGGTTTATGATCTGATACAATCACATCGATTAATCCATTTTTAATAGCTTCTATCAAAGCTAGACGATCATTTTCAGTTCTTAGAGGAGGTGATAATTTGAAGAAAGTTCTAAAATCTCCAATATCATTTTCGTTTAATGATAAATTATTTATTGAAACCCCTGTTGTAAACTCTAGCCCTTTTTTTTTATAAGATTGAATTACTGAAAGAGACGTTTTTGAAGATACGGTCGAGATATGATATCTGTTTTTATAAAGTTCTAACAAACTTAAATCTCTTTCTATAATAATTTTTTCAGCAATATCTGGTATTCCTTTTAAACCCAATCTTGTAGAAATTTCACCTTCATTAACCGAGCCATTAGCTGAAAGTTCATTATCTTGAGGGAATTGAATGATTAAACTGTTTAAATTTTTTGAGTAATTAAATATTTTATCCATTACTCTATTATTCTGCACACATTTAATCCCATCTGTAAAACCAATGGCTCCAACAATTCCAAGTAAACCAAACTCTGACATTTCATTGCCATCAATGTTTTTTGTAAGAGTAGCAAGAGGATAAATTTTAATTTGGGACTTATCTTTAGCTCTTCTTTTAGTGAAATCTAATATGGAAGCATTATCAATAACCGGCATAGTATTGGGCATTGTTACGACAGAAGTTACACCCCCTGATAAAGCTGCTTCGCTTAAAGTTCTGAAATTTTCTTTATATTCAAAGCCAGGTTCTCCCACAAACACTCTCATATCCACAATTCCTGGAATTGAAAGATTGCCTTTGCAGTCTATAACTTCACAATCTTTTGGAGCGTTATCTTTGGTTACTTTTTTTCCCGTAGCTTTTATTTTCCCATTTTCATCTATTAAAATTCCACCTATTTCATCAATATTATTTTGAGGATCTATTATTCTGGTATTAATCAAAAGTTTCATTTTCATTTTTTATTTTCCACAAATAATTTTTAAACAAGCCATTCTAACTGCAACACCCATTTCAACTTGTTCTTTGATGATACTGCGATTGATGTCATCGGCTAATGTTGTGTCTATTTCAACACCTCTATTCATAGGACCTGGATGCATAATCAACGCATTTGGATGAGCTTTAGTAATTTTTTTATAATCTAGACCGTAAAACTCGTAATACTCTCTCGTTGATGGAACGTAAGATCCCTGCATACGTTCAGTCTGGAGTCTTAACATCATAACAATGTCAGATCCTTCAAGACCCTTGTTCATATCCGTGAATGCTTTAACACCAAGACTTTCAATATTTTTTGGCATTAGAGTAGGTGGGGCTATCACTCTAACTTCTGCTCCCAACATATTAAGTAAATAAATATTTGATCTTGCAACTCTTGAGTGCATTATGTCACCGCAGATTGCAATTCGTAAACCTTCAATTTTTCCTTTTTTAATTTTTATTGTAAGCGCATCAAGTAGCGCTTGAGTTGGATGTTCTCTCCAGCCGTCACCAGCATTAATCACCGAACAGTTTACTTTTTGCGCTAGAAGATTTGCAGCTCCAGAGTCTTGATGTCTTATAATTAAAACATCGGGATGCATGGCATTCAAAGTCATCGCTGTATCAATTAAAGTTTCACCTTTTTTGATTGAGGAGTTCAAAACATTCATGTTCATCACATCAGCTCCTAGTCTTTTACCAGCGAGTTCGAATGAGCTTAGAGTTCTAGTGGAAGACTCAAAGAATAGATTAATTTGAGTTTTGCCGGTTAGAATATTTAATTTTTTTTGTTCTCCTCTGTTGAAATCAACAAATTGCATTGACTCATCAAGAATATAATTAACTTCGGGAATTGATAGAGATTGAATACCTAAAAGGTGCTTGTGTCTGAATTTAACAGCTTCTTTTTGTATAGCCATTAAAAGCAACTCTATACTTGCAAACCATAAAGCTTGCAAGCATTAAATCAAAAACACTTATTATGTTTGATTTTATAATAATCAAGAAAACCTTGCAAAATAAAAGCAGCAGAATTTTCATCTAGTTTTTTTTGCTTCTTTGTTACGTTAATTGATAATTCAGACATACCCTTATAAGCACCCTCACTAGAGAGTCTTTCATCCCAAAGCGTCACTGGAATAGACAATTGCTCAGTTAAGCTTTTAGAAAAATCTTTAGCAGATTGTGCTCTTGGACCAATAGAACCATCCATGTTAATTGGATTACCAACGACGATAGCCTCGACATTGTTTTCTTTAATTATATTTTTAATCTCAATTAAAAAATGTTTAAGCTGAGTAAATTCAATTGTAGTTAAGGGTGTAGCGATATTATGATTTTCGTCTGAAATAGCGATGCCTATATTTTTTTTCCCATGATCAATCCCAATTAATCTGGATTGTTTATTTATTATTTCTGCAAATTTATCGTTCTCTAATAGGTTGTAAGTTTTCATTAAAATGTTAATTTAGCCACATTTACCATTAAGTCTAATGTCAATTAACAAAGATACTATTAAAAAAATATCAAAGTTAGCAAGGATCACAGTGACGAACGATGAAACTGATAGACTTGAAAAAGATTTAAATTCTATTTTAAAATTTGTCGAGCAATTAAAAGAACTTAATACTGACAATGTAGAGCCAATTTCATCAGTATCTGATCAGGACCTTACAATGAATAAAGATGAGGTTAAAAAGATTAATGCAAAAGACGATATTTTAAAAAATGCTCCTGAGAAAAATTCTAATTACTATGTTGTTCCAAAGGTTATAGAATAATCATGTCCGATCTTACAAAATTAACATTAGTTGAGAGCGTAAAGTATATTAAGGAAAAAAAATGCAGCGCCACTGAACTTGTAAATGCTTATGTTAAAAGAATAGAAAAATCAGATAAATTAAATTGTTTTAATACTAAAGATTTAGAAAATGCAGTTAATAAGGCTAAAAAAATAGACACTAATAAAAAATTAGACAAAACTTTAGTTGGAGCGCCGATTGCTGTTAAAGATTTATTTTGCACAAAAGGAGTTAAAACCACAGCCTCGAGTAAAATTTTATCAAATTTTACACCAACTTATGAATCTACTGTTACAGAAAAACTTTGGAATGAAGATGCAATTTTAATTGGAAAATTAAACTCAGATGAATTTGCAATGGGTTCATCAAATGAAACAAGTAGCTTTGGAAACGTTTTAAATCCTTATCGTTTAAATAATGAAAATCTTGTTCCAGGAGGATCCTCAGGTGGATGCGCCAGCGCAGTCGCTGCAGATTTAACAAGTGCTACCGTTGGAACAGATACAGGCGGAAGTATTCGTCAGCCAGCGGCATTTACAGGCATTGTAGGTTTAAAGCCTACTTATGGACGTTGTTCTAGATGGGGAATAGTTGCTTTTGCATCATCTTTAGATCAAGCGGGTCCTATGACAAAAGACGTAAAAGACGCAGCATTAATTCTAGATGTTATTTCAGGCTATGACGAGAAAGATTCAACATCTGCAAACAAACCCAAAAGTTCATTTTTAAATTCCATTAAAAATAATGTTAAAGGTTTAAAGGTTGGAGTTCCCAAAGAATATCGCGTTGATGATATGCCAAAGGAAGTAGATGATTTATGGCAAGAAGGAATTAAAATTTTAAAAGATAACGGAGCTATTATTAAAGATATTTCTTTACCTCACACTAAGTATGCTCTTCCAGCTTACTATATTATTGCACCAGCTGAAGCCTCATCCAATTTGGCCAGATATGATGGGGTAAGATATGGATTTAGAGCTGAAGGAAAAGACTTAACAGAGATGTATGAGAATACGAGATCAAAAGGATTTGGCGCTGAAGTAAAAAAAAGAATTATGATCGGAACCTACGTTTTATCATCGGGTTATTATGATGCTTATTATTTAAAAGCCCAAAAGGTAAGAAACTTAATTAAAATGGATTTTGATAATGCTTATAAAGATGTTGATGTCATCCTAACACCAACAACACCAACGGCAGCCTTTAGATTTGGCGAAAAGACAGATGATCCTATCGCCATGTATTTAAACGATATCTTCACAGTGACTGCAAATTTAGCAGGTCTTCCTGCAATATCTTTGCCTATTAGATGTAATAAAGACGGTTTGCCTTTAGCTTTACAATTAATTGGAAAATCTTTTGACGAACAAACATTATTAAACACTGCTTATTCAATTGAACAGCAAGTTAATTTTAAATCTCAAGTAAAAGACTGGTGGATGTGATGAGCGATAAAGAATTTAATTATTATATTTCTGGAGATACCGGCAAATGGGAAGTTGTGATTGGTCTTGAGGTTCATGCTCAAGTAAGTTCTAATGCTAAATTATTTTCATCTTCTGCAACTCAATTTGGAGCAGATCCGAATTCACAAGTAAGCTTAATTGATGCTGCAATGCCAGGTATGTTACCCGTTATTAATAAATTTTGTGTTGAGCAGGCAGTTAGAACAGGACTTGGTTTAAAAGCTAAAATTAATTTAACTTCAGTATTTGATAGAAAAAATTACTTCTATGCTGATTTACCCCAAGGTTATCAAATCTCTCAGTATAAATATCCAATTGTAGGAGAAGGTGAAGTTGTTCTTGATATGCCTTATGGCACAAAAAAAATTGGAATTGAAAGACTTCATCTAGAGCAGGATGCTGGCAAAAGTTTACATGATCAAGATCCAACAAAAACATTTATCGATCTAAATAGATCGGGTGTCGCGTTAATGGAGATTGTAAGCAAACCTGATTTAAGGTCTCCAGAAGAAGTTGCTGAATATATTAAAAAGTTAAGATCTATTATGCGTTATTTAGGAACTTGCGATGGCAATATGGAAGAAGGTTCTTTAAGAGCAGATGTTAACGTATCGGTAAGAAAAGTTGGCAGCAAAGATTTTGGAACTCGTTGTGAGATTAAAAACGTTAACTCAATAAAATTTATGCAACAGGCCATTCAATATGAAGCGAAAAGACAAGTTGAATTATTAGAAGAAGGGAAAAAGATCGATCAAGAAACGAGACTATTTGATACTAAAAAGAATGAAACTCGTCAGATGCGTAGCAAAGAAGATGCTCACGATTATAGATATTTCCCAGATCCAGATCTTCCACCATTAAAATTTAGCCAATCTTTTGTAGATATAATTAAACAAAAATTACCAGAGTTACCGGATGATAAAAAAGAGCGTTTAATGAACAATTACAAACTTTCAAGTTATGAGGCAGGGGTTCTTATTTCTGACAAAGATACATCTGATTATTTCGAAGATATTGCAAAAACTTCTGATGTAAAACTAGCAATCAATTGGGTAATCGGTGATTTATTTGCGGCTTTAAATAAACTTGGAAAGTCTATTAAGGAAACCCCGATTTCATCAAAAAATTTAGCAAAATTAATTGATCTAATAAAAAATAACACAATCTCCGGTAGGATAGCAAAAGAAGTTTTTGAATTAATGCTTAAAGATAATAGAGATCCGAAAGTAATTGTTGAAGAAAAAGGACTTGTGCAAGAAAGCAATGTCGGCGAGTTAGAGAAAATCATTGAAAAAGTATTAAAAGATAATGCTGATAAGGTTGCAGAATACAAATCTGGAAAAGATAAATTATTTGGCTTCTTTGTAGGATCTGTAATTAAAGAATCTAAAGGAAAAGCTAATCCAGCTTTAGTTAACGATCTTTTAAAGAAAAAACTTTCTTAACGTGTTTAAGGATATTGAAAATTCGGCTGAATTACAGCAGTACCTCTTCAAGTTTGGTGTGAACGAACACCCTTTGCAAACAGAAATTAGAGAATATACAGAAAAGAATCTTGGCAATGCTGCAACAATGCAAATTAGTCCAGATCAAGGAGCCTTTCTTCAATTTATCATAAAGAGTTCGAATATTCAGAATTGTTTAGAGATTGGAACTTTCACAGGCTATAGCGCATTAACTATGGCACTCGCTCTTCCAGAGAATGGTTCTATCATTAGTTTAGATATTGATAAAAAAAATACTGACATTGCAAAAAAATATTGGAACAAGCATAGCGTTGGAAAAAAAATTGATTTTATTTTAGCACCGGCACTAGAAACTATGGATGAGTTTGTTAATTTAGATAAAACATTTGATTTAATTTTTATCGATGCAGATAAAAAAAATTATAAAAATTACTTTTTAAAATCACTCGATCTTACAGAAAAAGACGGGATTATTATTATTGATAATACTCTTTGGAAGGGCAAAGTTGCTGACAAATCCGCAAACGACGATAAGACAAATTCAATTAAAGAATTTAACACGTTTATTAGAGATTTTAAGGGTACCGAGAACATGATATTACCCATAGCCGACGGTATGACTATCTGCAGAAAGTTATAAAATGTTAAAATTAATTAGTTTTTATAAATTTGTTAAAATCAAAAGTCCGGTTGATTATAAATTTACTTTTAAGAAATTTCTTATTGATAACAAATTAAAAGGTAGCATTATTTTTTCTTTAGAAGGCATTAATGGCAGCGTGTCTGGAAAACTGAGTAATATTGATTTGTTAGTTAAATTTTTAAAACGAACATTTTCATTTAAAGAATTTGATACCATTAATGATTGTGATGTTGATTTTATTCCATTCAAAAGAGCCAAAATTAAAATTAAAAACGAAGTTGTTCCGTTAAACGAATTATTTAATGAAGATAAATATAAGTTTCAAAATAGAGTTGATCCAAAAGATTGGAACAAGCTCATTTTATCAAATGATGTAACCGTTGTTGATGTTAGAAAATCATTTGAGAGTGACATTGGTACATTTGAAAAAGCAATTAATCCTAAGGTAAATGATTTTAGAAAGTTTCCAGAATATTTTGAGAAACTTTCCGGTGATAAAGATAAAAAAATTGCCATGTTTTGCACTGGTGGAATTCGATGCGAAAAAGCAGCAAGTTATTTGTTTAAAAGAGGTTTTAAAAATGTTTATCAATTAAAAGGTGGAATTTTAAATTATTTAAATAATGTTCCTGAAAAAAAATCTTTATGGAATGGAGAATGCTTTGTTTTTGATGAAAGAGTTACTGTTGTGCATAATTCTAAAACAGGAAATTATTTAATGTGTGCAGGTTGCAGATCACCAATGGTAAAAAAAGATATTCAATCACCAAAATATGAAAAAGATGTTAGTTGTCCAAAATGTCATGATAAATTAACTGAAAAACAAAAATTTAGATTTAGAATGCGCGCTTCTCAAAAAATGAATAGCAAATCTAAGTCAGGATCATTGCAAAGAGCTTCAGTATGATTAAGCAAGTTCCAAATGTTAAATTTATTACGCGTCCTGAAAAAGAATTTGTGACGGTCACATCTGATGCAATTTTTGGTGATAAAAATATAGTTTTGTTTGGATTACCTGGCGCGTTTACTCCAACTTGTAACGATTATCATCTTCCAGGTTATGAATTAAATTACGATGAATTAAAAAAGTTAGGCGTAGATGAGGTTTATTGTTTAAGCGTTAACGATCCCTTTGTAATGAAAGCTTGGGCAAAAAGTTTAGATCTAAAAAAAGTAAAAATGTTACCAGATGCAAATTTAGAATTTACAAAAGCAATGGATATGATTGTAGATAGATCAGCAACAGGAATGGGACAGCGTTCAAAACGATACTCGATGTATGTTAAAAATAAAGTAATCGATAAAATATTTATCGAACAAGATGGCAAGTTTGACGTAAGTGATTCAAACACTATGCTTAGTTATTTAAAATCCCAAAAATAAATGAAAAAAGGTTTACGACCTCTTACACGAACTGCCAACCCAGAACCAACAAATAAAAATTCTGATTCTTGGATTATTTGGGCAGCTTGGGCAGACCGGATAACCTTTGAAGACATTAAGGAGCAAACTGGAAAGTCAGAATCAGATGTTATAAAAATAATGAGAAAAAATCTTAAACAAAGCTCTTTTAAATTATGGAGAAAGAGAACTCATAATCAAACCACTAAACATAGAAAAAAATTTGAGAACTCCAGAAAGCAACTAAATCAAAGAATTAATTTTTCTGATAATGATTAAAATAGCTAGATTTTAGTTGAATAAATACAATTCTAGTTTAGATAGACACTCTTCATGGCGATAGATATTAAAAAAATTCGTAACATTGCAATTATCGCACACGTCGATCACGGCAAGACAACACTCTTAGATAAATTACTGCGAGATTCAGGAACATTAAAAGCATCAGAAATGGCTGAAGAGCGAATAATGGATTCTAATGAAATTGAAAAAGAAAGAGGTATTACAATTCTTGCAAAAAATACTTCATTAACTTGGAATGGTTATCAAATAAATATTATCGATACCCCGGGTCACGCTGATTTTGGTGGCGAAGTTGAGCGTGGTCTTTCTATGGTGGATTCAGTTTTGCTACTTGTAGATGCAGTGGACGGACCAATGCCACAAACAAGATTTGTAACATCAAAAGCTTTAAAACTTGGACTTCGTCCAATCGTAGTAATTAATAAAGTAGATAGAGACGGCGCAAGACCTGATTGGGCATTAGATCAAACTTTTGATTTATTTGACAAACTAGGAGCAACTTCTGAGCAATTAGATTTTCCAATTGTTTACACGTCGGCAATTCAAGGTTGGGCATCAAAAGAACCTAAAAAAGCCGAACACAATATGAGCGTTTTATTTCAATGCATCGTTGATAACGTTCCGCACCCAAAAGTGGACCTTAAAGGACCTTTTAGAATGCAAGTGAGCTCACTTGATTATTCAAGTTACGTTGGTGTTATTGGTATTGGCAGAATTCAAAGGGGCACTATCAAAGTAAATGATAATGTTTCAATAATTAATAAAGAAGGAAAAATTAACAATGGAAAGATTTTACAAATTTTAGGATTTTTAGGTTTGGCAAGAGTTGAGAAACAAGAAGCATCAGCTGGTGAAATTATAATGTTTTCTGGAATTGATGGCGTTAAAATATCTGATACAGTTTGTGACCCCAAACAAGTAGAAGCACTACCACCCCTTGTTGTTGATGAACCAACAATTAGCATGACTTTTCAAGTCAATACATCTCCATTTGCAGGCAAAGAGGGAAAATATGTTACAACAAGAAATATTAAAGATAGATTAGACAAAGAGCTTATTCATAACGTTGCACTTCGAGTTTCTGAAACTGAAAGTCCAGATAAATATAGAGTTTCTGGAAGAGGAGAATTACATTTATCAATTTTAATAGAGAACATGAGAAGAGAAGGTTATGAACTTGCAATATCTAGACCGGAAGTAATTATTAAAAAAGTAAACGGACAAGACCAAGAACCTTTTGAAGCCTTAACAGTTGATATCGAAGAGCAAAATCAAGGCAAAATTATGGAAAAACTTGGCGAGAGAAAAGGGGACTTAAAAAATATGGTCTCTGATGGTAGGGGCAGAGTTCGATTAGATTATATTATTCCAACGCGAGGGTTAATTGGTTTTCGTTCAGATTTTTTATCAACAACTTCAGGAACAGGATTAATGTATCACTCCTTTGATCATTATGGTCCTAAAATTAACCAAGCGTTAGGAGAAAGAAATAATGGCGTTCTAATTGCAAAAGACCAAGGAAAAGCAGTTACATATGGAATATTTCATCTTCAAGAACGTGGACGTTTCTTTATATCTCACGGAGATGAGATTTATGGAGGACAGGTAATTGGAATACATAATAGAGACAACGATTTAATAGTGAACCCACTAATTGGAAAAAAAGTATCAAACGTAAGATCAGTTACTGCTGATGAAGCTTTAGTTATTGTTCCACCTATAAAAACAACTTTAGAATATTCTCTTCAGTTCATTAACGACGATGAACTTGTTGAAGTAACGCCAAAGTCTATTCGTATAAGAAAGAAATTTTTACTTGAACATGAACGTAAAAGAGCGCAAAAATCTTAAAGTTAGATGAAGATATATCACATCGATTCAAGTGCTAGAAAATCAGAGTCAGTTTCAAAAGCTCTTGCGAAATTATTAGTAGAAAAAATTAAGAAATCTGGCGATACAGTTAAATATAGAGATGTATCAACAGGACTCCCTTTTATATCTGGTATTAAAGGAGCTGGCTTTATTATTGCAGAAAACGAAAGAACCGAAGCAGATAAAAAACTTTTTAAAATATCAGATGAGTTAATTAAAGAATTTAAAGAATGTGATACTCTAGTGATTTCAGCTCCCATTTATAACTTTGGAGTTCCAGCATCTCTAAAGGCTTGGCTTGATCTTGTTGCAAGAAATGGAGAGACTTTCCAGTATACAGATAAAGGACCCGTTGGAATTACTACAAATATTAAAAAAGCTTATTTATTAATTGTTTCAGGGGGTGTTCCGGTAAATAGTCCAATTGATTTTTGCACTCCTTGGTTAAAACAAGCTCTTAGTTTCTTAGGAGTTAAAAATATAGAAACTATTGCGGCAGATTCATTAAATAAAGACCCTCAAAAGGTTGAAAAAATAAAAGAACATATTAATTCATTATAAGAAATAATGATTTCAGTTATCAAACATAAAGACCTTGGCGGAGCCGACCATGGTTGGTTAATAGCAAAACATCATTTTAGTTTTGCATCTTATTATAACCCTAAAAGAATGGGTTTTGGCGCCATTCGAGTTATTAATGATGATATTATAAAAGCTAAAAAAGGTTTCGATCCTCATCAACATAACGACATGGAAATTATCACCTATGTTCGATCAGGCGCAATTACTCATTCGGATAATCATGGAAATGAAGGAAGAACTGAAGCTGGAGATATTCAAGTTATGAGCGCAGGCTCTGGAATTATTCATTCCGAATATAATTTAGAAGATAAAGAAACTACCCTTTATCAAATTTGGATTATACCAAATAAAGCAAATGTTAAACCTCGATGGGAAACTAAACAATTTCCAAAACAACCAGTTAAAAATAAACTTAACCTTTTAGTTTCTGGATTTGGAAAAAATTATAAAGAAGACACACTGGGTATTTATCAAGATGCTTATTTGTATGGCGGAAAAATAAATAAAGGCGATGAAATTAATTACGACACTAAACATCAGGTATATTTATTATGCTCATATGGAAATATTAGTTTAGATGATAAAATATTAGAAAAAGGTGATGCCGCTGAAATTTCAGGTTTAAAAGAATTTAAAATTAAAGCTAATCAAGATTCTGAAGTTTTGGTAATAGATACTGCTAAGTAAGAATTACTAAAATATTAAGCAACTTTAAGAAATACAACTCCAAGAATTATTAAAGATACGCCAAGCCATCTTAAAAGAATTGATGGATCGTTAAAGAATAGAACTCCAACAATAAAAGTTCCAGCAGCACCGATTCCGGTCCATACAGCATAGGCCGTTCCAAGTGGTAATGATTTTGCCGCTTCTTGTAAAAATCCAAAGCTTAAAATAACACAAACATAAAATGCAATTGACCAAGGAATGTTCTTGTGACCATCCATCAACTTCATAGATGTAGTAAATCCTATCTCAAGAAAACCCGCTAAAAAAAGATAAATCCAATGAATTGTATTCACTTGAATTTTAAACTTTGATTAAGCTGATTTTTTCTTTGCCTGTGCTTTTGGTAATTTTCCGCCGGACGCTACGCACTCATCCATTGTTTTATATGGAGTAAAATCTTTTACTTTTTTGTAAGATTTTGATTCTGCGCTGTAGCAAATTCCAGACTTAGATGATTTTTTAATATCTGCAGTCTGAGCAAATGCTAAGTTTTGGCTAAACAGCATTACTGTAAGCATTAATATAAGTTTTTTCATAATTGTGGTTATTAGTCATATTCAAACAATTATTCAACTTTTTTCATTATAGTTAAACTTGTAATATAAAATGAATGGCTTAAATATTTGCCATTATGTAAGGAGAGGTGGCCGAGAGGCTGAAGGCGGCGGTTTGCTAAACCGTTATACGATTGAAAAGTCGTATCGGGGGTTCGAATCCCCCTCTCTCCGCCAAATTTTATGAAGAACGACATAAGCATCAATGAAATAATTTCAAAATCATTTTCTTATATTTTTCTGGATTTTAAAAAAATATTTAAGGAAAGTTTTTTTACAGTATTTTTATTAACTTTAATCTTTAACGCACTCTATTTTTTAGCTTTAGAAAATATAGCAACCAAATTTACTTTTTTTATTTTTTTTACTTTAATGGGCTTAATCGTAAGCACCATTGCGTATAAAGTTCATAGAAGTATTTTACTTAATCAAAAAATTAAAAATCCTTTGTTGAAAATTTTTGATTTAGTAAACATTAAATACTTATTTTACAGTTCTTTAATTTCTACTTTTGCTTTAAGTCCTGTGTTGCTGAAAATTTATTTAGATAAAAATAATATTCCTACCTTTTTTGGAATTGATACTAAATATCTATTGTTAGCATTGTTATTTACAGTTTTTTTATCTTTTAAAGTTATTATAAATTTACCTCAAATATCCTTAAATAATTCAATTAATATAATTAGTGAAAAAAGATCAAATACGGTTGCAGCAAAATTATTTTTGATATTTATAATTATTACTTTGGCTTTTTTACTTCCAACTTATATTATTCTCTCTGTTCAAATATATTTTTTAGAAAATTCACAAGAATTCTATAAATTCTTAAAACCCTTTTTTGATTTTGTATCTTTTTTTATTTCCTACTTAAATTATGCAGTGGTATTTGCAGCTTTATCTTATTCTTATAAAGAAATTAAAAATTAACGAAATAATATGTGATCTATTTTGTTTATTGCACTAGATGGGTTGTTTAGATACTCATAAACATTAATATTTTCACTGACTCTCTGAACATAATTTCTTGTCTCTTGAAATGGTATAAGCTCAATAAAATCTATAGGATCTATTTGTTTTTTCTGGGATCACCATATTTTTTAAGCCATTTTTCGACGCGATGCGGTCCCGCATTGTAAGCAGCAAACGCTAAGTAATGAGAACCAAAATCATTTTCAAGGTTAGAAATAAAATAAGAGCCAAGTGCCAGATTGTAATCTTTATCTCTGGTCAATTTTTCTCTAGAAAAATCAACACTAGTAACTTTGCTTAAGAGACGTGCAGTCGCGGGCATAATTTGCATTAACCCTTTAGCGCCAACTTTACTATTTGCTGAAGTATCAAATTCACTTTCTTGCCTTATTAACGACAATATAACTGAACTATCTAAAATTTTTTGATTTTTAATTTGTTTTGGAACTTCAATTCTAGGATAACTAATTTCTAGCAAGCTTAAATTTTTATAAGATGCGCTTTTTGCTATTTGTATAGCAAAATCTAGTCTTTCAATTTCTTGCGCCAATACTCCTGCCATAGAAATTTCCTCTGCCGTTCTATTTTGCTCTATATCGCCAAGATGTTTTAAAATATCTTTTGCGTATCTAGTTCTATTTAGTTCTTTTAAAATAATAACTGATTTTGCCATTGGGTTATTTTTCTTAAATTCTTCGTATCTACCGTCATTAAATCTAAAATTATTATTTATTGAAAAATTTCTATCTCCCAACTCTCTGTGCGAAAGCTGACCATAAAAGGTTGTTCCATATTGAGAACCCGTTCTAAACCAAGTGTTAGCTTGTGAGGACTGCCCTAATTTTTTGTAAGTTCTTCCAAGCCAGTAAGCTGCTCTTGCTTTAGAGACGGGATAGGAGACAGCGTTATTCATTTTTAAGAAATGATTAATTGCAACATCTTGTTGATTAAGAAAACTACTAGCGAGCCAACCAAGATGCCATTCAATTTCAGCATAATCATAGCCCTCACTTAACCTATGATCTTTCAAAATATCATAAGCTAACTTATATTCCTTATCTTGAATCTTATCTCTAGCAACAGATATACGCTCTTTTGCAAGATATTGATTTCTCATCAAAGAGTCTGAAGCGCTTTGATTTATCATCGATAGAGCTTCTGAGAATTTAGCTTTTTTTCTTCTCCATTTTATTCTGTCATAACTTAGTCCAGGATCATCTTTTAAAGATTGAGGAATTTGAGCAATTAGATTATCAGCAGATCCTCTAGTAAAAAGAGCTGCTCTTGCATTATATAATTTTTGATAATCAGGATTTAGGTAATTGATAGTATCTTTTAAGTCTTTATATTTAGCTTCATACGCAAAATAATCAGCCCTTAAAATATAGTCAGAATGAGTTAAGAATTTTTTAAATATTTTAGAAAAATATTTTAAATCATTTTTACTTAATTCAGCATCACGGAATCCGTCTTTTACTAAAGTTCGAGCTTTATCAGATTGGTTATTTTCTAGGTATGCTTCGGCTAATCTTAGTCTGCCAAATCCGCTTAAAGGAGGATTGTTAGTAAAATATTCAATTATGGAAGAAGGTGAATTATTATCAAAATTAATTTTGTGTTCTGCTAAATATTTAAGTCTGTTAATTCTTGGCCAGTCTTTATGATTTTTTATAAATATTGAATATTCATTAAAACTAGCGCCACTTTGTGGCTCAATTAAATACATCCAGTTAACAAGAGTATATATTGTCTTATCTTGTATTTTTTGAGCGTCTGACATAGCTAGCCTCCATTGTTTTTTGTCTACATAATCAAATGCTACTTTTGCTATCTCAAAGTCTCTTTCGCTTAAAGTTTTAGTCTCAAGAGGACCTTTTGGTTCTGGTGTCCACGTTTTAAAGTCGCGTGGCTTCATCTTAGGAGCAATTTCTTTACTAGTCTCAGTCTTTGCTTCAGTTTCTTTTTTTACGGCTGGTGTCTCTTTTTTAGGTAAATCTTTTTTTTTAATTTCTTTCGTATCTTTAGTTTTTGTTTGTTCTGTTTTGTTTTCTATATATTTTTTATTTTGTACTTCTCTTTTTACTTCTTGTTTTTCAACTGTACTATCCTCTGTAATTTCTTCTTCTTTAGGCTTTGCAATTATTTGTTCTTTTTTCTTTCCTTTTACAAGATCTTGTAAGAATTTTGATGCTTTGGATTTGTCAGTGTAGGCGGCAATATCAATAAATTTTTGTGGCTTTAATTTAGGGGGTATATTTTTTGCATGAGCAAAAAATGTAGTATTCATCAAGATGAATAGATTAACAATTATAACAAATTTAAATTTCATTTAATTTTATTATTTAAAAAATAGTGTATTATAAAAACGCATTTTTATAGATATTTATACGATGTTTAAAGGATCATTTACCGCTCTAATTACTCCATTTAAGAACAAGCAATTAGACAGAAACGCGTTTGTTAGATTGATTAATCACCAGATTGAAAATGGTACTAACGGAATAGTACCAGGCGGAACAACTGGAGAATCTCCGACTCTAAGTCATGCTGAACATAGAGAAATAATTAAAATTGCCGTAAGAGTATCTAAGGGAAAAATTCCCGTTATGGCTGGCACAGGTTCAAATTCAACAGAAGAGGCAATTCATCTTACTAAGTTTGCTGAAAAAGCTGGAGCCCAAGCGGCTTTAGTTGTTACTCCTTATTATAATAAACCAACTCAAGAAGGGCTTTATCAGCATTACAAAGCTATAAATAATAACTGTGGGATACCGATTTTTATTTATAATATTCCAGGGCGTTCAGTTATTGACATGAGCGTAGATACCATGGCTCGTTTGTTTGAACTCAAGAACATTGCAGGCGTTAAAGATGCAACAGGAGATTTAAACAGAGTTGTTCAGCAAAGAAAAAAAATGGGAAAAGATTTTATTCAGTTTACAGGAGAAGACTCAAATGCATTTGAGTTTAAATTAAGAGGAGGGGTAGGGTGTATTTCTGTTACAGCAAACGTTGCTCCTAGACTTTGTTCAGAAATGCAAACTTTGTTAGATTACAAAACCGACAAACTTATTCTTCAAAGAGCTAAAGAAATTAATAAAATTTTACAACCATTACATAATTTAATGTTTATCGAGACAAATCCAGCGCCAGTTAAATATGCAGTGAGTTTATTGAAATTATGTAAACAAGATTTGCGCCTGCCAATGGTAGCAATTACTAAAAAAAATCAATTAAGAATTAAATCGCTATTAAAAAAACTTTCGTTAATTTAATTAATGAAAAAAGATGATGGCAATTATCAGGTAGTTGCAAATAATAGAAAAGCTAGTTTCAATTATTTTCTTTTAGAATTAATAGAAGCAGGCATAGTTTTACTGGGTTCAGAGGTTAAATCTTTACGTTTAGGTAAAGGAAATATAGCAGAATCTTACGCTATCGATTCAGGTGGTGAATTATTTTTACAAAACTCTTATATTCCTGAATATAGTCAGTCTTCTTATAATAATCACGATCCAAGAAGACTTAGAAAATTATTATTAAGTAAAAAACAAATAAATAAAATCTTAGGAAAAATTAATCAGGATGGGTTAACCGTCGTTCCTGTAAAAATGTATTTTAATCACAAGGGTATTGCAAAAGTACAAATTGCAGTGGCTAAAGGAAAAAAACAGTTTGATAAAAGACATAGTAAAAAAACCAAAGATTGGGAAAGAGAAAAATCAAGAGTATTTAGAAACGGTTAATTATGATTTTTCTTTCTCTTGGATCAAATCTACCCTCTAAGTTTGGAAACAGTAAAGAGACTTTATTAAAATGTTATGACTTTTTTAATAATGCTGACATTCAAATATTAGAAAAATCTAGCTTGTATGAAAGCGTTGCGGTTCCAAATAAATTTGATCCTAAATTCATCAATAGCGTTATCTCTATAAAAACTAATTTTTCGGCAGAGCAGTTAATGCAATATATTCTTGAAGTAGAAAAAAAATTTGAAAGAAAACGCGAACGCCTAAATGCTCCAAGAACATGCGATATTGATATTGTTGATTTTAATGGAGAAATTATAAATATTTCTAATAATAAAATTTCACTTCAAATTCCACATCCAAGACTGGAACAGAGAAGCTTTGTTTTGTATCCAATTAGTGAGATTGCTAAAAATTGGAAAAGTCCATTGTCTGGAAAAAGAATTGATCAATTAATTGAAGATTTAGACTTGGAAATTAAGAAGAGTATTACAATCATATAAAATTTTGATATATTTTTGTTCATGCTAAATCAGCAAGAACTTTTAGACAAAGTAAAAATTTATAATAACTACATAGATGAAAATGTTGTAAAAAAAGCTTACAATTTTGCATTTGATGCGCATAAAAATCAAAAAAGATATTCAGGAGACCCTTATATTACGCATCCAATCGCAGTTGCTGCCATTTTATGCGATTTAAAAGTAGATACAGCAACTATTACCACAGCTTTGTTGCACGACACTATTGAAGACACAGAAGCAACTTATAACGAGGTAAATAAATTATTTGGTAAAGAAATAGCAGACCTTGTTGAAGGTGTTACAAAAATTTCAAGATTAGAAGATAAATCAAAAGAATATTCTGTTGCTGAAAATTTTAGAAAATTAATTTTAGCTACATCAAAAGATATTAGAGTTTTGTTAGTTAAGCTTGCCGACAGACTTCATAATATGAGAACTATAAATAATATTTCTGATCCAAATAAAAGATTAAGAATCGCTAAAGAGACAATGGAAATTTATTCACCATTAGCTGAAAGAATGGGGATGCATAATTTTCGTGATGAACTGGAAGATCTAGCTTTTAATGTTTTAAATCCAGAAGCTAGAAAATTAATTACAGATCGTTTAGCTCTTAACAAAGAAAGTCTGGGTATAACCTTTGC
>AQUH01000012.1 GCA_000371745.1 alpha proteobacterium SCGC AAA280-B11
GCAAAGTTTTCTTTCAACATTAATTAGTTTTGCTCTGCCAGGACAAGTAGTGATGGCTGAGACCGTTATCGTTCATGGAACTTTCCTAAATATTTTTCTATCGGTTTATTTAACAAACGCCAGATTATATCCAATGACTATTAATTTAATTCCTGTCATTAGAGAGCAGGGCAGACCTAAGTGGCACTATTATTTGATATCACATTTAATAGCAGTGACTAGTTGGGTTCATATGCTTAATAATTACAAAACAATTAATAAAGGAAATCGTTTTAGTTTCTTTTTTGGACTTAGTGCTACTCTTTGGATTTTATCGACTATTGCAACAGTCGTAGGTTTTTATGCTGCTGGACTTATTAGTAAGAATATTTTTATTGCAGTTATTTATTTAAATCCAATTTATTTTATGTGCATGATTGTAACTGGATTAAATAAGAAGCATATTATTTTAACAGTTATTTTGTCAGTTATTTTATCTCCACTTTTATTTTTAATAACGCCTAGTTGGTCAGTATTAATATCAGGATTGGCATCAGGAATAATTTCTTATTTAATTTTTATTAGGTAAAACATGTCATCAAATTATATTTACATAGCAATTTTAATAGCAACTGTTGCAACGTATGCTTCGAGGCTTTTAGGGGCCATTTCTGCAAATTATGTAAATGAAGAAGGTAAATTATTTAAGTTTATATCTTGTATTTCTTATGGAATTTTAGCGGCTTTAATAGCTAGAATTTTCGTTCATCCAGTAGGGGCGCTTGAAGAAAGTTCGACCTTTGTTAGAATTTTTGTAGCAGGTCTTACTATAGTTGTACTTTTTCTTACCAAAAAAAATGTTTTATTTTCATCTTTATTTGGGATTATCATTTTTGGAATTATAAATTTTTACATTCAATAGAATGAAAAAATTAATAGTTATATTTTTTATCTTATTCGTCTCATCATCAAGTTATTCACAAGAAAAAAAATACGCATATCTTGCAGGAGGTTGCTTTTGGTGCATGGAAGCTGCATTTGAAAAAATAGAAGGAGTAAGTACAGTCATCTCGGGTTATAGCGGAGGCACTAAAGTTAATCCTAGTTATGAAGAAGTTGTCAAAGGCAAAACAGGCCATATAGAAACTGTTAAAATTACTTATGATCCAAAACAAATTTCTTATTTAGAGTTACTCAAGAAATTTTGGATAAATATTGATCCATATGATGGACAAGGTCAGTTTTGCGATAAAGGAAAAAGCTATGCTTCAGTAATCTTCTATCAAAATGAAGAAGAAAAAAAATTAATAGACCAGTCTATTAATGAAATGAAATTATTAAATAGAAATAAAATTAAAACAGCTTTTGTCGAGTACAAAAACTTTTATCCTGCCGAAGACTATCATCAAGATTTTTATAAAAAGAATCCAAATCATTATTATTCTTACTTAGCAGGCTGTGGAAGAGTGGATAGACTAAAAGAGATTTGGAAATAAAATTATATAATTTTCCAAGTTCCAGATGCGGTTGCAACCAAGTTATTTTTCTCAAATAGTTCAGCAAGCACAAAAACTAATGAATTAGTTTTTCTTGATATTTTAACATTGCCAATCAAAGTGTCATTTTCCCTTGAAGCTGAAATAAATTTTATATCTAAGGCAATAGTCACACATCTTTTTCCATCTATAACTTGATGAGCAGCTGATCCCATTCCATTATCTAGAATAGCTGCAATGTAACCACCATGACTTATTCCAGCTGAATTTAAATTAAAACTTTGAACTTTAGATTGGAATTCAAAAGTATTTTCCGAAATTATTTTAAAATCAATTCCACCAATATGTTTAACAAAACCTTTTTTACTAACTCCGTCTGCGATATTAGAATTTGTCATATTAACTAATTTTCTCAGGTACAAATTTTAATACAAGTCCGTTGTTGCAATATCTTTTGCCTGTAGGTTTAGGACCATCATCAAATACATGGCCATGATGACCATCACATTTTGAGCAATGATATTCAGTTCTTGGATAAACTAATTTATGGTCAGTGCTTGTTTCAAAAGCATCGGGGTAAGTTTCGAAAAAAGAAGGCCAACCCGTTCCACTGTCGTATTTCATTTTTGAACTAAAAAGCTTGTTATTGCATCCAGCGCAGTAATAATTTCCTTCTCTTTTTTCATCATTTAAGGCGCTAGTATAAGCTCTTTCTGTTCCTTCGTTTCTTAGAACCTCATACTGTTCAACAGTTAGGATTTTTTTCCACTCTTCTTTACTTTTAGTCACTTTTTCTTTTGCGGTTATTTTTTTTATTTTAATAAAATTACTTATTAACAGTATTGCAAATATTTTTTTGAAAAAAACTCTTTTATTCATATCGCATTAAACTAGAACACAATCTAGAGTAGAACAAAAAAACTTTATCCAGTTTGCGTTTTTTCTAAATTTATAATTTAATGAACTATAAACAATTTAAAAAGGATTTATATGTTTAAAAAAATATTAGCAACAATCGCTGCATTGTTGTTTGCTATCAATACGTCAAATTCAGCAGAATTTATAAATATTCTAACAGGCGGGACTTCAGGAGTTTATTATCCTTTAGGCGTTGGAATTTCAAAAATTTATGGTGAAAAAATTAAAGACGTTAAAGTTCAAGTACAAGCAACAAAAGCATCTGTTGAAAATTTAAATCTTCTTCAAGATGGAAAAGGAGAATTAGCATTTGTTTTAGGAGATGCTCTTAAAGATGCTTGGCAAGGGAATGAAGATGCAGGTTTTAAAGTTAAACTTGATAAATTAAGAGTGATTGGCGCAATATATCCAAACTACATTCAAATCGTAGCTTCTAAAGATTCTAAAATTAAAACTTTAGCAGATCTAAAAGGAAAAGGTTTGTCAGTTGGTGCGGCTAAATCTGGAACTGAATTAAATACTAGAGCCTTATTTAAGGCAGCAGGTATGAGTTATAAAGATTTAGGTAAGATCGAGTATTTACCTTACGCAGAGTCTGTTGAGCTAATTAAAAATAGACAATTAGATGCAACTCTACAGTCAGCAGGTCTTGGCGTGGCATCACTTAAAGATCTTTCAACTTCATTAGATATCGTTGTGGTGTCTGTACCTGCGGAAATAGTTAAAAAAATGGGAGCACCATTTGTTGCTGCTAAAATTCCAGCTAACACTTATAAAGGTCAAACAGAAGATGTTAACACTGCATCAGTAATTAATTATTTAGTTACTCGTAAAGATGTTTCTGAAGCAACAGCATATCAAATGACAAAATTATTTTATGAAAGTCTTCCTGAAATGATAGCGTCTCACTCTGCGGCTAAAGATATTTCTTTAGAAAATGCAGCTAAGAATTCGCCAGTTCCTTTGCATCCTGGTGCTGCTAAATACTATAAAGAAAAAGGGCTTATTAAATAATTCTAAATTAATAAGTTAAATGAAAGAATTAAACGGGTCTAAGACAGCTGATAAAAGCACAGCTGTCTTATCCGATGCTATTATTGAAGATTTTCCAAAAACTACCGAAGGAAGAATCTTATTTTATATAGCAATTCTTTTTTCTGTTTTTCAGTTATTAACTGCTGCTCATATTATTGATTTCTCAAGCCAAGTTGTCAGGGCAATTCACGTTGGATTTTTAGGTTTAATAGGCCTTCCTCTTATTAGTGCTTTAAAAAATTACAGTTTAATTTCAAGAATTTTTTTTTGGGTATTGGGAATTTTAAGTTTTGGTATTGGTCTGTATCAGCTTATTGAATACAAAGATTTAATCGTTAGAGCAGGAGATCCAAACACTGCAGATATAGTTGTAGGCGTTGTAGCATTAGTGGTGCTTTTTGTTGCCTGTTGGATTTTGATGGGATCTTCACTTCCAATTATGTCAGGTTTTTTTCTTCTATATTGTTTGTTTGGAAATTATTTACCAGGAATTTTTCAACACCGTGGATACGATTTCAAACAAATCATAGAACAAATGTCCTATGGCACCGAAGGTATTTATGGAGTGCCTATCTATGTTTCTTCTACTTATATTTATTTATTCATTTTATTTGGTTCATTTTTGGAGCGAGCAGGAATGATCAAATTATTTAATGATGTTTCCATGGGTTTAGTTGGACACATGACGGGCGGTCCAGCAAAGGTTGCGGTTATATCTTCAGGAATGATGGGAACAATTTCAGGATCAGGAATTGCAAACGTTGTAACAGTTGGACAGTTCACTATACCGTTGATGAAAAAATTTGGTTACAGATCTGCTTTTGCAGGTGGAGTTGAATCTACAGCTTCAATGGGCGGACAAATTATGCCACCTGTAATGGGAGCAGTTGCTTTCATCATGGCAGAAACTTTAGGAATTCAATATTATCAAGTTTGTATTGCAGCAATTCTTCCTGCGTTTTTTTATTATGCTTCAGCTTTTTGGATGGTGCATTTAGAAGCTGGCAAGAATAATTTGATTGGTTTGCCTAAAAATCAATTACCTTCAGCATCAAAAGCTTTAAAAGAAAAATGGTATTTAGTTTTACCATTAGCGGCCCTTGTCTATCTTTTATTTGCTGGCTACACACCTTTATATGCTGGAATTATTGGTTTAATTTTAACTACTTTTTTAATTCTAGGAGCGTCCATCACTCTTGGTTTTTCATCTAAAGTAAATAGATTTATTTTTTGGATTGCGCTAGGGTTTATTGCTTCTTCTTTCTTTAAATTAGGGACGACAATTATTATTGCAACTTTATTTATATTATTAGTTTGGAACTTTTTTGTTAAAGGAGGAAAAAAAACTTTAATAGATTGCAGAGACTCTTTAGCAGATGGAGCTAAAACGGCCTTACCAGTAGGACTTGCCTGTGCAATTGTTGGAATAATTATTGGCGCCTTAACATTAACTGGAATTGCAAACACAATTGGTCAGTTAATTATTGAGATCGGAAAGAATAGTTTAATAGTATCTTTATTTTTAACGATGATTGTTTGTATTATTGTTGGAACTGGAATTCCAACTATTCCAACTTATATCATCACTTCTGCTATAGCAGGACCTGCTCTTTTTAAATTAGGAGTTCCTCTTTTAGTAAGTCATATGTTTGTTTTTTATTTCGGAATTTTAGCAGATCTCACACCACCCGTTGCTCTTGCCTGTATGGCAGCAGCACCTATTGCAAAAGAAGACGGTAATGTAATTGCAAATGAGTCTATGAAAATAGCAGCAGCTGGCTTTGTAATACCTTTTATGGCTGTATATGCTCCAGAACTAATGCTGCAAAATCCAACTGGTAAAAGTTTAGACGCATTTTCACTTTCGGTAATTTATATTTTTATAAAAGTATCTATTGCAATAATATTTTGGGGCATGGCCGTGATTGGACATTATAGAGTTACCTTAAGTTGGACTGAAAGAGCATTAGGCGTATTAGTTGCTGGATTATTTATTATTTCAGATCCAATGCTTGATAAAATAGGATTTGTAATTACAGCAATCACAGTTTTTTTAATTTGGTATAGAATTAAAAAATTACCAAATTCTAATGCATGAGTTTATGCGTTTTAACTGGAACAAAAGTTACAACCTTCGCACTTTCATTTTTTACATTAGTCTGGACTCATTCCATTGAAAAAGTGGAGTGGCAAGAAGATTGGAAGATTATCAATTCAAAACTAAAAATTGTAGAAGCTAGAATAAAAGGTTCAGGTGCTGGAATGGAACCGTCCACTAATGCAAAATTAGTCAAGGGTTGGTGGGTTTATAAACCCAAAGTTAGCGCTAAAGATGAATTGATTTTAGCAACCTCTGAAACGAATATTAAAAACTGGAGCATTTGTTTTGATGGAAAGTGTGAAGAACTTCCAAGAAACGAAAATAAACCGTTGAAGTTATACGCCTGCGATAGTAAATAAATCACGAATTTCTTTATGAGCAAAATTAATTCTTTTAAATCAAAAAAAACAATAAATGCTAACGGAAAAGACTATGTTATTTATAGCTTAACGGAAGCTGAGAAGAATGGTCTTAAAGATATAAACAAACTTCCAAAGTCTCTTAAAGTTTTATTAGAAAACTTACTTCGTTACGAAGACAATAGCACAGTTGATAAGACTCAAATTAATGCCATCCAAAGTTGGTTAAAGACAAAAACATCGGATACCGAAATTGCATATCGTCCAGCTAGAGTTTTAATGCAGGACTACACAGGAATTCCAGCGGTTGCAGATTTAGCTGCAATGCGTGATGCAGTGAAAGCAAAAAATAAAGATCCAAAAAAAATTAATCCTTTATCGCAAGTAGATTTGGTTATTGATCACTCAGTGATGGTTGACAATTATGCAAATAAAGATTCATTCGATTTAAACGTTGAAAAAGAATTCTCACGAAATGGCGAAAGATATTCATTTTTAAAATGGGGTCAGCAAGCATTTGATAATTTTAAAGTGGTTCCTCCAGGAACAGGAATTTGTCACCAAGTAAATTTAGAATATTTATCAAAAGTAGTTTGGTCTTCAGAAATCAATGGAGAACTAACTGTTTATCCAGACACTTTAGTAGGTACTGACAGTCATACAACAATGGTGAATGGCCTTGCGGTTCTTGGTTGGGGAGTTGGTGGAATTGAAGCTGAAGCTGTAATGTTAGGACAACCTATTTCAATGTTAATTCCAGAAGTTGTTGGCTTTGAAGTTAAAGGAAAATTGCCGGAAGGCACAACTGCAACAGATTTAGTTTTAACCGTTACACAAATGTTAAGAAAAAAAAGGTGTAGTTGGTAAATTTGTAGAGTTTTATGGTGAGGGTTTAAAAAATCTATCTCTCGCAGACAGAGCAACCATTGCAAACATGGCACCAGAATATGGTGCGACATGCGGATTTTTTCCAATCGATGAAGAGACACTTAAATATTTAGAATTTACTGGCAGAGATAAAGATCTAATTAAACTTATAGAAGTTTATGCAAAAGAGCAGGGTCTATGGACAAGTTCAGGCATGGTATTCACCGATACTTTAAGTTTAGACGTGAGCACAGTGGTTCCAACAATTGCAGGACCAAAACGTCCACAGGATAAAGTTTTATTAACGGACGCTGCAAAAGATTTTGATAAAAACTTTAAAGAAACAATCAAAAGAACTGCACTAAAAGAATATGCGGTTGAAAACGCAAATTATAAATTAAAAGATGGAAATATAGTAATTGCTGCAATCACATCTTGTACAAACACTTCTAACCCTAGCGTTTTAATTGCCGCAGGACTTCTTGCTAAGAAAGCCATTGAAAAAGGATTATCTTCTAAGCCTTGGGTTAAGACTTCATTAGCGCCTGGTTCTAAAGTTGTAACTGATTATTTAGAAAAAGCAGGACTTGATACTTATCTTAATCAATTAGGTTTTAATTTAGTAGGTTACGGTTGTACGACTTGCATTGGAAACTCTGGGCCATTGAACGACAACATTAATAATGCAATTACAAAAGGTGAATTATATGTAGCGTCAATTCTTTCAGGAAATAGAAACTTTGAAGGACGAGTGCATCCACAAGTTAAAGCAAATTATTTAGCATCACCCCCACTTGTTGTTGCTTACGCTATCGCAGGTTCAATGACGTTTGATCTTTATAAAGATTCACTTGGCAAAGATAAGAGTGGCAAAGACGTATTCTTAAAAGATATTTGGCCATCTAATAAAGAGATTGCAGATACGATCTTAACTTCAATTACAGCACAGATGTATAGATCAAGATATGATAATGTATCCGAAGGTCCTGATAGCTGGCAAAAAATTAAAACAGTTGCGAGCAGCATTTATGATTGGGATCAAAAATCAACTTATGTTAAAAGACCGCCATTTTTTGAAAACTTACCTGATAAACCAGAAGGATTTAAAGCGATTAAAAACGCAAGACCTCTTCTTATTTTAGCAGATTCAATAACAACGGATCACATTTCTCCTGCTGGATCTATTCAAAAGTCTGGACCTACAGGAGACTATTTTATGCAGCATCAAGTATTGCAAAAAGATTTCAACTCTTATGGAGCAAGAAGAGGTAATCATGAAGTGATGATGCGTGGAACATTTGCAAATATTAGAATTAAAAATGAAATGGCTCCAGGAACAGAAGGTGGTGTTACAATGCTTCATCCTGATAAAAAAGTAATGTCAGTATTTGATGCTTCTATGGAATATCAAAAAAGAAAAGTAGATCTTGTTGTAATTGCAGGAAAAGAATACGGAACAGGATCATCACGTGACTGGGCTGCAAAAGGTACAAAACTTTTAGGTGTTAAAGCTGTTATTGCAGAAAGCTTCGAGAGAATTCATAGATCTAATCTAGTTGGGATGGGAATATTACCTCTTCAATTTAAAGAAGGTTTTTCTAGAAAAACTTTAAATCTAAAAGGATCTGAAATTATAAACATTCTAAATGTTGAAAAAGGTTTAAAGCCCAGAGAAGAAGTAACTGTTGAATTTTTATACGAAGATGGAAGTTCTAAGAAAATAAATGTCCTTTCTAGAATCGATACTGATAATGAAACTGAATACTATAAGCATGGCGGTATTCTTCAGTATGTTCTAAGAAATATGGCTTAAATATCTTATTTATATTTCTTCAATATTAGAAATTTTCTTTTTTATTTTTTCGAGATAAAGAGCAAATTGTTGCTCAGCAGCTTCTAAAGTTACAAGTTGAAAGAAAATTTCTTTGTTAGCGTTTTGTTGAATTAAATCATCATAATCAGATGAAATAATAGAACCTACTTTTGGATATCCACCTGTTGTTGGATGGTCTGATAAAAGTATAATTGGATTTCCATCTCCTGGAACTTGGATTGCCCCTTTAATAATACCTTCGGATGGAATGTTAGAGTTTATTAAGTTTTCAAGACTTGCGCCAATAACCCTCATTCCCATTCTGTCCGTTTGTTTTGTAATCATATAAGGCGTTGAAAAAAATTTCTTTTTAGAGGTTGTGCTAAAGTAATGGAATTGAGGCCCTGGTAATACGCTAAAAATCTTTTTTGGTTCAAATTTAATATCTCTTATTATTTTGTTTTTTTTTATTGTGGAGTTTTTTAAAATTAATATTTTATCTTTGAATTCAATTTTTTTCCCTTCATTAGGACCAATAAATGCTCGAGGTTGAGATGAAACGGAGCCGCAAAATTTGTCTAATTTAAAACCACCCTCGACACTCAAATAACCATAAACAGAGGCCTTTGTTGCCAGGATATCTAATTGATCACCTTCATTTAAATCGTATGTACGATAAGGATCGCCAATAATTTCCCCATTTGAGGAATATATTTTAAAAAAAACATTTCCTGTAATTACGATCTTAGTTTTTCCTTTAACTAATTTTAGAAGAGGACCTTGATAAGCAAATTCTATTGCTCCAGTATTTTTATCATTATCTAATAAAATATTAGCAAGTAGAAAAGATTGATAATCCATTGCCCCACCAGGAGCTAGACCCATGTATTGAACATTAAATCTGCCTTTATCTTGAAAGGTCGAATTAATTCCCGGTCTTAACACTTCAAAATGATTTTGTTCCATCATTTTAATTCAGATTTGTTAATTTTTTCAAATTTTATTGTGTCGCCTGGAGAAAATAAACAAGGGTTCGTTAAATTTTTAGTATCGAATAATTTAATAGATGTTCTGCCAATAATATTCCAACCTCCTGGACTTAAATAAGGATATACAATGCAAAATTTTTCTGCGATCGCAACAGAACCTATTGGAACTTGAATTCGTGGTGATTGCAATCTGCTTGTAAATAATTTTTTATCGAGGTCTCCCATATAAGGATGACCTGGCATAAAACCTATCATATAAACATAAAATTCAGTTTTTAGGTGAGTGTTGACGATTTCTTCTTTAGATAATTTTAGCGACTTGGTTAAATTTTCTAAATCAAGAGCAAATTCATCGTCATAACAAATAGGAACAGTCCAAGATTTATTTTTTTGGGAGGTAGTTAATTTTTTAATATCGATAGATAGAATAAATTCTTTAAGTTTATGTGAATTATTTTTTTCTAAATCAAAATGAACGACAAGCTTGTTATAAGATGGGATAATATTATAAACGCCTTTAATTTCGTCTTTATTACTTTTCTCTTTAAGATAATTGAATAAACTAATAACTTTTTTGTTAATGTCTTTGTTTACCTCTTCACCAAAATCACAAATAATTCCTTGATCACTGATATTAGTTATTTTTTTTATCATGAATATTGTATAAATCTTTAAAAATTAAATTAACAAAAGCGAAATATAATGGAAGTAAATATTAATAGTGATCTTGGCGAAAGCTCAAAATTTCACTCCACTGAAAATGATCCTGCTTTATTAAAAATTGTAAATTCTGCAAACATTGCTTGTGGTTATCATGCGGGCGATGAAGAGACGATGCAAAGAACTATTAAGATTTCAAAAGACAATGGCGTAAGCATTGGTTCTCATCCTTCATTTATGGACCGAGAAAATTTTGGCAGAAAAAGAATGAATTTAGCAACTCATGAAATTATACAAATTGTCATCGATCAGTGCGAAGTTTTAACTAAAGCTGCAGATAAGGTTGGAATGAAAATGACCCATGTCAAACCGCACGGCGCATTAAGCAATATGGCCTGTGAAAATTATGAATTATCTTTAGCAATTGGTATGGCGATTAAACAATTTGATGCCAATTTGATTTTTCTTGCCCACGCACAAACTGAAATGGAAAAAGCTGCAAGGCATTTAAAATTAAAAGTAGCTTGTGAAGTATTTGCGGACAGAAATTATGAAGATAACGGATATCTTGTTGCAAGATCAAAACCTAATGCAATGATCTTAGGAAGAGAAGAATCTGCAAAACACGTTCTTAAAATGTTAGAAAACCAAGCTCTTAATTGCTATTCAGGAAAACAAATTCCGTGTGATATAGACTCTATTTGTGTTCATGGCGATGAAAAAACTGCAGTGGAGAATGCAAAATATTTAAGAGAAACTCTGATTAAAAACGGCTTTAAACTAAAACCGTTAGATCAATTAAAAAGAGTTAATTAGTTGTAAAAAAAAGAGGGATGAAACTAATCACCCCTCTTCTTTTAAATTAAATTATTTTTTAATTATTTCTTTTGTGCCCAAGTTGGCATTGGATACTTCACTTCGCAGGCTGCGAATTCAAATGGATAAATTGTGCAATATTGTCCATTTTGTACTTGCATTAAAATACCTCTTTGCAACTCGTTATGTCCGTTTGCTCCAAACTTCACACCTTTATAAGGAATGATTAAGTTTTTAGCAGGAATATTCGTCTTTGTTAAAGCAACACGAATTTTCTCAGGATCAGTCGAACCAGCTCTATTGATCGCGTCTACAAGAACCATGAATGCAGTAAATTCTCTTGCAGGAACGTCAGATAAATCTCTTCCACCTGAATGTTTTTTAAATATTTCATTCACTTTAGCAAGGTTAGGGACTTTTTTTGCAAGATCGAAGTTGAAAGGTGATCTTGTGATTACACCTTCAGCATCTTTACCCATTGTAGACAAGAATGTTGGGTCTACATACCCAGCATTTTGCGCAATTAATAGTTTTGGATTGTAATCCAATTCTTTTGCTGTTTTTAAGAAAAGAAACGCATCAGATGTATAAGAAGAAGGAAGCAAAACATCAGCGTTGGACGCTTTTAGTTTTTGAACTTCTGAAGTTAAAGATGTTGCTTTTGAATTATAAGCAATTTTATCTAAAACTTTGTAGTTCTTTTCTTTTGCTAGTTTCTCTTGTGTAGTTCCGCTATCAGTTCCCCAAAGAGAATCTTCATGCAAAATGCTCACACTTGATAATTTAACATTCTTTTTCTTTTGCAAATCCGACATAAAATCGTACATCACTTGTGTGAATTCACCATCATGCGGAGTTACTCTAAAGAAATACTTTAGACCACGTTCTGTTAAATTAGGTGCTGTTGAAGCTCCGTTCACGTATGGAATTCCAGCTCTATCAGCAACTAAACTTGTTGTTGCAGTTACGGCTGAAAAGTATGCGCCAAATAATGCATGAACTTTTTCATTATTAATTAATCTCTCAGCTTCACCTTGGCCAATTTCTGGTTTTCCTTGGTGGTCAGCGATAACTAATCTAATTTTGGCGCCTTTTAATCCTGGTAAACCTTTTCCTTTTGCAAAAGGAAAATCAAGATCAACATCTTCGTTAACAATCTCTACAGCTGTTTTAAGAGCTGCAATTGAATCAAGACCAATTTGTGCAACTGGACCTGTTAATGGATGTAGAACACCAATCACTACTTCATTAACTTTTTGTTGCGCAACGGCAAATGAGTTAAATGATAGAGAAATGGCAGCTACAAAACATAATAAGTTTTTTTTCATAGATCTCCGTTATTTTTTTAAATAGATTAGCTACAATTTAAAATTTTGTAAACACAAGTATTCGGGGATGACTTCACAAGCAATCATACAAGCAATTATAAGCGGGATTCTGATGGGATTAATCTATGCATTAATTGCCGCGGGATTGAGTCTAATTTTTGGTCTAATGGAAATTGTAAATTTTGCACATGGAGATCATTTAATGATTTCTATGTTCTCAGCTTTTTGGTTGTGGGCATTATTTGGTTTAGATCCGATTTTTTCAATTCCAATTACTATAATAGTTATGGCAGCAATCGGTGTTCTCACGCATTATTTTATTATTAGAAAAATTTTAAATTCAACAATGTTAGTTCAAATTTGCGCAACATTTGGTCTGGCTGTTGCAATCAGAGCTTTAGCACAATTATTTTTTACTCCAGACTTTAGAACAATTAAAAATCCACTCATTCAAGGAAAGTTTGAAATACTTGGAATTTTTATCGGCAAACCTCAATTGTATGCAAGCTTGGTTTGTCTTGTTGCATTTGTTTTACTTTATTTATTTGTAACAAAAACAGAAACAGGAACGGCATTACAGGCAACTTCTCAAGATAGACAAGCTGCTGAAATTTTAGGAATTCCTTCTAATAAAATGTTTGCACTTGGTTGGGCGATAGGACTTTCTTGCGTTGCTGTTGCAGGATCAATGCTCTCAAACTTTTATTATGTCTTTCCAGATGTAGGTGTAAATTTTTCTTTATTTGCGTTTGTCGCAGTTGCGCTCGGAGGATTCGGAAGTATTACTGGAAGCTTAATTGCTGGAATTATTATTGGAGTTGTCGAGTCAGTTGGTGGACTAGTAATCGATCCTTCATTTAAATTGTTATATGTTTTTGCAGTTTATTTATTTGTAGTCATTGTACGACCACAAGGAATCTTTGGGAGATATTAATATGATGAATAATATTTCAGCTAAATTATTACAGGCAAAAAATGAGCCGCTGTGGTACTTTAATAAAAACTCTCTTATTATTATTGGTATTATTGTTTTAGGTTTGTTTTTATTCCCATTCACCTCTCCTTCTAAATTTGCAATTCACTTAATGATGATGATCTTTATGCACGCTGTAATGGCTCAATCATGGAACGTACTTGCGGGTTTTTCAGGCCAAATTAGTTTGGGGCATGCAATCTTTTTTGGCATAGGCGCCTATGCTTGTGCTTATTTTTATGTCAAATTCCATATTACTCCTTGGATTGGAATTTTAATTGGAATTGGAATTTCAGGGTTTGTTGCAATGTTAATTGGAATCCCAATTTTAAGATTAAAAGGTCACTATTTTGCAATTGCAACATTATTAATTGGAATAAGTTTTCAAGTTATTTTTCAAAGATGGCCTGAGGTCGGTTCATCATCAGGATTATGGATACCTATTAATAGAGAAAGTCCTTGGTCATCAATGCAGTTTCACAAAAGTAAAGTCGCCTATTATTATATTTCGCTTCTATTCTTTATTGTCACATTTTTTTTAGTGTGGCTATTAAACAGATCTAAACTTGGATATCGACTGCGAGCAATTCGTGATCAATCAGAAGCAGCTTCAAGCCTTGGAATTCATGTCTCTAAATATAAAATTATTGCATTCATAATTTCTGCAATGATTATGGCTCCGATAGGAAGTATTTACGCTCAATATGTTTTAATTGTAGATCCTAATAATGCCTTCAACGTTGATATATCAATCTTAGTTTTATTAATTGCGGTAATGGGTGGAGTTGGAAATATTTAGGAAAGTTCCATGAACGATAACGGTCTCAGCCATCACTACTTGTCCTGGCAGAGCAAAACTAATTAATGTTGAAAGAAAACTTTGCGTAGCATTCAAACCTGCATTTTTAAAAAGGGCTCCTAAAGCAAAGAAACTTGCTGCAAGACTTATTCCAGGAATCCCTGCTCCAGCAATACAACCTTGTTTGAAATCTTTATTAAAAGTTATGCTCATAAATTAATTTTTGTGCTCAAGATTTTATAAGCCAAAAATAACAAAGCGCATCCTGATAATCTACTTATTAGATTAGGATAGTTTTTTAAAAAAACTGCAACCTTACTAGATACCCCTGCATAAATTGATAAAAAGAAAAAATCTAAAACAACGTGTGTTGTCATTAAAATAATAAAATGAATTAAAAAGTTATTATTTGGATCTAAAAAATTAGGAAACATAACAACAAAAAAAACTATAGCGCCTGGGCTAAAGAAAGCAGAAATAAAGCCATCTTTAAATAAATCAATTGCTGAACGAGTTCCAAAACTTTTATCGATTGAGACGCTAGTCTTTCTTTTTAAAAATTTTATTGCTAAATAAATTAAATATAATCCACCAATCCATTTAAAAGTATCTAATACTTGTGGATGTGGTTTTATGAGTGCATAAACTCCAAATGTTGCACATACCATCTGAATTGCATTTGCAGATACATCGCCTAATCCTGTCCATAAACTTTTAGGAAATCCATAATTCATAGAGTTAGTAATAATCAAAATTCTTTGCGGGCCAGGTGTAATAAAGAGTACGGTAATTAACTGAACAAACAGTAAAAAATTGTTTGGAATCATTGATAAATCTAGGTCTATATTGACTAATTATCTTAATAAAGTTATTTAATCCCAGCGCTGAGTTATTTTCAAATTGCGGGCGCTTTATAAATCCAGCTAAAGCGAAGCACTTAATAACCGCCGCTTTATCTGGTGGTTTTTTTACAAAAATTCAAAAAAAACCTTTGTTTAGAACAAATTATGAGCAAAGATTTGAATATTAGTTTTGAATTCTTTCCAGCCAAAGATAAGGCTGCTGATGAAGGCTTATGGGAAAGTTTCACTAAACTAGAAGTATTTAATCCAAAATTTGTGTCCGTTACGTTTGGGGCTGGTGGTGGCGAGAGAGATAAAAGCGACTATTTAGTAAAAAAAATAAAAAAAAATTCAAGAACTCCTGTTGCTGGACACCTTACATGCGTTGATATGAGCAAAGATGAAATCAATAGTATTGCTCTGGATTGGTTAAATAACGGTATAAATAAAATTGTGGCTTTGCGAGGCGACGTAAGAAAAAAAGATACAAAATATCAACCCCATCCAAAAGGCTACATTAATGCTGCTGACATGATTAAAGGTTTAAAAAAGATTGGTAACTTTGATATTGCAGTTGCAGGTTATCCTGAAAAACATCCAGAATCTAAAAACGAAAATGAAGATCTAGAAAATTTGAAAATTAAAGTAGAGCAAGGCGGTGATAAGGTCATAACTCAATTCTTCTTTGATCATGAAAAATTTTTAAGATTTAGAGACAAGTCAATTGCTTATGGAATCAAAGCGCCTATTATTCCTGGCATCTTGCCAATTAGCAATTTTCAAAAAGTAAAAGATTTTAGTTTAAAATGCGGAACATCTATTCCTAAATGGATTGAAGACAAATTCTCTAATTTAAAAGAAAATCAAGAAGAACAAAAATTCGTTGGCATTGACATTGCTTGTAATCTTATAAACAAATTACAAGCTGAAGGTGTTAACGAATTTCATTTTTACACACTTAATAAATATGAATTATCATATGCAGTTTGTAAAAATCTGTTAGCAGGGAAAGAAGTGCAAAAAAAAGAATATAATAAGAATACAAATCAATTTTTTAACCCAAAGGAGATATACATATAATGATCAAAATAAATTGCATCGGATACCCAAGAATAGGTCCTAAAAGAGAATTAAAAAATGCTTTAGAAAGATATTGGAAATCTGAGATTTCTGAGAGTGATTTATTAAAATGCGCTAGTGAATTAAAAAAAAATAACTGGCAAACGCAAAAAGATAATGGTGTTGATTATATTTGTTCAAATGATTTCTCATTTTATGATCAAGTTTTAGATACCATTTGTTTAGTAGGTTCAATTCCAGAACGATACAAACATAAAGACGACAAAGTTTCTTTTAAAACTTATTTTGCAATGGCACGTGGTTCACAAACAAAAGATTTGGATGTGCCAGCACTTGAAATGACAAAATGGTTTGACACTAATTATCATTACTTAGTGCCGGAATTTTCAAAAAATCAAAAATTTAAATTAAGTTCTAATAAACCCTTTGATGAATTTGATGAGGCAAAAAAATTAGGTTTTAATACAAAGCCTATTATCTTAGGCCCTCTTACCTTCTTAAGCCTT
Source organism: alpha proteobacterium SCGC AAA280-B11 (assembly GCA_000371745.1). GTDB lineage: Bacteria > Pseudomonadota > Alphaproteobacteria > Pelagibacterales > Pelagibacteraceae > Fontibacterium. The sequence continues at coordinate 16,562 of AQUH01000012.1, forward strand.
GGAAAAACTACTGATGAATCTTTTAAAAGTATTGATTTATTAGATAATTTGCTTCCAGTTTATGGTGAAATTTTATCTACGTTAAATAAAAAAGGCGCTGAATGGATTCAAATCGACGAACCTATTTTAGTTAAAAACCAAAATGCTGATTTTGTTAAATTGATTAAAAAAACTTTAAATCAATTAAAGAAATTCGCTGGTTCATCTAAAATTATACTAACAACTTACTTTGAAAAACTTGATTCTGAAATCGAAAAAGAAGTTTTGACAAGTGATGTCGATGGTATTCATTTTGATTTAATACGTGGCAAAATCTCGAATATAGATTCTTTAAAAAACACGGACAAAACTATCTCTGTTGGAATTGTTGATGGAAGAAATATTTGGAAATCAGATGTTAATAAAAAGATTGAACAAGTTGCAGAATATGCAAAAAACATAAAAAATTTATGGATCTCATCTTCTTGTCCATTATTACACACTCCTTATGACTTGGGTTTAGAAACTAAAGTTCCTGAAAAAATTAGAAAATGGTTATCATTTGCTAAGCAAAAATTAGTTGAACTTAATCATATTAAAATTTCATTAAACAACGGTAACAATGAAATTAAAAATTTCTTAGATGAGAGTAAAAAAGATATCACGAGCAGAGAAAAATCTGAGTTAATTCATGATGATAAAGTTAAGCAAAGAGCAAAAAATATTACGGCTCAAATCTTAAATAGAAAATCTAACTTTGAAAAAAGATGTAAAATACAAAGTGAAGTTTTTGGATTACCTTTGTACCCAACAACAACCATTGGATCTTTTCCTCAAACGACAGATGTTAGAAATGCTCGCGCTAAATTTAAAAAAAATGAATTAAGCCTAAATGAGTATGAGGATTTTCTAAAAGCAAAAACAATTGATGCTATCAAAAAACAAGAGCAAATAGACATCGATGTTATTGTTCATGGAGAATTTGAAAGAAATGACATGGTTGAATACTTTGGTGAGCAACTTAAAGGATTTACATTTACATCTAGTGGCTGGGTACAAAGCTATGGCTCTCGATGTGTAAAACCGCCAATTATTTACGGTGACGTTTCTCGTCCAGAGTCAATGACTGTAAAATGGTCAAAATTTGCACAAAATCAAACAAAGAAAATTGTTAAAGGTATGTTAACAGGTCCAATAACAATTCTTCAGTGGTCATTTGTAAGAGATGATCAGCCAAGAAAAGATACAGCTCAACAAATCGCTTTTGCTATACGTGATGAAGTTGAGGATCTTGAAAAAAACGGCATTAAAATGATTCAAATTGATGAACCTGCTTTAAGAGAAGGTTTGCCATTAAAGAAAAGTAACTGGAAAGAATATTTGGATTGGGCTGTTAAAGCGTTCCAAATTTCCGCTGCTGTTGCAAAAGATGAAACTCAAATACACACGCACATGTGTTACGCTGAATTTGAAGATATTATTGACGCAATCGCGGCTTTAGATGCTGATGTTATCTCAATCGAAACATCGAGATCTAGAATGGAGCTATTAAAAACATTTGAGAAGTTCAAATATCCAAATGAAGTAGGGCCTGGTGTTTACGATATTCACTCACCAAGAGTTCCAAATAAGAATGAGATGAAAGAACTTATTCAAAAAGCTTCTAAATTAATTGATAAGAAAAGAATCTGGGTGAATCCAGATTGTGGTCTTAAGACAAGAGGCTGGCCTGAAACAATAGCTGCACTAGAAACTATGGTGCAGGCGGCTAAAGAATTAAGAACTGAAAAATGAAAAAAAATAAGTTAGGAACTAACACTAATTTAATCCGAGGCGGATTGAACAGAAGTCAATTTAATGAAACTTCTGAAGCGTTATTCCTAACTTCGGGATTTGTTTATGATAGCGCTGAACAAGCTGAAGCTATTTTTAAAGGAAGTAAAAAAGGTTTTCAGTACACTCGTTACTCAAATCCTACCATCGAAACATTTGAAAAAAGATTAGCTTTGTTAGATGGTTCTGAAGATTGTTTTGCAACAGCAAGCGGTATGGCTGCTGTTTTCTTTTCATTAATGTGTCAGTTAAGAGCAGGCGATCATCTTATATCTGCCTCTGCTTTATTTGGTTCTTGCAAAGAAATTGTAAAAAATATTCTGCCTCGTTATGGAATTGAAGTAACGTTTGTAGATGGGAAAAATAAAAACGAATGGAGAAAAGCTATTAAAAAAAATACAAAAATATTCTTTTTTGAAACACCCTCAAATCCACTTTTAGAACTTATAGATATTAAGGCAGTTTGTAATATTGCAAAAAAACATAGAATCAAAACTGTTATTGATAATATTTTTGCAAGTCCGGTTCTGCAAAAACCTGTTTTGCTGGGCGCCGATATTATTGTTTATTCTGGAACAAAACACATAGATGGACAGGGAAGAGTTTTGGGCGGAGCAATCTTGTCTTCAACAAAATTTAAAGAAAATATTTTAAAACCATTTCTTAGACATACCGGCCCTTCTATCAGCCCATTTAATGCTTGGGTTTTGTTAAAGGGTTTAGAAACTATTAAACTTAGAGTGGAAGCGCAGTCTAATGCCGCTTTAGAAATTGCTAAGTTTCTACAAAAGAGTTCAAAAGTTGAGAAGGTGTTTTATCCTTTTCTAAAAACTTCTTCTCAATACACGCTTGCTAAAAAACAACAAATACTTGGTGGAACAATTTTAAGTTTTAAAATTAAAGGAAATAAAAAAAATGCTTTTAAATTTATTAATAAATTAAAAATATTTGATATCTCTAACAATTTAGGCGACACAAAATCTATCGTGACTCACCCGGCAACAACTACACATCGTATTTTGAATGAAAAAGAAAGATTATCCCTTGGTATTACAGATAATTTGATAAGACTTTCTATAGGTTTAGAGACAGTTGCTGATTTAAAAAAAGATATTGCTATAGCACTAAAGTAAAAAATTATATTTTTAATCTTTCTACAATCTTGTTATTTAACAAATGAGAATTTAAAATCTCATCAATATCTTCTGAGTTTTTAAAAGTGTACCAAACTCCTTCTGGATAAATAACCATTACCGGTCCATGATCGCATCGATCCAAACAACCTGCTTTATTAATTCTAATTTTTTTATTTAATTTCAGATTTTTGATTTTTATCTTTAATTCTGTCTGTAAATCTTCTGAATTTTTTAAACTACAACAGCCTTTAGGATTTGAATCGGGCCTTTTATTTATGCAACAAAAGACGTGTTTTTCATAAAACATTTAAATATTTTTCGTCAATATTTTAACTAGAAAAAAATAAATAGGTCTTGGTAATAGTTGTAATATTTTAAATATAATTTTCATTTGAATTGGAAAAGTGATGTCATATTTTCCAGCTAATAGTCCTTCGAAAATAATTTCAGCGGCTTTATCTGCTTCCATAATAAATGGCATATTAAATGTATTTTTTTCTGTTAATCTAGATTTAACAAAGCCAGGATTAATAATGCTCAAAGAAATATTATTTTTGTCACAGTCAATTTTAATAGATTCAAAATAATTAATCATTGCTGCTTTAGATGGACCATAAGAAGAAGAATTTGGAAGTCCTCCAAATCCAGCTAGTGAACTTATAGCTGCAAGATGTCCCGATTTTTGTGATTTAAAATGAGGCAACAAAATCGAAAAACAATTAATCATACCAAAAAAATTAACTGCAAAAGTTTTTTCAAAAAGATCTAATCTAATATCAAAAGTGTCATGAGGCTCATAATAGCCAGAGCAATAAACTGCAAGATCGATTGTTTTAAACTCTTTAATAATCTCACTAACTATTCTTTTACAATTTTCTTTTTCCGTAACGTCTAAAGAAAAAGTAGAAACTTTTGTTCTTTTTGAATTAAGTTCTAATTTTAAATTTTGTAATTTTTCTTGGGTTCTTCCTAATAAAATTAAATTATCACAATGATCTAAGTATTTTTTACTAAGTTCATAGCCTATGCCAAAAGTAGCGCCTATAATTAAAACATTCATAAATTCTTCTTCTTTACCAACTATTAAAAATTATCATTAGTGATATAAGATAATAGTCATATGGCATCAAGAATTGAATCAGATAGTTTTGGTAAAATCAAAGTACCTGCTGATAAGTACTGGGGCGCTCAAACAGAACGTTCTTTAAAGTACTTTAAAATTGGAAAAATATTAGTTCCATTAGAAATAATTAAAGCAATCGCTATCATCAAAAAAGCTGCCGCTATTGTTAATTTTAAGTTCAAGTCTTTAGATAAAAAAGTCTCACTAGCAATTATCAAGGCCTCCGATGAAGTAATTAAAGGAAAATTTGACGGTCACTTTCCCCTTAAAGTTTGGCAAACAGGTTCTGGTACACAAACAAATATGAATGTTAATGAGGTTATTTCTAATCGCGCTATAGAAATCTTAGGTGGAAAAATGGGTTCAAAAACACCTGTTCATCCAAATGATCATGTAAATAAATCGCAATCCACAAACGATACTTATCCAAGTGCGATTCATATAGCTGTTGCTATTGATGTGAACAAAAGACTTATTCCTTCTTTAAAATTATTAGAAAAAGAATTAGCAATAAAAGTTAATAAATTTAAAAATATTGTTAAAATTGGAAGAACTCATCTTCAAGATGCAACTCCTTTAACATTAGGTCAAGAATTCTCAGGTTATCAAACGCAAATAAAAAATTGTATTAAACGTATTGAAATTGCTCTAAAAGAAATTTATTTTCTTGCCCAAGGGGGAACGGCTGTTGGCACAGGTATTAATAGTAAAAAAGGTTTTGATAAAAAAATTGCAGTAGAAATTAAAAAAATTACTAAATTACCATTTAAAACTGCTCCAAATAAATTTGAAGCACTTGCAAGTCATGAACCAATAGTAAATCTATCTGGAACACTTAATACTCTTGCGGTTGCTTTAATGAAAATTACAAATGATATAAGATTTCTTGGCTCGGGACCTAGAGCTGGTTATGCAGAACTTATTCTTCCAGAAAATGAACCGGGTTCATCTATTATGCCAGGCAAAGTAAATCCAACTCAGTGTGAAGCGGTGACTATGGTATGCACAAGAGTTATGGGTAATCATACAACAGTTACTGTTGCTGCATCGAACGGTCACTTTGAATTAAATGTTTTTAAACCTGTCATTGGTCACAGCATGATGCAATCTATTGAATTACTATCTGACTCCATTAATTGCTTTGTTCAATACTGCCTCAAAGGACTTAAGGCCGATACAAAAAGAATTTCTGCATTATTAAATAATTCTTTAATGTTAGTGACAGCTCTTGCTCCAAAAATTGGTTACGACAATGCATCTATGATTGCAAAAAGAGCCCATAAAAATGGGACATCTTTAAAAGCGGAAGCTTTGAAAAGCGGGTTAGTTAATGAGAGGGAATATAATCAAATAATGAACCCAAGAAAAATGGTTCACCCAAGTTAGAACAAGAAACTATAAATTCTTGCATCTAAAATATTCAAAATATCTTTATTTAAACGCAGATTAAACTCTTCTTGGATAGTATTAAGACTTACTCTACTGAACTTCTTACTATTACCTCCAACAATCTCATTAATAACTATTCTTCCTTTTTTCATGTTTAAATCGGCGCTCATTTTTGCAGAAAGAATATCATTTGGTAAAAGAGCTATTTTTTCCCTTGCACCATTTGTATTTTTATAAAAATTTCTAACATTTTTAAGGTTAATCTGAGAATTAAAGAAGAATATCGTTTCTCTATTTTGAGTAATAAAACGACCATTTATTTTTAATTGATCATTAGATTTTGAAATTAAATTTAGCTCTTTTACGTTCACATCTCCTCCCTCTACAATAACTAATGCATTGGCATCAGAGAAAAGATTATGATTAGTTACCATGTTTTTAAAATTTAATTTAAAAACTCCATAAAAATCATCATGAATATTAAATAGTTTATGATGAACTAAATTATCTTTTAAATCACTGTTAGATAATTTTTTAAAATTAGTGTCTATAAAATTAAATTCGCCTGCAAATGCAAGTTTAGGTTTTATAGAAATTTTCGCATTTCCGGTTCCTTTATAAAGAAAAGAATTAACTAAAATATTATTTAATTCTACAAACTCATCTTTTAAATCAAAATTAAACTGTAGAGTTAAATTATTTAAACCAATGGTACTTAAAGTATTTGCAAATCTAATTCTTCCATTTCCAAGGAATTCATTTTTTAAAAAATTAATATTAGTTAAATTAGCGTCTAAGTAAAATTTAAGATCTGGAGATTCAACCGACAATTTTCCAATACTTTGATCTTTATCTTTAGAGCCCTTAAAATTAGCTGCAATAGGTAGATTAAATAAATTTCCTGTCAAATTAAATTTTTTTACATTACCTTGTTCAAAAATTATTTCGCTATCAATGTCACTAATTTCAATAGAATTTTTGCTTGAAGAATATTTAAAATCTAAATTACTAATTTTAATAACTTTTAAGTCTTTAACTGCGTCATTATGTTTAAAAAAATTATCAAAATAATTACCATCAACTTCAATAATACCATCTCGAATCTCAATATCGTTAATATTAAATTTTCTTAAAATAATATTAAAAATATTTATACGTAAATTAATTTTATATATATTTCCTAAATAGACATCTTCTTTTTTATTGACGTCGAAAATATCCACCGAAAATAGTTGGATATGAGGCCTTAGAAATGGTTTATAAGAAATTTTTTCATTAATCTTTATTTTGATAAAAAACTTTTCTTGAATCTGATTTTCAATCTCAGGTCTATATTTGTCTAAATCTATAAAATAGGGTGATAAAAAAATTAAAAATATTGTAGCTGCTATTACAACCATTATGCCACTGTATATTTTGTGATTATAAAAAGACTTTAAGGACTTTAAAGACGCTAAAAACTCTAAAGACTGTAATTTCCTAAGAATCATTTAATTTTTGTTATATTATGTTAACTACTTGATCTATTTGATTTTATGAATTCCACGAACCAAAATTACCTATTAAACCTTAATAATCAACAAAAAGAAGCTGTCACTCATAGTGATGGACCACTACTAATTCTTGCTGGCGCAGGCTCTGGGAAAACTAAAGTTTTAACAACTCGAGTTGTTCATCTTATTGAAACAAAAAAATGTTGGGCAACACAAATTCTTTGCGTAACCTTTACTAATAAAGCCGCAAATGAAATGCGAGAAAGAATATTAAAACTTCTTAGCGCTCAATCTTCTTCTATACCTTGGCTTGGAACTTTCCATTCTATTAGCAATAAAATTTTAAGACGACATGCTGAGGCCGTTGGTTTAAAATCAAATTTTACAATTTTAGACACTCTTGATCAATTAAGACTAATTAAAAATATAATTGAATCTGAAAATATCGATATAAAAAAAATCCCTCCAAAATTAATTGCTGCTTTTATAGATGACTGGAAAAATAAAGGTCTTACTCCTAGTGAAGTTAAAATTATAAATGAAAACTACATTAAAGATACAGCGCTAAAAATATATAAAATCTACCAACAAAGATTAAAGATTATGAATTGTGTTGATTTTGGAGATCTTATTTTGCATTGCGTTACAATATTTAAAACCGTACCAGAAATCTTAGAACTGTATCATAATAATTTTAAATATATTCTTGTTGATGAATATCAAGATACAAATTTTATTCAAAATATATGGTTAGATCTTTTATCTAAAAAAAATAACAATCTTTGCTGCGTAGGAGATGATGACCAGTCTATTTATAGTTGGCGCGGCGCTGAAGTTAAAAACATTATAAATTTTGAAAAAATTCATACACACACAAAAGTTATAAAACTAGAACAAAATTATCGATCTACACAAAATATTTTAGATACAGCCTCTTCTTTAATATCAAATAATGAAGATAGACTAGGTAAAAAATTATGGTCCGAAAACGCCAATGGAGATTTGATTGACGTTAATTGCTATAATAATGGTTATGATGAAGCTGTAAGAGTAGCTGACGAAATTGAAAAAAATTTATCAAAGGAATATTCGCTTAATCAAATATCTATACTTGTAAGAGCTTCTTTTCAGACAAGAGAATTCGAAGATCGTTTTATAAAAATTAATCTACCTTATAGAGTTATTGGCGGATTAAAATTTTATGACCGTGCAGAAATTAAAGATGCAATCTGCTACCTTAGAATTGTTTATCAAGAAAATGATGATCTGGCTTTTGAAAGAATAATTAATACTCCTAAACGTGCTATTGGCGATGCAACTTTAAAAGAAATCCATAAAATTGCTAAAGAGAGGGATATTAATTTAGAACAGGCATCTCTTTTTTATTGTGAGCAAGAAAACTCTAAGGGAAAAACTGTTTTAAGCTTAAAAAAAATTATTAATGATATTCAATTATGGAGAAAACTATCAAAAGAACTTTCTCATTATGAGCTGACAGAAAAAGTTCTGGATGAATCTGGATATTCTCAAATGCTAATGAATGAAAAAACACCTGAAGCAGATAGTAAACTTGAAAACTTAAAAGAGTTAATATTATCAATGAAAAACTACTCTAGTCTTCAAGACTTTCTTGAAAATATTTCATTACAAACCTCAACAGATGAAGATTGGAATGGAGAGAAAGTAAACTTAATGACTATGCATGCTGCTAAGGGGCTTGAGTTTGATGTTGTCTTCTTACCAGGGTGGGAAGAAGGTCTATTTCCCCATCAAAAATCAATTGATGAAAAAGGTCAAAAGGCAATTGAAGAAGAGAGAAGACTTGCTTACGTCGCAATTACCAGAGCAAAGAAAAAGTTATTTATCTCTTTTGTGAACAACAGAAGAATCTACGGAGGAAAAAGAGATCGTGATATAGATTGGATGCCAACACTTCCCTCTCGATTTATCGAAGAACTACCAAAAGATAAATTAAATATGAAAAATCATTTTACCGAATATCAAAAAGAAGATTTTGATTTCAATCAAGAAATTGATTTTGACCAACCGTCAAGAAGTCCTGGATGGAATAGATTACAACAAGCAAAAAAGATAAAAAATAATTTTAATAAAATAACTTATAGCAACAATAATACTATTTTTAAAGTTGGTGAAAGTGTCACTCACGAGGATTTTGGCAATGGAAAAGTTATTCATATTGAGGATAATAAACTCATAATTATTTTTAAAAAGCATGGAGAAAAAAAAATAATTGATAAATTTATAAAAAAATTTAATGAAAAAAATTAATCAATTAAGAGAAGTTTTTAAAAAAAATAACTGTGACGGTTATTTAATTCCCAAAAATGATGAGTATTTTGGAGAATATGTTCCTGAGAATAGAGATCGATTAAAATTTATATCTGAGTTTAGCGGCTCATCTGGTCTTGCTATAATTTTGAAAAAAACGTCTTATTTATTTGTCGATGGTCGATATACACTCCAGGCAAAAGTTGAGGTTAATAAAAGTTTTAAAATTTGCGAAATATCTAAAATAAAACCCCAAGATGTTTTTAAGAACCTAAGTAGACAAATCTCATTAGGATTTGACCCAAAACTTTTTACCTCAAATACATTAAATAATATTGTTGGAAATAATAAAATCTCACTCATTCCGATTAAAGATAATTTAATTGATAAAATATGGAAAAATAAATCTAAAACTAAAGATAAAAAATTCTATCTTCTAGAAAAAAAATTTCATGGAGAGCACTATTTAGATAAAATTATTAGATTAAAAAAAATACTTATATCAAATCAGATTGATTATTTATTTTGTACTGCGGTTGAGAATATTTCTTGGTTAATAAATATTAGAGGACGCGACTCTTTATCTAGTCCACTAACCAACGGTAAACTGATCGTTAAAAAAGATGGAAAAATAATATTTTTTACAAACTTAAGTAAGATCACTCTTCAAATTAGGATATTTTTCAAAAAAAATATAACATTTAAAAAAGAAGAACTTTTTCTTGATTATATAAAGAAAATAAAAAAATCAAAAATCTTAATAGATAAAAAGACATGCTGTTATGATTTTGAAAAAAATCTTAATTCTTCCAATAAGATTATTAAAACCAATGACCCTATAGACTTACTAAAAGCGCTAAAAAATAAAACAGAAATTAGTAATACTAAAATTGCTCATTTATTTGACGGTATCGCTTTAACAAAATTTATTTTCTGGCTAAAAAATAATTATAGTAAAAAAAGAATTACTGAAATCTCTGCACAAAACAGACTTGAACAATTTAAAAAGCTTTGCAAAAATTATTTATATCCAAGTTTTAATACTATTTCAGCATTTGCTCAAAATGGAGCCATTGTTCACTACAGGGCCAATAAAAAAACTAATAAGGCAATAACTGGAAATAACTTTTACCTTTTAGATTCTGGTAGTCAGTATTTATACGGAACTACCGATGTAACCAGAACAATAGCCATTGGGAAAATATCTAAACTACAAAAAAAAATCTATTCAACTGTTCTAAAAGGACATATTGCAGTGTCTTCGTATGAAATAAAAAAATCTACTACAGGAAAAGATATAGATAAAGTTGCTAGAGCTCCTTTATTTAAAATAGGCCATAACTATTCTCATGGCACTGGTCATGGCGTTGGTTACTTTTTAAATGTTCATGAAGGACCTCAAGGATTATCACCTTTAAATAATCAAAAGATTTTACCAGGCATGATACTTTCTAATGAGCCAGGATTTTATAAAGAAAATAAATTTGGAATACGAATTGAGAATTTAATTTATTGTAAAAAAATAAATAATAATAATTTAAAGTTTTTAGATTTTACAATGGTTCCTATCGATAAAGATTGTATTAACAAAAAAATTTTAAATCAAAAAGAAATAAACTGGATTAATAACTACCATGAAAAAGTTTATTATATTTTAAAACCCTTTATGAATAATGTTGAATTAACAATGTTAACAAACGCTTGTTCAGCTATTTTTAGATAGCTTCATCCATTCATTTTCTTCAATAATTTTAATGCCCAGTTCCTTTGCTTTATCAACTTTACTTTTAGTTGGTTTAGATGAGCCTATAATTAAGTAATCTAATTTCTTAGTAACAGAACTTAAGATTTTTGCACCTAAAGTTTCTGATAATGATTTAGCTTCAGATCTACTCATTGCATAAAATCCACCTGTAAACATAATATTTTTTCCAGAAAAGAAACTATCAATTTTTTTCTCTATAAAATTTTCAATATTTAAAATCTTACTCAATTCGTGAACAATTTTATTATTTTTTTTGTCTTTAAAAAATATTTTTAATGACTCAACTTGCGTTTCACCAATGCCATCAATCTCATCTAAATTACTAATCTCATTTATAAAAAGATTAGCCTCGCACAATTTTAAAAAGTTTTTTATTGAAACAAAATAACGTGCTAAATTTTTGGCATTTTCTTGGCCGATATGTCTTATACCAAGGCTATATATAAATTTTGCAAGACTAATACTTTTACTTTTTTCAATTGCGGTTTTTAAATTGCTAACTGACAGTTCCCCCCAGCCCTCTAATTTTTCTACTTTTTTATAATCAAGACTAAAGATGTCTTGCGGTAAACGAATGAAATTTAAAGCCCAAAAATCCTCTATAATTTTTTTTCCAAAACCTTCGATATCTAGAGCTTCTTTTGAAACAAAATGCTTAAGCTTTTCTCTTGCCATAAATTCACAATTGAAACCTGTATCTGAACATCTCTTAACAGAATCTAATTTTTTTGACGTTTCATTGTAATCTTTTACAGCGGCTCTCCCACAAAGACACTTGTCTGGGAATATAAATTTTTTACTACTCTTATCTCTCTTAGATTTTATAACTTCAACAACTTGAGGAATAACATCGCCCGCCCTTTGAATAATAACTGTATCATTTAACCTAATATCTTTTCTGATGATTTCATCTTCATTATGTAATGTGGCATTAGAAACCAAAACTCCTCCGACATTAACAGGGTCTAATTTTGCAACCGGTGTTAGCGCTCCAGTTCTTCCAACTTGAATATCTATTTTTCTAATAACAGTTGTGGCTTTTTCTGAAGAAAATTTATGAGCAATCGCCCATCTAGGAGAAGAAGATAAACTGCCAAGTCTTTTTTGCAGACTTAAGTCATTTACTTTGTAAACAATACCATCAATATCATAATCCAATGAAGACCTTATCTCTTCAATATGATGATAACTTTTCATTATTTCATCAACTGAACTTAGAGTCTTTGTGAGTGGATTTGTTTTAAAACCAATTTTCTTACAAAAACTTAAAAAGTTTGTATGTGTTTTAAATCTTTTTTCATCAATATTTCCAATACTATGCGCAAAAAACTTTAATGGTATTAAAGCTGTTTTTTT
>AQUH01000013.1 GCA_000371745.1 alpha proteobacterium SCGC AAA280-B11
TTCCACCAAATGGTCTTTGATAAATTTTTCCTTCTTCGGTTCTGCTAAATGGAACTCCGTATTTTTCAAGTTCAATTACTGCTCTAGGTGCTTCTTTGCATAAATATTCAATCGCATCTTGGTCCCCTAGCCAGTCGGCGCCCTTAACAGTGTCATACATGTGCCAACGCCAATCATCTTCTGACATATTTCCTAAAGCAGCTGAAATTCCACCTTGCGCTGCAGCGGTATGACTTCTAGTTGGAAAAACTTTTGAAATGCATGCCGTTTTAAGTCCAGCTTCCGCTAGTCCAACAGCCGCTCTTAATCCTGAACCACCAGCTCCTACAACGATAACATCATATTCGTGATCAATAATTGGATAAGTGCTCATAAAATAATTGTTATTAATGATATAATACCAATGATTGGCAGTATAGCTGAATATAAAGTTACAACTCTATTTAAAATACTTTTAAAACGCTCATCTTGAACGTAATCCTCAATAATCTCGTTTAAGCCTAATTTGAAATGCAATCCTGCAAATATTAAAAATAAAGTAAAAATGATTATTGGCAAATAGTTATCAAAAAAATCTAGCGCTCCAGTATAATCTTGATTAACTAAATTAATTAGAGAATATAAAAAAAATAATAATAAGGGTAACAAAATAACTGCGCTTATTCTTTGTATCATCCATTTATTTAAAGCATGATTTTTCATTATATAATCCAAATAAAAAATGTTGTTATAATTGAAAGCAAAAGAACAATTATTCCAGAAAAATTTGCGGTTTTTATTTCATAACCATAACCAAAATCCCAAGCAAGATGTCTTACTCCGTTCAGCAAATGATAAATAAATGACCAGGTAAAACCTACAAGAATAAATTTACCAATAAAACTTCTTAAAAATTTTTGGTAAAAATTATAATATTCGGGTCCTATAGCTAAAAATAAAATCCACAAAACAATTAAAAAAAAGCCAGCAGTATTAATTACACCTGTCAGTCTATGTGTGATTGATAATAAAGAAGAAAACTGCCATTTATAAATTTGAATATGAGGAGATAGTGGACCGGAGTTTTTTTCCATAAAAAATATTAATTATTTCTTATATGCTTTTTAACCAAAACCTCCGCTATTTGCACTGCATTTAGAGCCGCACCTTTTAATAAATTGTCAGAAACAATCCATAAATTTACGGCATTTTTTGTAGGGTCTTTTCTAATTCTAGAGATATAAGTTAAGAAACTTCCAGCAGACTCAGCGGGAGTTGCATAGCCGCCATTTTTTTGTTCATCAATCACTTTGCAACCTGGCGCCTTAGATAAAATTGATCGTATCTGTTGTATATTAAATTTCTTTTGAAATTCTACGTTTGCTGTTTCCGAATGAGAAATAAGTACAGGGACACGCACGCATGTTGCTGTAAGTTTTATATTTTTACCTAGTATTTTTTTTGTTTCATTTTCCATTTTCCATTCTTCTTTTGTAGATCCATCTTTCATAAAAACGTCTATGTGAGGAATAACGTTAAAAGCGATTTGTTTAGTAAATTTTTTTGGCCTAATTTTTTTCTTATTAAGGTAATCTTTAGTTTGAGCAACTAGTTCATCCATAGCAGCTTTTCCTGCTCCGGATACTGATTGATATGTCGATGTAACAATTCTTTTTATTTTAAATTTGTCATGCAACGGTTTTAATGCAACAACTAACTGAGCTGTTGAACAATTTGGATTAGCAATAATATTTGTTTTTTTATAATCCTCAATAGCGTGTTCGTTAACTTCTGGAACAATAAGTGGGATATTTTTAAAAGCCCTAAAATAACTTGAGTACTCAATAACAATTGAGTCTTTTGCAATTTTAGGTGCCCAAGTTTTTGCAAGTTTGGAACCAGCACAAAAAAAAGTAATATCTACTTTTCTAAAATCAAAATCTTCTAAATTCCTAACTTCGATATTTTTATTTCTAAATTTTATATATTTTCCGACACTCTTTTTTGAAGCTAATAAATAAAGTGTATTAATTGGAAACTTTCTTCTTTCTAAAACTTCGATAGTTTTTCTTCCTGCATTTCCTGTGCTACCGACAATTGCTATATTTGTTCTCATTTTCTATTTTAATTTGGATATAACCAAATCTCCCATTTCTGAAGTTGAAATTTTTTTCTGACCCTTTTCCATTATGTCTTGAGTTCTGTAACCTTCTTTCAAAACGTTCTTAACTGACTGATCAAGCATATCTGCATCTTTGTCCATATCAAAAGAATAACGTAACGCCATAGAGAAGCTTAATATTGATGCAAGTGGATTTGCAATATTTTTTCCAGCAATATCAGGTGCTGAACCATGACAAGGTTCGTACATTGATTTAAATTTTCCTTCTTTATTTTTTCCACTTAAAGATGCCGATGGTAACATTCCAAGTGAGCCTGTTAACATCCCAGCTTCATCTGAAAGCATGTCACCAAATAAATTGTCAGTCACAATCACATCGAATTGTTTAGGATTTCTAACTAATTGCATGGCGCAATTATCTGCTAACATGTGACTAAGTTCTACATCTTTAAATTCTTTTTTATGAAGTTCCTCTACTTCTTCTCTCCACAATAAACCTGCTTCCATAACATTTGATTTCTCACATGAAGTTACCTTGTTGTTTCTTTTTCTAGCTAATTCAAAAGCAACTCTAGCAACTCTTTGTATTTCGCTCGATGTGTATGTATGAGTGTTGATTCCTTTTTTTTCACCATTGGCTAATGTTTCAACTCCTCTTGGTGTTCCAAAATAAATTCCTCCAGTTAGTTCACGAACAATCATAATATCCAAATCAGAAACAACTTCTGGCTTTAATGTTGAAGCATTAGCAAGTTCTTTAAAACAAATTGCAGGCCTTAAATTTGCAAATAATTCCAGATCTTTTCTAAGTCTTAATAGTGCTCTTTCAGGTCTTTTGGAAAAATCTAATTTATCCCACTTAGGTCCACCTACCGCTCCTAACAAAACAGCGTCACTTGCTAGTGCAATCTCCATTACCTTGTCAGTAATTGGTGTGCCGTGCTTATCAAAAGAAATTCCACCTGCTAATTCCTCTGTAATGTCAAATTCTGCAGATTTATTTTTATTAAACCAAAGAATTATTTTTTTAACTTCATTCATTACCTCCGGACCAATTCCATCACCTGCAAGAATAAGAAGTTTTTTTTTCACTAGTATAACCAAGGAGTTAAGCTTTTTTTCTTTTGTTCAAAGCTATTAATTTTTGCATCTTTTTTTAAAGTAAGCGCAATATCATCATACCCATTTAATAAACATTCTTTTCTAAATGGCTCAATTTCAAAATCAAAAGGTCTGTTATCCCCTTTATGAATTTTTTGATCTACTAAATCTATCTCAATTTCTTTATTTTGTTTTGCAGCTTCCGACAATTCCTTCACCTGATTTTCTGGAAGAATAATCGGTAAAATTCCATTTTTAAAACAGTTGTTATAAAAAATATCAGCAAAACTCTCTGCGATTACGCATCTAATTCCAAAATCTAATAACGCCCAAGGCGCATGCTCTCTTGATGAGCCACAACCAAAATTTTTTCCTGAAATCAAAATCTTTGCCTTATTATAAGGTGCATTATTTAGAATAAAACTTTTTATTAGAGCGCCTTTTTCATCGTAACGCATTTCATAAAACAAAGCTGAACCAAGACCTGTTCTTTTAATTGTCTTTAAAAATTGTTTTGGAATAATCATGTCCGTATCAACATTCGTAATTGGAAGATCAGCAGCTATACTTTTAAGTTTTGTAAATTTTTCCATTAAATAATCTTTCTAATATCGACAAATCTACCCTCTATAGCTGCTGCAGCTGCCATTACTGGGCTAACCAAATGTGTTCTTCCCCCTCTACCTTGTCTTCCCTCAAAGTTTCTATTTGAAGTGGATGCGCATCTTTCTTTTGGTTTTAATTGATCTGGATTCATTCCAAGACACATTGAACATCCCGGTTCTCTCCAATCAAATCCTGATTCTTTAAATATTTTATCCAAACCTTCTTTTTCAGCTTGTAATTTTACAAGTCCAGAGCCAGGAACAACAATAGCATCAACACTTTTGTTTACTTTTTTTCCTTTAACAATTTTTGCAACTTCTCTGAGGTCTTCTATTCTTCCGTTGGTGCAAGATCCTATAAAAACCTTATCAATTTTAATATCTTGAATTGGAGTGTTTGGTTCTAAGCCCATATAATCCAAAGATCTTAAAATAGATTTTTTTCTATCTTCATTTTTTTCCAAGCTTGGATCAGGTACTTTTCCATTAATTGAAGATATATCTTGAGGACTTGTTCCCCAAGTGACCGTTGGTTCAATATCTTTGCCTTGCAAATTAAGCTCTCTATCAAATTTAGCGTCTTCATCAGTATATAAAGTACTCCAATATTTAAGCGCTTTATCCCAGTTCTCGCCCTTCGGAGCTAAGGGTCTTCCTTTAATATAATCAAAGGTTTTTTGGTCAGGAGCAATAAGTCCAGCTCTAGCTCCGGCTTCTATGCTCATATTACAAACTGTCATTCTTTCTTCCATAGAAAAGTTTCTAAAAACTTCTCCACAGTATTCGATGACATAACCAGTTCCTCCTGCTGTACCAATCTTTCCAATTATAGATAAAATTACATCCTTAGCAGTAACTCCTGATGATAATCTTCCATCAACATTGATTTTAAAATTTTTTGCTCTACTTTGAATTAAAGTTTGTGTTGCAAGCACATGTTCTACCTCTGAAGTTCCAATCCCAAAAGCTAATGCACCAAAAGCACCATGCGTTGAAGTATGACTGTCACCACAAACAATTGTCATGCCGGGTTGCGTAAATCCTTGTTCTGGACCAATAACATGAACAATGCCTTGTCTTTTGTCTGTTAAACCAAAAAATTCTATACCAAAATCTTTGCAATTTTTAGAGAGCGCTTCAACTTGAATAGCGGATTCTTTGTCAGCTATTCCTTTTGACCTGTCTGTTGTTGGTACATTATGATCGACAACTGCTAATGTTGAACTGGGTAATTTTACTTTTCTATTAGATAAACGTAATCCTTCAAATGCCTGTGGGCTAGTTACTTCATGAACTAAATGTCTATCAATATATAAAAGTGAAGTTCCATCATTTTGTTCTTCAACTAAATGACTTTCCCATATTTTGTCGTAAATTGTCTTTGCCATTAAATAAAAACTAGTGTTACTTTTTTTTATTTTCAGCTTCTACTTTTGGTGTCGAAGCTTTTTCCGTTTTTTTGGGAGCTTGTTCAACAGCTGCACCGGCTTGTGCTTCAAGATTTTGGATTACCTCTTTTTTAGGCAAAGGCTGAATAATATCAACGCCAATTTTTTTTCTAATTTTTTCAGTAATTCTAGCTGATTTACCAGTTCTCTCTCTTAAGTAGTAAAGTTTTGCTCTTCTGACTTTTCCACTTCTAATAACTTCAACAGACTCTACGTTTGGACTGTGTACTGGAAATAACCTTTCCACACCTTCTCCAAAAGAAATTTTTCTAACTGTAAAAGTAGAATTAATTCCTCTATTTTTTTTAGCAATACAAACTCCTTCATAAGCCTGTATTCTTTGTCTTTTTCCTTCAATAATTCTTACGTTCACTTTCAAAGTGTCACCAGGAGAAAAGTCTGGAATATTTTTCTTCTCACCAATTTTTTTTATATGAAGCTTGTCTAATTCGTCTATTCTCATTGTAGAAATTTGCATTAAAATTTAGTTATTTGCGATATTTTTCCCATAAATCCTGCCTCTGGCGACGTGTTATATCCTCGGATTGCGATAAGCGCCAGTCCTTAATTTTACCGTGATTCCCAGACAAAAGTACTTCTGGAACGGCTCTACCTTTCCACTCTTGAGGCTTTGTATATTGAGGATACTCTAATAAGTTATTCTCAAAACTTTCCTCATTTAATGAAGCAGAATTGCCAATAACTCCAGGTAATAATCTAATTACGGAATCTAAAAACACAAATGCAGCGCTTTCTCCTCCAGATAAAATAAAATCACCAACACTTATTTCTCTGATCTTTCTTTCTTCTATTACTCTTTGATCAACTCCTTCAAAGTGTCCACAAATAAGATCGACTCCATTTGCTTGCGATAATTGTTTTACAATATTTTGATTTAATAGTTCTCCTCTAGGACTAAGATAAATAAGTTCATTATTTGAGTTCTTAATATTTTTTTCCAAACAATTATCTATTACGTCGGCCCGCATAACCATTCCACTTCCACCTCCAAAAGGAGTGTCATCTACACTCCCGTGCTTATCCAAGGCATAGTCTCTAATGTTTATAACATCAAGTGACCAAATTTTATTTTCTCTGGCTTTTTTATAAAGCCCGATATCTAAAATCCCTGGAAAAAATTCTGGATACAAAGTGAATATTTTTGCAGACCACATAATAATTAATTTGTCTTTGTTTCCTCCGTTACTGGAGCTGCAGCTGTTTCTGGGGCTGGAGCAGCTTCTGCTGTTGGAGCTGCTGCTGGCGCCTCTACTTTTGGAGCCTGAGCTGCTTTTAATCTTTCTTGAGCTTTTTTCTTAGGTAAAGCTTTAATTGGATTGTTTCTTTTTTCAGGAACTGGGGCAAGATTTGCGGCACCTAAAAATTTTGCAACTCTTAGAGTAGGTTGAGCGCCCATTTTAATCCAATGAGTTATTCTCTCTGACTCTAAACTTAATCTTTCTGGTTTGCTTTTAGGGAGCAAGGGATTGAAATATCCTACTTTTTCAATAAACTTTCCATCTCTTGGATTCCTAGAATCTGCAACTACGATTTGATAGAAGGGTCTTTTTTTTGTTCCCCCTCTAGACAATCTTATTTTTAACATTTGTTCTTCCTTTCTATTTTAGATTATTAAATAACTCTGGAGGAATTCCGTCTGGACCCCCAAAATTTCTTCCGCCACCTTGAGACATTCTTTTCATCATTCCTGTCATCATTTTATGCTGTTTTAGAAGCTTATTTACTAAAGCGATGTCAGTACCTGACCCATTCGCTATTCTTTTTTTTCTAGAACCATCAATAATTTTTGGATTATCTCTTTCTTTTAAAGTCATTGATAAGATAACAGCTTCTTGCTTGTTAAGAATACTCTCATCAATATCCGCCTCATCTATTTGTTTTTTAATCTTTGAGATACCAGGTATCATTCCAAGAACTTTTCCCATTCCACCTATTTTTTTCATCTGTCTAATTTGTTTTAAATAATCATTAAAAGTAAATTGTCCCTTTTTAAAATTCTCCTCTAATTCCTGAATTTCTTCTTTTTTTAGATTTTCAGATACTTTTTCAACAAGAGAAACTACATCTCCCATTCCTAAAATTCTATTTGCAATTCTTTCCGGATGAAAAATTTCAAAATCATCAATTTTTTCACCTACTCCTAAAAATTTAATGGGACAATTAGCAACTGACCTCATGCTTAGAGCTGCTCCGCCTTTTCCGTCACCATCTATTCTTGTTAATATTATTCCTGTTAAATCTACTGTTTTTTTAAATTCACTGGCAATATTAACTGCGTCTTGTCCTGTTAAAGAATCTGCCACTAAAAAAGTTTCTATAGGGTTGATTATTTTTTTTAAATTACTTAATTCGTTCATCATCAAACTATCGATCTGTGTTCTTCCAGCGGTATCAAAAATAATTACATCTGACCCAGATAAAGAAGCTGCGGCTAAAGTTCTTTGGGTAATTTCTATTGGAAGTTGTCCTTCAATAATTGGTATTGTCTGAATATTATTCTGACTTCCTAATAATTCTAATTGTTTCTGGGCTGCTGGACGATAAACATCCAAGCTTGATAACATAACTTTTTTATTAAAATTCTTTTCAATAAATTTTGCAATCTTTGCTGAAGTTGTTGTTTTTCCAGAACCTTGCAAACCTACTACTAATATTTTTGCTGGCGGGACTATACTAAGATTAATTTCTGATTTCTCACTACCTAAGATCTTAACAAGTTCATCGTAAACAATTTTAACAAGCAACTGCCCTGGGGTTATTGATTTTAAAACTTCTTGTCCAATTGCTTTAGGTTTAACATTTGCAATAAATTCCTTGGCAACTGAAAGAGCAACGTCGGACTCAATCAGTGCCTGACGGATCTTTCTTAATCCCTCATCAACTTGTTTTTCATCTAATTGAGTGCTTTTATTAAAAAAAGAAAAAACGGACTCAATTTTACTTGTTAAATTTTCAAACATTTTTTAGCTCCAGCAGCTATCGCACTAGTGGGCGAATATCGCTGACTAGTGTTGATCTCCTTCATTAGAAGGACACCACAAAACCTGCTTATTTTTGTGGAAAATTTTATTAAAAGTATATTTTACTATTTTAAAAGTCAACAATTGAGAATATTTGTAAGATACAACAACCAAATAGATGACTGAAATACAAGCTTATAAAATGGACGGTCTCGGTAATGATTTTATCATTATTGATAGAAGAAAAGATAAAATCGATCTTTCCAAACAGCAAATCATAAATATCGCGGATAGAAAAAAAGGTGTTGGGTGCGATCAAGTGATCATCATGGATAAAGATAAAGAAAAAAAAACTAACGCAAAAATTACTTTTTATAATTCGGACGGCGGTGAAACTGGAGCATGCGGTAATGGCTCTAGATGTATCTCTTACTTTTTAATGAATGAAAAAAAATTAACTAAATCAAAAATTAATACTGAAAGTGGAATCTTAGCGGCTAAACTTACTGACAAAACTGAAGTGTCTATTGATATGGGAATTCCTAATTTTGACTGGGAAAAAATTCCTCTGTCAAAGAAAATGAATAATGCGAAAATTAAAATTAAAACTAAAAATCTTGGGATTCTAACGGGTTATACTTTGAGCGTTGGCAATCCTCATGTTATTTTTTTTAAAGGAATAACATTTGAATTGTTAAAAAAAATTGGCCCTCAGATTGAACATCATGATTTTTTTCCTCAAAGATGCAATGTTACTTTTGCGGAAGTTATTAATAAGAAAAATATTGCAGTTAAGGTTTGGGAAAGAGGGGCTGGTTTAACTCTTGCTTGTGGTACTGCAGCGTGCGCAACTGCTGTTGCTGCAAATAAATTAGGATTAACTGGAAAAAAAGTAAATATTCATTTTAAAAATGGAACACTTCAAATTGAATTAAAAAAAAATAAACACATCTTAATGACGGGTTCTGTTTCAAACATTAATAATATTACCCTAAAGATTTAATTATTAATGATGCAATGAATTTTTTTAAAAAACTTCAAAATAGTCTAAAAAAAACTTCAGAAAAATTTGTAAAAGGAATTGATGAGGTATTTAATAAATCCAAACCACAGCAAGAAATTTTACAAGACATAGAAGATCTTCTTATTCAGGCAGATGTTGGTGTAGGTTTTGTTGAAGAATTTAAAAAAAATATTGCACATAAGAAGTATAGCCAAGAAGAATTAACTAAAGAAAATTTCTTTCAAATTATAGCTAAAGAAATTGAAAATATTTTGACGCCCGTTCAAAAAAATTTTTTTTCAATTACTCATAACAAACCAATAGTCGTATTAGTATGCGGGGTAAATGGAGTTGGAAAAACAACAACCATAGGAAAATTATGTAAAAAACTTAAAGATCAAGGCAATAAAATTATTGTAGGTGCCGCTGACACCTTTAGAGCTGCTGCAATAGAACAGCTAGAGTTATGGTGCAAAAAAATAAATGTTGAAATCATAAAATCAGATCTTGGCTCTGATCCAGCCTCAGTTGCTTTTAAAAGCTTTGAATATGCAAAAAAAAATAACTTTGATTACTGCATCATTGATACTGCTGGAAGATTGCAAAATAAAAAAAATTTAATGGAAGAGTTTTCTAAGATAATAAGAGTTTTAAAAAAAATCGACAATCACACCCCTCACGAAACTATATTGGTGCTTGATGCAACAACTGGTCAAAATGCTATCAATCAAATCGAAGAGTTTAAAAAAATAACTCCAATTACTGGAATTATTATGACTAAACTTGATGGTACGGCAAAAGGGGGAATTCTTGTTGCAATAGCAAAACAATTTCAGATCCCAATTTATGCTATCGGCGTTGGTGAGAAAGAAGAAGATTTAGATAACTTTGTTGCGAAAGACTTCGTCCAAGCCTTTATTAAAAATTAATTTAAGCTTTTAATAAATTTTTTGAGCTCAGATATAAATTGCGAATCATATCGTATCATATGACGATCATTTTCAGGGAAATATGCATATTTTTTTGATTTAAATTCATCAAATATTTTTTTACCCATATAAGTCGGTATCTTTCCATCTAGCATCCCATGAATAACAAAAACAGGAATTGAGATATTCTTAATTTTTTTTATAGTTAAAAATTTATCCTTTAATAAAATATCTACAGGTAAATACGGATATCGAATTTTTGCAACGTCTCCTATAGAAGTATAAGGCGACTCTAAAATAATGGCAGCAAATTTTTCATTTTGCGCAAGCTCAGCTGCAACGCCTGTCCCTAAAGACTCGCCATATAAAATAATTTTACTTTTTGGAATATTATTCTTTTCTAACCACTTAACTGCATTTCGCGCATCATCGTAAAGTCCTTGTTCTGTTGGTTTTCCATTGTTACCATTAAAGCCGCGCCACGAAATAATTAAATAATTTAAATTTAAATCTTTAAATTCATTTAATTTGTATATCCTTGTTTTTAAATTTCCATTATTACCATGCAAAAAAAGTATGGTGAATTTGTTTTGATTATTTTTATAAAACCATGATTTGAGATTAATATTATCTGTAGATGCAATCTCAATTTCCTGAACTTTCGTATTTAGTTTGTCTATTAATAGAGGACGGATAACATTTGGCTGATATAGAAAATCTCTTTGCATGACATACATATAAGCACAAATCGAAACGTACAAAAATACTGAGGCTATTATTAAATATGAAAAAAAATTTTTAAATTTCATTAAATTTTATTTAGAAATAATTTCAGAAGTAGATAGAAAACAAAGATTCATCTTACTAAAAGGATTAATAATCTACTTATTTAGTGTCCGCCTAAATATGCCGCTTTAATTGCTGGATCGTTTTTAAGTTTGCTAGCTGGACCATGCATAGAAATGCGTCCATTCTCCAAAACATAAGCATAGTCAGCTATATTTAAAGCTCCAACAGCAAATTGTTCAACTAAAAGCATCGTTGTGCCTGCAGCTTTAAGTCTTGCTATAATCTTAAAAACTTCTTCAACTAGAATAGGAGCCAGTCCCATAGAGGGTTCATCAAGTAAAATAATATCTGGATTTAACATAATCGCCCTTGCCATCGCTAGCATCTGCTGTTCTCCGCCTGACAAAGTTCCTGCTAATTGATTTCTTCTTTCTTTTAATTTTGGAAACAACTCCATGGCTCTATCTATGTCTCCTTTGAAATCTCCCCTAGGTCTACTTCCAGTTAATCTTGGAAAGGCGCCTAATTGCAAATTATCAAATACTGTCAGAGATGGAAAAACTCTACGTCCTTCTGGAGAATGGGCTAATCCTAAACATGCAACTTTATATGAAGGAAAATTATCAATCGATTTTCCATTTAAAGTAATATGACCTGACGTTAATTTTATCATTCCGGTAATTGTTCTAAGCGTTGTTGTTTTGCCCGCACCATTTGCGCCGATAAGAGTAACAACTTTATTTTTGGGTACTTCGATATTAATTTTCTTTAGAACATTTACTTTGCCGTAACCAGATTCTAAATCTTTTATAATTAACATAATTTTCTAAGTTGTTTGTGCTCCTAAATAAGCCTCTATAACTTTTGGATTATTTTGGATTTCTTTAGGTTTGCCTTCAGCAATTTTTTGTCCGAAGTCTAATACGGAAACAACATCAGATACTGCCATCACAACTTCCATATGATGTTCGATCAAAATAATTGTAATTCCCTTGTCTTTAATTTTTTTAATAATTAATAAAAGTTCTTTAATGTCAGGGGCTGTTAATCCTGCAGCAGGTTCATCAAGCAAAAGTAAATTAGGATCTAAAGCAAGGGCTCTAGCAATCTCTAATAATCGTTGTTTTCCATAAGTTAAATTTCTTGCCTCCTCATTAGCAAGCTCTTCCAAACCAACAAATTTTAAAAGGCCATACGCTCTTTGTTTTGCTGCTAATTCCTCACGTTTAAATCTTGGTAAATTTAATGCAATCTCAAACAAATTTGATTTATAGGTATGATTTAAACCAACCATAATATTTTCTATGGCTGTCATTTCGTTAAATAATTGAACATTCTGAAAAGTTCGTGCAATTCCTGATAAAGCTATTTTTGCAGAAACCTTTCCAACAATACTTGAGCCTGAAAACTCAACAGTACCTGAGGTAGGTACATAAATTCCTGTTAAAACATTTATTAAGGTGCTCTTTCCAGATCCATTTGGTCCTATAAGACCATGAATGGTTCCCTTTTTAACTATTAAATCAACATCATGTAATGCTTTTAAACCACCAAACTGCATTAAAACTGATTTTAGATTTAATAACTGGTCCGGGGCAGATGAATTTTTGGCAGAAATAATGGCATCATCTTTATCAAAATTTCCAACATCAATTTGATCTCTTGCTGATTTTTTAGAACTAAATATTCGCATGTAAAAATTATTAACAAACCCAACAATTCCATCTTGAAGATAATAAACGACAAGAAGAATCATAAATCCAAAAATACTTAAACGCCAATCACTAATATTTTTTATTAAATATGAAAAAGCCATTAACCCAACCGTTCCAATGACAGGCACAGCAACTTTTCGCACGGTTGACATTTTTTTTGAGATTAAAAGAGCTGATCCTGCAACAACAACAAATGCTAGAGCAGTTGCAACAATTCTAAAAAGTTTAACGTCTCCTAATAACTGAGGTAAAGTAATAACGATAGCAGCACCAATTATAGCTCCTAAACGAGTCTTACGACCGCCCATAATGATTGCTAGCAAGAATAAAACGGTTAATTCAAATACGTAAGTATTAGGAGAAATATATTGCTCTGAATAAGCGTATAAAGAGCCAGCAAGTCCAGCAAAGCCTGCACTTATAATAAAAGCATAAACTTTATATTTATAGACAGAAACACCCATACAATCGCAAGCAACGGGGCTATCTCTTAAAGCTTCAAAAGATCTTCCTAATCTTGACTTAAGTATTCTATTAATAACTACAAGACTCAAAGCTGATATCGCTAAGACTATCCAGTAATAATGTATTTCCTTAGTTTGAAAACCAAAAATTATTGGTTTCTTTATTATAATTCCTAAAGGCCCTTCGGTTAAAAAGGTCATTTCATTAATTAGGATTTGTATAATTGTACCAAAAGCCAGAGTGACCATGGCAATATAAGGGCCAACAACTTTAAGAGCGGGTAATGCAAGTAATGCTCCAAAAAGACAAGAGACAATGACGGCTATTGGAAGAATAATTAAAAAAGGAACTCCTAATTTAAAGTATAGAATTCCAGCAGTATAAGCTCCTACACCAAACAACCCGGCGTGTCCCAGTGATACTTGTCCGGTGTAACCAACAACTATATCCAAACCAAATAAAAGAATTGAATAAATCAAAATTCTTTCAACCATGTGAATATAATAAGTGTTAGTTTGGAAAATTGGGAAAAGAGACAATATTATTATTCCCGCTGCCAATGCTAAAAATTTAAATCTCATCTTTTTTAAACTTTTTTAATTGTAGTTTTTCCGAATAGACCAGCTGGTTTAAAAGATAAAACTATTAATAAAATAATTAAACTAGGTACATCTTTATAACCCGTCGAAACATAAAAACCTGTTAATGTTTCGCTAACTCCTAAAATAATACCACCAACAACAATTCCTAAACCGCTTGATAAACCTCCAACAATTGCAACGGCAAAAGCTTTTAATCCTAAAGCGCCTCCAGCACCTGATCCTGCTAATGTTAAAGGAGAAATTAAAACCCCAGCGAAAGAAGCTGTTAAAGAAGAAAGTGCATAAGAAAATGTAATGACTAATCCAGTATTAATTCCCATTAAACCCGCCGCGTCTCTATCGTTTGCAGTAGCTACAACAGCTTTTCCATAAATTGATTTGCGGTTAAAAATCTCAACAAGCAACATCATAGATACGGCACCTAAAACTACTAAAATTTCCATCGGTAAAATATTTGCACCAAAAAGTTTTATAGGGTCATCTTCAAAAGGACCGGGAAATCTAAAAGTGCTTCTACCCCAAATATTTTCAGCAAAATTTCTAAAAATAATTCCAAGTGCAATAGTAGACATGATCCAACCAAACTCAGATTTTATTTTAATTGCGGGACGAACTCCTAAATATTCAACCACAGTTCCTTGTAAAAATCCAAAAACACAAACTAAAGGAATAATAAGCCAATAATTTATTCCTAAGTTAGATAAAGTCAGTCCAACCATGGACCCCAACATTAAAGCCTCTCCTTGTCCAAAGTTTAATGTTGCAGAAGTTGAGAAAGTTAATTGATAGCCAAATGCAACAACAGCATAAATCATACCAAGAGCTATACCGCTATAAATAAGTTGAACAAAAATATCCATATAACCCCCAAAACTTTTAATTCAATAATAACAAAATAAACTAATAATCTTTTCAATCAACTCAAATAAAAAACGCCACACTTTTAAGGTGTGGCGTTTTCTAAAAGAATAAAAATAAAAAACTTATTTTTAAAACTTAATTATTTTTGACCTTTAGCAGCAACAACTCTTGCGTTTTTAACGATACCCATAACTGGATCTTTATCAGTGATCGCATCGTGGTCATCTTTAGTAAACGGCTTGTTGTAAGTTTTAACAACACCAACTACTGGCGTTTTTAAATCTTCAAGAGCTAGTCTGATTTTATCACCTTCTAAGCTATTAGCTTGTTTGATGGCTGCAGCTAATAAGTATACTGAATCGTATCCTTGAGCAGCAGACACCGGTGAATCTATACGGTCGTTTTTAGGTTTAAACTCTTTTAGGTAAGCTTCGATAAAAGCTTTACGTTTTGGAGTTGTTGGTGCCTGAATAAATGTTTGAGGCATAATTGCACCTTCACCATTTTTTCCAGCTGAATCAATGAAGTTTGCCATTGATAAAGTCCAGCTACCAATTAAAGGAACTTTCCAACCTACTTTAGCCATTGCGTTCGCTATTTGAGCAAGCTCTGGTCCAATAGCATAA
Organism: alpha proteobacterium SCGC AAA280-B11; assembly: GCA_000371745.1. GTDB lineage: Bacteria > Pseudomonadota > Alphaproteobacteria > Pelagibacterales > Pelagibacteraceae > Fontibacterium. Next base: position 15,227 of record AQUH01000013.1, read on the forward strand.
GTTAAAATTGCTTCTGCTCCAGCGCTTTTAGCTTTTAAAACTTGAGCTGTCATATCAGTGTCACCTACGTTAAATTTTTCTGTAGTAACTGGTGTGATATTTTTTGCAGCCAAAGCTTTGATCAAGTCAGCTTGTCCTAATTGACCATAATTTGTTGAATCAGCTAAGATCGCAACTTTTTTAAATCCACGAACAGTAATCGCTTCATTAACAATCATAGGAGATTGAATTTCATCTCTTGCTGATGTTCTGAAAACGAATACATCTTTAGCGTCTTTAAATGGAAAGCTTGGACCTTTTGTCAAAGCAGTTCCAGTTGCAACGTTATTGATTACAGGAATTTTAGCATCTTGGTAAAAACGATGTGAAGCAAGAGCAACGCCTGTATTAATAAAGCCAACAACTGCAACTATTTTTTCTTTATTAATTAATTCTTGAGCGATTTCCACTCCTCTTTCATTTTTAGCTTCATCATCACGCTCGATTAACTCAAGCTTTTTTCCAAGAACACCACCCGCCGCATTAATTTCTTTAGCAGCTAGTCGTACTCCATCTCTCATACTAACACCCATTGAAGATGATCCGCCTGTGAAAGGTCCATCAACTCCAATTTTGATAGTCTGAGCAAACGACGTGCTAGCTATGATGCTTGCGAATAAAACGCAAACTGCTAGTACGAATTTGTTTGTTTTTCTTATCATTTATTTTCCTTATTTTTAGTTAATTAACTGAGAAGGATTAAAACAAAAAAATTAAAGAGAGTCTCGATAAAAAAATTTAACTGCCACAATGAAAATAACAGATATTGCTACTCTAAGTTGTAGAAGAAACTTAATATATTTAAGCTTTAGTTTTATGATAATTAAATTGCTGAAATGAATCTATTTTCAGAAGAAGTAATAATTTTTTTCCAGATAGTTTTGGTCAACATCATTCTTTCAGGTGACAATGCAATCATTATTGGAATGGTTGCATCACAATTTGAAGGTTCTCTTAGAAAAAAAATATTATTATATGGGACATTAGTTGCCGTTCTTATGCGTTTGGTTTTCACGGGAATTGTAACTTATTTATTTCAATTTAAAGGAGTTAAAATATTTGGGGGCGTTTTACTGCTTTGGATTGTTTACAAGTTATATGAAGACGTTATTAAAGAAAAAAACAAACAAGAAGATAATAAATTCGATATTAAAGAATCTGAAAAAACAAAATTAGGAAAAGCAATTCTTACTGTTGCTATCGCAGATTTTACTTTGAGTTTAGATAATGTTTTAGGTGTTGCGGGTGCAGCAAAAGGTCATTACTGGGCTTTAGCTACTGGATTAATTCTCTCTATTTTTGTAATGGCTGTTCTTGCAAATATAATCTCTTCTTATATTAAGAAATTTAAATGGGTTGCTTGGATAGGCCTATTTACTATTTTATGGGTTGCGGTAGATTTAATATATTCCGAAGCCAAAATATTGTTTTTCTAAAATTTTAATTTAATTGATCTTTAGGACGTTTGTTTTGGAAAAAATTCTCTAGATTATCAATAGACCTATTGCCCATAGCAATTCTGGTTTTTAGTGTTGCGCTACCTAAATGAGGAAGTAAAAAAAGATTTTGAAGTTTTAAATAATCTGGATGAATTTTTGGCTCTCCATTATATACATCGAGTCCTAACGCAAAAATTTTTCCATTTTTTAAGGCTTTAATCATTGCTTCATCATCAACCACATCTCCTCTTGCAGTATTAGAAACAACAGCTCCGTTGGGAAGATAATTAATTGTTTCTTCATTAACTATTTTAGCTGTGTCTTTAGTTGCGGGACAATTAATTGATAAAAAATCACTCTTATTAAAAAGAGATTTAATGTTGTCGTGATAAGTGGCTCCTTGTTCAAGATCGGCTGAAAGCTTGGTTCTATTATGGTAGTGTATTTTCATTCCAAATCCTCTCGCTCTTTCTGCAATTGCCCTTCCGATTCTGCCCATGCCCAGAATTCCTAAATTGCTACCCGACATTTGTTTGCCTAATAAAAAATCTGTTGCCCATATCCATTTTTGCTCTTCTGCAAATTTTCTTGCTTCATACGCTCTTCTTGAAGCTCCTAATAATAATAAAATTGCAATATCGGCTGTTGAGTCCGTTAAAACTTCTGGAGTATTAGTAACTACAATCCCTTTTTTAGAGGCTGCATCAATATCAATATTATTATAACCCACTGAATAACTTGCAATAATTTTAACTGTACTTGAAATCTTACTAAAAATATCAGCATCAAATTTATTTCCTCCAATGCATAAAATTCCATCGCAATCTTTTGAAAGTTCTAAAATTTCTTCAGAAGTATAGACTTTTTCTTGCTTATTTAATTTTACATCAAATAATTTTTTAATTCTTTCCTCATTTTCCGGGAGTAGATTTCTAGTAACTAAAATCTTTTTTTTCATAATTAGGAAATGGCTTTAGGTTTTTCTCCACCTGTATACCAATCTAAAACTTCTATTGTATGTACTATGGGTATTTTTGTTCCAGAAGATATCTGCGTAATACATCCAATATTGCCAGTTGAAATAAAATCAGGATTTACTTTGTTAATATTTTCAACTTTTCTTTTTAAGAGTTCAGCGGCCATTTGATCTTGTAATAAATTATAGGTCCCAGCCGATCCACAACACAGATGGCCATCCGGTATTTCAAAAATATCATTTCCAGTTTTTTTTAATAAATCTATCGGCTGTGAATGTAATTTTTGGCCATGCTGCATTGAGCAAGCTGAATGATAGGCAATCTTAAATTTTTTATCTTGGGTTTTAAAATTTAATTTAATATTTTTTCCTAAATACTCAGTCACATCTTTTGCAAGACTTGATATGATTTTTGCTTTATTTCTAATCTCTTTATCTTCATGATCCCTAAAAATATAACCATAATCTTTTAAAGTTGTTCCGCAGCCAGAAGTAGTAACTAAAATGGCATCGAGATTTTTTTCTTCATACAATTTAAACCAGGCGTTAATATTATTTATAAAAGACTTGTGGGCTAAATCTTCTTTTCCGAGATGATGATTTAGTGAACCGCAGCATTCAACTTGTTTTGGAACTAAGACCTCAACTCCGTGCCTATTTAAAACATTAATAGTGGAATCATTAATTTGAGGAGAAATAACTCTTTGTACACAACCCGTTAACAAAGCAACTTTTGCATATGTTTTACCGGTTGCTGGATAAATTTCCTGATTAGCATATGCAGATTTAGGAAAAGAATTTGGCATATACTTAAGCATATTTTTTATTTTTTTTGGAAAAATAAATCTAAATGGATAAAATAATCTTACGCTATAGCCAGCCATTCTAAAAAGCGTTGGGCTGGGTAAAATTTTAGATAAAAGGGCTCTTAAAAATCTATCAAAAAAAGGTCTAACAAATGTTTTTTCTATATGATTTCGAGCATGATCTACAAGGTGCATATAATTAACTCCTGATGGACAGGTCGTCATGCATGAATAGCATGATAAACAACGATCGATGTGTTTTGTAATTTTTTCATTTGCTGGCTTATTTTTTTCCAGCATATCTTTTATCAAATATATTCTGCCCCTAGGTCCATCTAGTTCATCACCTGCAATTTGATAAGTTGGACAGGTTGCGTTGCAAAAACCACAATGTACGCATTTTCTAATAATTTTTTCTGAAGAATTAACGTTGTTATCCTGTAATTGTTTTTTAGTAAAAGTTGTTTGCATTATATTCCTGAATACATTTTTCCCGGATTTAAAATTTTTTTTGGATCAAAGCTTTCTTTGATTTTTAAAGATAAAACTTTAATATTGTCATCAACCGTTGTCAAAAAATCTTCTCTAATACGCACGTGATTAGGTGCTTTAATAATTGTCATATGACCATTAAGAGCAAGCGCTGCTTTTCTTAATTGTCTAAGAAGAACGCTATCATTCTGCGGTATAGCAATCCAAGTAAGATTTCCCGCCCAATCTACCACGTATCGTAATTCTTCATTCTCAAACTGATTAATGAATTGACCAGTGTTAACAGATGGTAAAATTATTTTTATAACAACGCTCTCAGTATTATTAAAAAACTCTAAATCAGTAGTATTCTTCCAAAAAATTCTTGATTGATAATTTTCTAGAACAGACATGGTTTTTTTATATTCATCAAATAATTTTTTTAAAGTATTAACTCTTTCAACTACAGAAATTTTTGGTCCTTCAATGCGCAGTGCTGTGATAGAGGTACTAATATCTAAATCATTTAATTTAAAAAAATTTAAACTTTTTTCAGGATAAAAACACGCTCCTGAAATCTCAACAGAAGTTTGCATAGCTTTTGAAAAAATATTTAATGCTTTTTTTAAATTAATATTGTTTATAAGCAGTGTTTGACTTTCTTCATTTTTAGGCTGAACTTTTAAAACAATCTCAGTGAGAGCGACTAAAGTTCCATAGGATCCTGCTATAAGTTTACTTACGTCATATCCTGTTACGTTTTTAACAACTGTTCCACCTGATTTTACAATCTCACCTTTTCCATTAACACCCTGAAAACCCAAAATATGATCTCTTAAAGCCCCAGATTTAAATCTTCGAGACCCTGACAAGTTACATGAAACTGCGCCACCAACGGAGCCTTTGTTGCTTTTACCGTTATATAAAAATCCAAGATCAGCTGGCTCAAAAGCTAATTCTTGATCTCTTTTATCAAGCTCTGCCTCTACTAAACCAAGTGAAGTTGCTGCTTTAACTTTTATGTAAAGCTCTTCAGGAAAGTACTCAATTATTCCATTTAAATTTTTTAATTGAAGAGTTTTTGAACATTGAATTAATCTTCCAATAGGTCTTGTGTTTTGTCCTATAATTTCAATTGGAGTATCTTGCTCATGACTCTCTCTTATAAAATTTGAGACATCATTTTCGCTGGATGGCGAATAAATTTCTGACATTAAAATCTTGGAATATCTTTAAATTTATTATTGTCTTTATGTACATGCATTTTACCCCCTTCTGCACAACGATGAAGAAGTGGATAAACTTTCCCAGGATTTAATAATGAATTCTTATCAAAAGCCTCTTTGATATTTAGTTGTTGTTGGATGTCCTCGTCATTAAACATTTCGCACATTAAATCTCTCTTCTCAATTCCAACTCCATGTTCCCCTGTAAGAACTCCTCCAGATTTAACGCAATATTTTAAAATATCAGCTCCAAATTGTTCTGCTTTTTTTAATTCACTGCGGATATTAGAGTCAAACATGATAAGTGGGTGCAGGTTACCATCTCCCGCATGAAAACAGTTTGCAACTCTTAAACCGTATTTATTTGAAAGTCTGGTAATCTCTTTTAAAACTTCTGGTAATTTTTTTCTTGGTATAGTTCCATCCATGCACAAATAATCTGGAGAAATACTTCCAACTGCTGGGAAAGCAACTTTTCTTCCAGACCAAAATCTTAATCTTTCGTCATCATTCTTGCTAATACGCAAATAAGTAGCTTTGTTTTTTTTTGCTATTTCTTCAACTTTCTTGATTAAAACATTCACTTCGCTTTCTGTTCCATCCAATTCTACAATTAAAATAGCATCAACATCTCTTGGATATCCTGCCTTGGAATAATCATCGGTTGCTTTAATTAACGGCTTGTCCATCACTTCCATTCCGGCAGGAATAATTCCTCCAGAAATAATATCTGAAACACACTGACCTGATTCTTCAATCTTTTGAAATCCTAATAACAATGCTTTTATTGATTGTGGTTTTTTTAAAATTTTAACTGTTACTTCAGTAACAACTCCTAACAATCCTTCTGAGCCTGTAATAAGACCGAGCAGATCATAGCCTTCAGACTCAATTTTTTTTCCGCCAAAACGCATAATAGTTCCATCCATTAAAACAAACTCAACACCGAGAACATTATTAGTCGTTGTTCCATATTTTAAGGAATGAACTCCCCCAGAGTTTTCAGCAATATTTCCACCAATTGAACAGGCTATCTGACTTGAAGGATCAGGAGCATAATAAAAATCTTTATGCTCAACAGCTTTTGTTAAAGCTAAATTTGTAACGCCAGGTTGGGTTACTACGCACCTATTTTCAAAATCAATTTCTAAAATTTTATTAAATTTTCCAAGTCCCAATAAAACACAATCTGCCAGTGGTAATGCACCTCCTGAAAGTCCTGTTCCTGCTCCTCTTGGAACAACTTTAATATTTTTTTCATTACAATATTTTAAAATATTGCTAACCTCGCTAGTATTTTCTGGCAAAACTACAGCCATTGGCTTTTGTTTATAAGCACTCAAAGCGTCTGTTTCGTAAGGAGTGATACCCTCTAAATCTGAAATAATATTAATTGGATTAGTGAATTTTTTTAAATCTCGAACAATTTTTTCTTTATCATCAAGAATAAGCTGATCTACTTTTGGCATTACTAGAGTCATGCAACAAACTTATATTATTTTGTTTGATAGATACAGATCTTTGAATTTAAAAATAAAACTTTATTTAACAACAGTTTTTTTAATTTTTTCTAAAGCTTTTTCGATATTTTCGTAAGAGTTTGCAAAACTGAATCTTACAAAATCGTTGGCAGATTTACCAAAGCTAACACCTGGAATAATTGCAACTCCAGCTTCATTTAAACATTTATCTGCGAATTCATTGCCATTCATGCCTGTGCCACTAATATTAGGAAATACGTAAAAAGCCCCTCCAGGATTATTACACTTGATGCCTTTAATACTATTTAAACCATCAACGATTAATTTTCTTCTTCTGCTAAACTGACTCATCATTGCATCTAAAAAATCATGCTGCCCATCTAATGCTGCTAATCCTGCTATCTGAGTTGAGGCACAAGGACACGAGTGATCATTCACACATAATCTTGTTACGTCTTCAATAATTTTTTCTGGCCAAACACTCCAGCCTAGGCGCCAACCTGTCATTGCATATGTTTTACTCCAACCATCTAAAACTATTAATCGGTCAAACAGTTCTGGATAATTAAAGAAAGAAGGCATTTTCTTATTATCATAAATTTGTCTGCTATAAATTTCATCGCTTAAAATTGCTACATCTGGAAATTTTTTTAATCCTTCAACAAGCTTATCAATCTGCTCTCTTTCGATAAGTCCGCCTGTTGGATTTTGAGGGTTATTAATAATAATCAAACGAGTTTTATTATTTATTAATTTTAAAACTTCTTCCGCTTTAAAAGAAAAATTATTTTCTTCCTTTAAATACATTGGAACAGCTTTTGCTCCTGTATAGTTAATCATAGACTCATAAATTGGAAATCCAGGTTCTGGGTAAATAATTTCTGTACCCGGCTGACCAAACATCAACATTGCAAAAAACATCGTAGGCTTTCCACCAGGCATAATAACTACTCTTGAGGCATCTACATTGGCGTCATACATTTTTTTGATATGCCGAGAAACACCTTGTCTTAATTCTAAAAGACCATTTGCTGGTGTATATCCATGAAAACCATCATCTAATGCCTTTTTTGCAGCATCAACGATATGTTGTGGTGTTCTAAAATCTGGCTGACCAATTCCTAAATTGATTATTTCTCTTCCTTGCGCTTCTAAAGCTTTTGCTTTTGCAAGAACAACAAATGCATTTTCTGTGCCGAGTTTAAAAAGACTATCTGCTAATTTCACTTTTTTCTAAAAATTACTTTATCTCTTGTTATTTCTTTAACGTTTCTGCAGCCCATTAATGTCATTCCTCTTTTTATTTCATCATGCATAATTTTAAGTATCGCTTCTACTCCTTGCTGCCCGCCTGCTCCCAATGCATATAAATAACCTTTTCCAAAGGAACATGCCTTTGCTCCAAGCGCTAAAGCTTTTATAACATGTGTTCCTCTTCTAACTCCGCCATCTAAGATCACATCCGCTTTATCTCCAACTGCATCCACAATATCTGCGAGCACATCAAATGGTGACATGGAGGCATCTAGCTGTCTTCCTCCATGATTAGAAACCATGATTGCTGTTGCACCAACATCTATTGCTTTTTTTGCATCTTCAACTGAAACAATACCTTTAAGTGCAAACGGACCATTCCATTTCTTAATTACATATTCAGCATCTTTCCAGTTCATTGCCGGATCATACTGAGTGTTAATGTAGTCTATAACTGAAGTGGCAATTGATTTTCCTCCTTTTTCTGTATGAGGGAGATTTGGCAATTTAAATCTTTCATGCGTAAAATAATTTAAACTCCATCTAGGGTGCAAAGCAAAACTTAATAGACTTTCCAACGTTAGTTTGGGCGGCGTAGTAAATCCAGTCCTATGATCACGTTCACGATTACCAGCAACAATTGTATCTACGGTTAAACACATTGCTTTAAAACCTGCTCTTTTACAACGATCAACTAACGCATCCGTCAAGCCTTTGTCTTTATGAATGTAGAGCTGAAATAATTTAGGACCACCAGTATAATTTCCTATTTCTTCAATGCTAGTTGTAGCAATAGTTGACATGCTAAAAAATGTTCCAAATTTTTCTGCAGCTCTCGAAGTCGCCTTTTCACCTTCATGATGGTACAGGCGGTGCATTGCAGTTGGGGATAGAAATAATGGCATATCAATTTTCTGTCCAAGTACTGTTGTAGACATGTCAATTTTACTTACATCACGAAGTACGTTTGGAACTAGATCACAGGCATTGAATGCCTCTGTATTTCTTCTAAGAGTGACTTCATCGTCTGCGCCACCATCAATGTAATGAAATATTGGAGCGGGTAATCTTTTTTTTGCTAATTTTCTAAAATCATCAACGTTAAAGCATTTTGCTAATGACATTATAAAAACCTAGAAATTTTTTTGAAAACCTAAGGTGTAATTATTAGCGCCTGGATTTTTCTCTCCAAGACTAGCATTTGAAATATGACTATATGCAACACCTATATTGAATGTTGGAGTTAAATTTAAAGCCACTCTAACTTGTGACTTAAATTCAAGTCCATAACCTAAATCTTTTGCGTCTCCTTTTCCGTAAATACCAGGAGTAAAACTTGGAGAAATTAAAATAGAGTTATTTAAAACTTTATAATCTAATCTAACTCCGGCGTATACATACTTTGCATCACCACCTGTTCTTAAGAATCCAATTACTGGTTTAAAATCACCTATTGGAGAACCAAAAAGAGTTTTGTCAAAATCATAATCTATTTGAACCATATCTCTTGCATGGCTATCATTATGATCAAATCTTCCACCAGAAAATGTAATTCCATCTGCTTTAGAAACAGAACATAGACTAATAAATATTGTAGAAATAATTGTGAAAGATTTAAAAAATTTTGCGCTCATAATCGTAAGTCTTTATTTAACAAAACACATATAAAAGCAATAAAGATTTATTTTTTCTTATTGGTATTTAAGCGAAATATTAAAAATCCACCTATAGCAAATACAATTAAAGGTAATAACCACAAAATTAAACTATTAAAATTAAACCTTGGCGTAAATACAATCCATTCACCGTAGCGACTAATTAAAAAATCGTAAATTTGTTTTTCACTTTCTCCAGCGTCAATTTTTTTAGAAATTAATTTTTTTAAATCTAATGCAAAGTCAGAGTTCGACTCATAAATTGATTGTCCCTGACATACAATGCAACGAACATTTTTATAAATTTTATTTTTTAATTCTTCGTTTGCCAAAATAGAATGTGTGGTGAATAAAAAAAATACTATTATTAAAAAATATTTCTTAAACAACATAATTTATTTTTTTAATTGTAAAATTTTGGTAACAATATCTTCATTTAGTGGACCTATATTTTTAAAGATAATTTTTCCCTTATTAAGAACATATGTCTCTGGCACTCCATAAGCGCCAAGTTGGATTGATACTTCTCCATTACTATCCACTCCAACTAATTGATAAGGATTCCCATAAGTTTTTAAGAAATTTTTAGCATTCATTCTTTCGTCTTTATAATTAATACCAATAATATTTATTTGATTATTATTTTTTAAATTTATTAATAAAGGATGCTCAACACGACAAGGGATGCACCAAGAAGCCCAAATATTTATAACAACAAAATCCTTATCTAGTAATTCCTTACTATTAATTTTTATTTTTTTATCAAAAAGATCTTCCAAGACAAATTCTGAAATCTTTTTTCCAATCATGTGATTGGGTTGATAAACTTTATTAGAGTTTAAAACTTTTAGAAAAAGAGCAAAGATTATAAGAAGCGTAACAGTTAAAATTATAATCCTATATCTAATATTCATTTCTTGCTCTAAAAGTTTGATAAATGCCTCCAAAAGCGATCAACAATACCGAGGACCATATCCATAACATAAATGGCTTGTAATAAAATCTTACCATTATTTTATCCTTTTCAAATTCGGATAAATTAATTGCAAAATAATAATCAGTAATAAAATTTGATTTAATACTGGTTTCAGATGTGAATTGGACTGGTTGATCATATTTTCTAATGGATGGTGTTAATTGGACTTGCTTATTATCCTTAGATACTAAAAAATTACCAAAGATTTCTTCATAATTATCTTTTTTAATTTTATTAATTCCCTGAAATTTTATTATAAAGCCCTGAGTTTTAACCTCATCTCCTACCTTCATTGCTGAGTTAATTTCTTTTGATGAATAAGCGTTAATAAATATAGAAAAAATTAACAAACCAAAGCCTAAATGCGAAAACAATCTACCAAGATTTAAATTAAGTTTTTTCTGAAAAATCCAATCAAAAACTACTGAAACAATTAAATAGATAGAAAATATTAAGGCTAAAAATAAAATAATATTTTTATAATCTAAAAAAACAAAAATGATTATTGAGCTTAGTATAAGTGAAATAGGTAAAAAAATTTTTATATTCTTTAATTTTATACTCTTATCTTTATTCCAATTTAAGAGAGGACCATGCGCCATAAAAAATAAGAATACAAATAAAAATGGCGTTAAAATTGTATTGTAATAGACAGGTCCTACAGAAATACTTTGTCCCAGTATTGCCTCAAGAATAATTGGATAAACCGTACCAACCAAAACTACCGAAAGGAAAAAAATTAAAAAATAATTATTAATTAAAATAAAGTTATCTCTCTGAAAAAAAGAGTAATTAGTAATTAAAGATTTTTTTGGATCTTTAATAATAAAGATAACAAGCGAAAAAAATGTGATTAATAGTATTATAGATAAAATATATACTCCTCTATAAGGATCATTTGCAAAGGCATGCACTGAATTTAAAACTCCTGATCTAACTAAAAAAGTACCAAGTAAACTCATAACAAAAGTAAAAATAGATAACAGCGCAGTCCAGGAATATAATTTATCTTTTTTTAAGGTGACGATATTAGAATGCAATAAAGCCGTAGCCGCAAGCCAAGGCATTAGAGATGCGTTTTCAACTGGATCCCAAAACCAATACCCACCCCATCCTAATTCATAGTAAGCCCAGAAAGATCCGAGACCTATTCCAATAGTAAGTGAAGACCAAGGAAGTAGTATCCAAAAATTTGAAACCTTACTCCATAGACTGTTAAAACGATTGGTAACTAATCCTGCCAATGCAAAACTAAAAATTAAAGAAAAGCCCACATAGCCA
>AQUH01000014.1 GCA_000371745.1 alpha proteobacterium SCGC AAA280-B11
AAAAATCTCCAAATATATGTACTTTAAAATTAAGAGAAATTAATCTTTTTAAAAAATCATATGGAAAATTTGACTCTTTATTAACATGTTTCCTGTAATAAATTAAAAAATCTATGTTTTTTTTATTTTTTTTTATTTTTTTTAAATAGTTAAAAACATAATTAAATTTAGCCTTATTAATAATTTTTTTTGATAAATATTTTTTAAGTAAATCTGTGGAAAAATATATATTTGTTTTTCTATATATAATAAATATTTCGCTAATCTTGTACAATATAGGAAAAATATATTTTCTTAATACGATCTGCTTATTACCAATATTAGCACCACCGGTAATAGGTCCTAATAAAGTTTTTGGCGGTAATAGTGCAAATATTGCGCAGTTCCAAAAGGGTAAATAATTAATATATAAAATTTTTTTTTTTTTAANGAAAAAAAACCAACAAAAAAAAATACCCACAAAAGGAGATATATACCTATAATTAATAAAACTTTTGATGACATGATTATTTATATTTAATTTCTTAGGTGTATAAATTGTATAATTTTTTTTAAATTCATTATTTATAAATAAATTTGCAAGATTTCCTTCACCGCTATTTTTTGAATAGTCGCAAGCCCAGCAGAAAAATTTTTCTGTCATGATAAATATTCAATTTTGATATTTTTTAATTTGTTTGTGAACAGAGTTCCATAAGAATAATAAAAAAAAGTTGATATTAACCGTTTTAATCTTCTATAAGTTTCGTATCTTAATCTCCAAATAAACTCAAAGTATGATAAAAATTTAGGGACAGGCGTTTCTTCCCCAGATAACATTGCTATAGATCCCCCTATGCAAATTATTTTATAATGTTTATTAACCTTTGATAAATATTCAGCAACAATTTCTTGCTTAGGCGTAGGTAGTGTTAAAAAAACTAGTTGTTTTTTTTTAATAGTACAATTAACTTTTTTTAATAAACCGCTAGTGTTTTTGCCATACCCGAGTTGTCTATGAATTATTTTTTTTTTATATAATTTTTTTAGAGTATCCAAAGATTTTTTGGATAAATTTCCAAAAATTAATATTTCTTTTATATCAGGAGATAACCTAATTTTTTTAAGTAATAGTCGCCCTGGAATTTTTTTTATATTAAAATCTATCATTTTTGAGAAATAACCATCTGCCCAATGAATTAAGTTAATATTTTTTTTTATATCTCCTTTTATAAACGACCCTATAAAAGCCAGATTCATGGCAGACAAAATAAAATTATTTATTTTAAATATGTAATTAATATTATTAATTATCCTAAAATTTGGAGGTATGAGTTTTCTTAAAAATTTGCTATAATAAAAATTATAATTCACATTCAAATATTTATTGTTATAAAAATAAAATTGCCTAATTTTTATTGGGATCCTTAAAAGAATAAAGAAAAGATTAGAATATATTTTATTTTCTTTAAATGCTCTTAATATTTCTATAGTAGAGACAATATAAGCAAAAAAATTCTTTCCTGAAATTCCACCAGACTTCATTCTCGTAACCAAAATATCTAATTTATGATATGAAATTTTATTAATTAAATATACTCTTAGTAAGAATTCAAAATCAGCAGCTATTTTGTAATTAGTTTTATATATACCAAGCTTATCATAAATTTTTTTCTTAATAAAAGTTGCTGTGTGTGGAGGCATCAATCCAAATCGAAGTAAATACTCTTTGAAATTAGTACTAGGGTAGTACCTTGTCACCTTTTCAAATTGTTCATCAAAAAAAGCAACATTACCAATAAAAGAGTCATAATTTTTTGCTTTAATTATTGTCATCACTTTTTCTATAGTTTCATTGCTGTTTAAAATATCATCTGAGTTAAGAGTAAAAATAATTTCTCCCTTAGCCTTTTTTATCCCAAGATTCATTGCGTGATATATTCCTTTAATATTTGTTTTTATTATTTTCTTTTTCTTAAATGGATATTCTTTCAAAATCTTTAGCGTCGAATCTCTCGAACCACCGTCAACTATTATGTGCTCTATATCTTTGTACGTTTGGCTTAAAACAGAATTTAAGGTATAAGGAATCGTTTTTTCACTATCTAGACAAACTGTTATTATGCTAATTTTCATTAAATTAAATTTTCATTATAATTAATATAATATTTTACTAATATGAGTAATAAAAGAATTTTAATAGCCGGCCAAGAGGGAATGGTTGGAAAAGCAGTTTATGATCTATTTAAAAAAAAAATTAAATATAATAGAATGTAAAAGAAAAGATTTAGATTTTACCTCCCAAATCGAAGTAAATATTTGGTTTAAAAAATTTAGACCAAATATAGTGGTTAATGCCGCAGGTAAAGTTGGCGGCATATTAGATAATAGTTTGAATAAATTAGATTATATTTACACAAATACAATGATTGGTTTTAATTTAATTAATGCAAGTTTACTTTTTGATGTTAAAAAATTTATTAACCTGGGATCAGCTTGCATTTACCCAAAAGAAAATAAGCAACCAATTAAAGAAGAATATCTTTTATCATCTTTTTTGGAAGAATCTAATGAAGGTTATGCACTTGCTAAAATTAGCACATTAAAATATTGCGAATATATAAAGTTTTTTTTAAAAAAAGATTTTATTTCTTTACAGCCAACAAACCTTTATGGGGAAAGAGATAACTTTGATCTTAGTTCAAGCCATGTAATTCCTGCCTTGATTAGAAAATTCCATAATTCAAAAAAAAATAATAAAAATTTCGTTGAAGTATGGGGTTCAGGATTGGCTAAGAGAGAGTTTATGCATGTTAAAGATTTAGCTGAAGCAATTTATTTTTGCTTAAATAAAAAAATAAATCATAGTTTTATGAATATAGGATCCGGCAATTACGTTAGTATTAGGAATTTGGCAGAGTTGATAAAAAAGATTACAAATTATAAAGGTAAAATTTATTATAACAAGAAGTATCCAGACGGTGTATTAAAAAGAAGTTTAGATGTTACTCGAATTAAAAAATTAGGATGGTATTCAAAAATTTCACTGGAGGATGGCTTGCAAGAATATTATGAGTATTTTAAAAAGCTAAACTTAGAATAGGCTTTTTTTTTTTTTAAATAGTCGTCAATGTATGCAACAGAGCAAATAAATAATAAAAAATCTAAACTAAATAGAGAAAAACTATTTTCAAAAAATGATCTTAAAAATAAGAATATAACAAAAGAAATTGATAATTTAATTTCTAAATCTACGTTATTTTCAAAAATCTTAAATTTTTTTATGCAAATATAAATTTTAGTTAAAATATTCAAATATATTAATAAAAATATTAAAAAAAGAAAAATATCCACCAGTCAATAGGGAGTAAATCAATGCATTAGATGAGTTATTTGAATAATTGTTTTTTGTTAGCAAAAATCGATCACCTTGAGGCCCATAACCAAATATCTTTTTCTTATCATATCTTTTAAAAGATTCTTTCCATATATCCACTCTTCCGCTTGAGGATTTGTCATTTATTAATCTATCTCTAAAAATAAAATTAGAAAAATTATTATTTAAAATACTGTTATTAAAAATAACATTATTATTATAATTTTCAAATTTATCGGAGATATTTAAATTATAAAAATTAAAAGATATTATTTTACTTATTAAAAAAGGAAGAAAGATTATTAAAAATAATAAAGATATTTTTTTTTTTAGATCAATTTTTTTTTGCAAAATATAATATTGCAGCAAATGTTAAAAAAAACATTAATGCAGAACCTCTAGATTGCAAAAGCGATATCAATAATGAAAATAAAAATGACGCTATGTAAAATAAAAATTTAGATTTCCACTTTCCATTAATGAAAAATAAAATGAAAATAGTAATAAAAATATTTATTACAACGAAAGAACGTGAAATACCTGTACTTCTAGGATAGGTGTTATTTAAAAAATAGTTATCACCTAGCCTATTGTCAGTGAAACTTCTTAAATCAGTAAAAATAATATCTTTATATGCGTAATAATTTTCACATATCAAAAAATAAAATAAGATACCACTAGATAAAAAAAATATTACTATGCTAGCATATAGTAAGTGTTTTAAATGATTATCATTGTTGAGAGTTTTATTTATTGTAAATAGTTGTAATGACCCAAAACCAAGAATTATTAGGTATAGATTTTGTAAATTAAATATCAAATTATTTTGATATAATCCTATTAACTGCAAGATAAAGAATACCAAAAATAAATTGTTAATAGATAAATAGTTTTTCTTATAATTTTTATTAAAATTTTTTAATTTTAAAAAGATTATAATTACTAATAAAATTATTGAAAGTATTAGAGGAGCGCATATCCTAAAAATATTTATTATATCAGGCAATGAATTAAAGTCATAATTAATAGTTTGCGGAGCAACTCCTACTGCTAACCAAAATGAAATATAAAATATTAAAATGCTCTTGGAATAAATACCATTCATTTATTAGTACTAGATTTTTTTAATTTAATTTTTAAGAAAAAATCTTTAATAATATTCTCCATTAAGTAATATTTTGAATAAGAATATTTTAGTTTAGTTTTATTTTTTTTTTTAAAATTTTTTAATAAATAATGAATTTGTTTATACATTTGCCTAATATTTGAATAAATAAATAAATTATTGGTTTTTAAATATTTAATTCCTTTAAATCCCTTATTTGACGTAATTAAATTTGCACCTAATAATAAAGTTTCTATTATTTTCATTTTAGTTCCTGGGCTTTTGCTCATTGGCGTGAACATAAATAATGATTTTTTAATAAGGTAATTTAACTCTGCTTTATTAAGATTTATATAGTTTTGTATAAATGAGTAGTTTTTAAATTTATTTTTAGGAAAATCTCTTCCAGTAACTATTAACTTAATTTCTTTATCTTTTTTTAAAATTTTTGGCATAATATTATAAATAATTTTATTTATTGCTAATTTGTTATAAAAATAAGAATAACTTCCAGAAAATATAATAAATTTTTTTGGAATATCGAATTTTGGTTTTTTTGCAAGCAATCTTTGCTTGTTAATTCCGTTTGGAAATATTATTGAGTCAATATTATATAGTTTTTTTATTCTTTTTTGATCATTAATAGATACTGCAGTTGAAAAATCAGAAATTTTATAAACCTTTTTTTCCAGTATTCTAGTTATAAAGGCAATAATTAAATTATTTTTTTGTCTTCTTAATTCATACTCCACATTGTGACTATGGTATATTACAACACTTTTAGAGTGATAAAATTTAGTAAGTTTTAAAAATAAGTAAGAGTAACCGATCCAACTAGCTCCTTCAATAATAATAATATTTTCTTTAAATTTTTTTATAAAATTTTTTAATTTGTAAAAAATAAATAATATATAAAAGAGTTTGTAGATATTCTCGAAATAATTAAATTTATAATATTCTAATATAGAAAATATTTTTTTTTTTTTAATTTCAATTATGATTTTTTCTTCAGGAAGGCACTCGTATAAACTGCTACTTACTTCTGATGATCCATGACCCCCAGCAGTTGCTTCATAAAAACATACTAGAGAATATCCAATTGTTTTATTCATTATAATAGAAATTTGATTTATATCTTTATATTAAGAATATAAATGTTACTAAATAATTTGTAACATTATTCGAAATATTTATATCAATGTTTAACAAAATTAATAACATCAGCAATTTAGATATTAATAAATTTAAATTTTTTTTTATTTTTTTTTTTGTTATATCTCTTGTTTTAAGTCGTTTATTCGTCGACCTATTAGTAGTTTTTGGAGCGCTTACGTTTCTTTTTTTGAAAATAAAAAGGAAAGAGAAAATACGATCAAATATTTTTTTACTTTTTGATTTTTTATATTTACTTAATAATTAATTCTTTTTTTTCAACTACTCCTATAGCATCTTTGAGAGCCACTCTGCCATATATTAGGTTCATTTTTTTTATATTTTTTTTTCAAAGTTATTTTTCTGATTATAAATCTTTAAAATTTGTACTTTATTCTTTTTTCTTTATTTATATTATTTTATTTATAGACGGAATTTTTCAACTAAATACAGGATACAATTTATCTGGAAATGCATTAGAAAATTCAGAAAGAGTATCATCATTTTTCGGTAGGCACTTGGTTTTAGGTAGTTTTATTTCAAAGACCTTTGCTATAGTTGTTTTTTTAATATTTTACCTTAAAATCAAATATAAATACTTGGCATATTTAGGAACTATTCTTATCTCATCTTTGTTAATTTACATTAGCAGAGAAAGATCTGCTTTATTTGTTTTTTTATTAACATTATTTCTCTCTCTTTTTTTAATTGAAAGAAAGTTTTTTTTAAAAATATTTTTAATAATTTCTTTACAGTTTATTTTATTAATTTTTTTTTATCAACAGCCTCTGCAAAGAATATATTTACACTCTAAAAATCAATTATTTCAAGATAGCAAATATTTCAAATTCATTAGCGAAAGACATGAATTACATTATTTAACAGCTCTAAGAATATTTTATAAATCTCCATTTATTGGTGGGGGAGCTCAGTCTTTTAGATATCTTTGTGATAAGTCTCCTTACACAACTGAAGATGTCATTTTAAAAAATTCAAAAAACAAAGTGTATGCTCAAATTGAAGGTTATTATTTTTCAAGTCCTATAGAATATAAAGGAAAAATCAGCAGATTTGTATCAATTCTTAAAAAAGAATATTTCGATAAGAATAATATTTCTAATTTTGATGAAAATCAAATTTTAGAATTAATAAAGAAAGATTTAAACAATAATAATTCTTCAAGTGTTATTATAGATTATTTTGCTATTTATTCTTATGATAATCTTTTTCAGACCAAAAATAAAAATTTTGATTTTATAAAAAAAAATTCTCTATTATATATTCTGTATGAATTTAAGAATGGTTGCAATACACACCCACATAATCTTTATTTGCAATTTCTCTCAGAACTTGGAATTTTAGGTACTGTTTTCTTAGTACTTTTTTACTCGTTTATATGCAAATCGCTACTAATTAGAATTATAGATTTTATAAAAAATGGTGTTAATTCAAATGATACTATAATTTATGCGTATTATTTTTCAGTTTTTTTTCCATTAATTCCTTCGGGTAATTTTTTTAATAATTATTATAGTATATTATTATATTTGCCTTTATCTTTTATTTTATTATGTCGACACAAGTAATTTTTATTTTAATACTTTTCAATTTTATTTTTTTTCTAAATTTTTCAAAAATTGCGAAGATATTTGGTATTTATGATTATCCAGATAAAGTTAGAAAATTTCACAAAACCCCAATACCTATTCTTGGCGGAAGTATTATTTTTTTATCTTTAATAATTATTTTTATATTTAGTTATTTTTCTAATAATAATTTTTTATTAGAATTGGGATTTAATAAAAAAGAAATTTTATATTTTTTTTTATTTTGTGCAGCAATATTTTCAATTTATTTAGTAGACGATGTTAAAAATTTGGGTCCTAATTTTAAGTTATTTTTATTATTTATTTTAATTATTTGCTACTTAATCTTTGATAGTAGCCTCATTATAAAAAATTTAGAATTTAAATTTTTTAAAGAAATATTTTTTTTAGGTAACTTTTCTATCATATTTACTGTTTTATGTTTTCTTCTTTTTATTAATGCATTGAACATGTTCGATGGAATTAATTTACAGTGCGGATCTTATAGCTTATTTATACTGTTAATATTTTTATTTTTATCAAAGAATATTGCAATTATATATTTTATAATCCCATTAATTTTTTTCTTGTTATTAAATAATTCAAATAAATGCTTTCTGGGAAATAGTGGTTCTGCTTTGCTTGCATTCATTATTTCGGTTTTAGCTATAAAGTTTTACAATTCTGGTTTTTTATATGCAGATGATATTTTTTTGTTAATGTGTATTCCAGGTTACGATCTATTAAGATTAGCATTTGTTAGATTGTTGCATAAAAAACATCCGTTCTATCCAGATAGAAATCATATCCACCATTTACTTTCCAAAAGTTATGGTAATAATATTGCTATATTTTTAATAATTTTTTTAATTTCTTCTATTAATTTACTTAATATTTTTTTTAAATCTTTAACAATTTTGGCAATATTTTTATCTATTTTTTTCTATTGCTCTATTATTTTTTATATAAAAAAAATAAAAAAATAGATTAAATAATTTCAATGACACATTTTGAATTAATTTTTTATTTGGTTGCGGGGCTTGGATTTGAACCAAGGACCTTCAGGTTATGAGCCTGACGAGCTACCAGACTGCTCCACCCCGCGATTTAGATTTATAATATTGTATATATAGTAAATATGTATATGTAAATTTTTAATCAAAATTATTTTAGCACTTTTTGACTTTCTTAATTGCCTTCTATATAGATTAAAATTACCAAATTAATTAAAGTTTAATTTTTAATGAAAAAAAATGTAATAATAACTGGCATTACAGGTCAGGATGGCGCTTATTTAGCAAATTTTTTATTAAAGAAGAAAAAATATAATATTTATGGTGTTTTAAGAAGGAATTCAACCGAACCATTTGGTCGTTTAGATTATTTAGGAATAAAAAAATATATAAATTTCGTCCCTTTAGATCTAAGCGAACATAGACAAATAGATCTTTTAATAAAAAAATTAAAACCAAAATTTTTTTTTAATTTAGCTGCTCAATCTTTTGTTGCTTATTCTTTTGATAACCCATTTTATACAGATTATATCAATAATACTTCTGTAATAAACATTTTAGAGTCGATTAGAATATCAAGTCCAAAAACTAAATTTTACCAAGCATCTTCTTCAGAGATGTTTGGAGATGTCAAATATTTAAAGAAAAAGATACTTAACGAAGATACAAAATTTAATCCAGTCTCACCTTATGCGATTTCTANGTTATCGGCCTATTTTTACACAAGAATGTACAGAAGTGCATATAAGATATTTGCCAGCAATGGTATTTTATTTAACCATGAAAGTCCACTTAGAGGCGAACAGTTTGTAACAAAAAAAATTGTAAAAGGTTTAGTAAATTTTAAGAAAAATGGCACCCCATTATATCTTGGTAATTTATATTCAAAAAGAGATTGGGGAGACGCAGAAGATTATGTTGAAATGATGTATAAAATTATGAATATAAATAAGCCAGATGATTTTGTTATATCCACTGGAGAAAGTTATTCTATAAAAAATTTTGTTAATATGGTGTGTAAGCATATTAATTTGCCAATAAAGTGGGTTGGTTCAGGATTAAATGAAAGAGCTGTTAATACAAAACATCAAACCGTAGTTTCTGTAAAAAAGTCATTATTCAGACCTCATGATGTAAATTATTTACTTGGTGATTGTTTTAAAGCTAGAAAATATTTGCATTGGAAGCCAAAAAAAATTGAAATATTGATAAAGAAAATGATTCAGTTTGAAATGAATTTTTAATTCATAAAAATTACGTTAGGCATCAATTTTATAAAGAACTCTATAAACTATAGCCTATTTGTTTATAAATATCTTTAAAATTTAGGAATTTTAATTTTATATTCTATTATATCTGACAATTTAAAATTATTGAAAAAAATTTATTTATGTATATAAGCATCATGCCTGGTGATTATTGCAAAGGAGTAACACCCGATCCCATTCCGAACTCGGCAGTTAAGCCCTTTAGCGCCAATGGTACTTTGTCTTAAGGCACGGAAGAGTAGGTCGTTGCCAGGCTTTATAAATCCCCATTAATTAATTTTAATGAAAAATATATTGTTAGTTACAGGAGGAGCAGGTTTTGTAGGTTCAAATCTTATTCAAGAATTAATTAAAATAAAAAAATATAAAATATTGAGTCTTGATAATTATTCATCTGGAAGAAGACAAAATCATATAAAAAGTTCAAGAGTTAAATATTTAAAAGGAGATACTAAAAATATTTCAATAATTTTAAAAAAATATAAGAATAAAATTCATACCATTTTTCATTTTGGTGAATTTGCTAGAATATTCCAAAGTTTTAAAAAATTTAAAGAATGTTTTGACTCTAATATTATAGGTAGCACTGAGTTATTTAAATTTACATTAGATAATAAGATAAAACTAATTTATTCAGCAACATCTGCAAGCTTAGGCAAGAAGGGGAAAGATGCGAATCTATCTCCATATGCTTTTACTAAGGCTAAAAATATTGAATTGCTAGAGAATCTTAAAAAATGGTTTAATTTAAATTGTGAAATAATTTATTTTTATAATGTTTATGGACCAAGACAAATTTGCAAAGGTGATATGGCGACCGTTGTTGGAATATTTGAAGATCATTTTAAAAAAAAAAAACCTCTTCCTATTGTGAAACCTGGAACGCAGACAAGAAAATTTACACATGTGCAAGACACTGTTAGTGCTTGTATTATTGCCTGGAAAAGAAACAAGAGAGCGCACTACAGCATAGCAAGTTTTGAGTCCTTTAGCATTAATCAACTTGCAAAAATGTTTAATTATAGAAGCAGATATTTACCAAGAAGAGAAGGGGAAAGGTTTTCTTCTGTATTAACAAAAATGAACTTAAATAATAAAATTATAAGGTTGAAAGCAAAAATTAAAATTACGGACTATATTAAGGCTTTTTTGGGAAAAACAATTTAACTATTCTTTACAAATATAAGATTAATATATATTAAAGATTATTATGAAAGTTGTAAGTTCTCTTAAATCTCTAAAAAAAAGAGATATTAATTGTAAAGTTGTTAGAAGAAGAGGAAAGGTTTACGTTATAAATAAAAAAAATCCAAAGTTTAAAGCAAGACAAGGTTAATAAATGGATATTAGTCCACAAAAAGAAACTTGGTCTAATTTTAAAAAATTAACAATTTACGTGTCGGTTGCTGTTGTTTTTATTTTAGTGTTAATGGCTGTATTTTTACTTTAGATTAATAACGAGCCTTAAGTTTTTTGAACTTCTTAACTCTTCTAGTGTTTTCGTCTTTCTCTCTCTTTTTTCTTTCAGAAGGTTTTTCGAAATGACTTTTAATTTTTAATAATCTAAACACTCCTTCTCTTTGTAATTTTTTTTTAAGAGCTCTCAGAGCTTGCTCTAGATTATCATTTTTAACTTCTATTTTAATATTTGCTTTCCTCCAAAAAAGTGAGACGATTTAGCATTTTTGATGTTATATTGTCTAGATTTTTATGAAGTTTTTTAAGCATAGACCAACAGAAGGTCACCATACAAAACCTAGCGTAATTAATAGAAGAAAAGCAATTTTAACGACTGCAAAATATACCTTTTTTGGTTTGATAGGTTTGAGACTTTTGTGGCTACAAGTTTTTCAAAGGAATAAATATTCAATTTTATCAGATAGAAATCGATTTAAAGAATGGAAGATTGCAGCAGAAAGAGGATTAATATTAGATAGATTTAATAATAAGATAGCTGAAAATCGTCAGCTTTATAGAATTGCTTTAATTAAAGGCGATGTAACTGATCTTGATTTTGTTTTAGTTACATTAAATAAATTCTTAAGATTAGATCACGATTTAATTGAAAAAACAAAAACAGATTTTATAAAATTAAGAAAATTTCAGCCTTATGTAATAAATAAAAATTTATCATGGGGTGAATTTTCAAAAATAAATAGTAATTTATTTATTTTAAACGGCGTTCAGCCATTTATTTCAATGGAAAGGCATTATAATTACCCCCATCAATTCGCTCATATATTAGGTTACGTTGGATCTCCAAATGAAAACGATCTGCAAAATCAACAAGATGATTTATTTAGAACACCTGGGATTAAGATTGGAAAACTTGGAATAGAAAAAATTTTAAATAGAGAGTTAATTGGTACTCCTGGATTTACAAGATTTGAAGTTAATGCCGCAGGAAGAGCTATTAGAACAGTCGAGTTTGTCGATGGTGTGAGCGGCAAACCATTAAAAATATCACTTGATCTTGAGCTTCAAAAATTAGCTTATGAAAAATTAGGTAGATACGCTGCATCAGCAGTTGCAATGGATGTTAAAACAGGAGAGCTTTTAGCATGCGTCTCAACACCTTCATTTGATACAAATAAATTTGCTTTTGGAATTACACAACCAGAATTTAATGAACTCCTTAAAAATGAAAGAAAACCATTAATTAATAAATTTTTATCGGCTCAATATTCTCCAGGATCTACAATCAAACCAATAATAGCTTTGGCTGCGTTAGAAAATAAAATTATTGATCAGGATTATACTCATTTTTGTCCAGGCAAAATAGAATTATATGGTCAAGAATTTTATTGCTGGAAAGATGGAGGACATGGAAGAGTTAATTTAAAAGACGCGATCAAAAAATCATGTGACGTTTACTTTTATGAAGTTGCAAGATTATTAGGAGTCGACAGAATGGCTGAAGTGATTAGAAAATTTGACTTTGGTCAGGTGGTGTTAAAGGATTTTGATGAGGAAAAAAAAGGCTTGGTACCAGACACCAAATGGAAGAAAAATGTTTTAGGAAAACCTTGGTTATTGGGGGAAACTTTGATTAGTGGAATAGGACAAGGCTATGTATTGGCTACACCAATTCAAATTTGTAAATCAATAGCCCAGTTTGCAAATGGTGGTTTTATTGTAGAACCTACTTTTTATACTGATCCAAAATCTAAGCTAAAACGAATGGATTTTGACTCTGATAATATTAAAATTATTAATGAGGCTTTAATTGCCGCAACAAATGAACAGGGCGGAACGTCTTATGGCTCTAGATTAACTGGAAATTTAAAATTCTGCGGAAAAACTGGAACATCGCAAGTTACAAAACTAACTATGAAAGACAGAGAGGACAATGCAAACCCGAATGCAAGACCTTACATATATAGAGACCATGCTCTTTTCGCGGGATTTGCTCCAATTGAAAATCCAAAATATGCAATTGCAGTAGTTGCTGAACATTCTGGGGCTGGATCAAGAGTTGCCGCTCCTATTGCTAGTAGTATGTTTGATTTTTTATTAAAGAAAAGGTTACAAAATGCCTGATACTATAAAAATTTCTAAAGTATTCTTGCTAGTTGAGAAGTTTCAAAAATTAGATAGGGCTCTAATAAACATGGTTTTGTTATTAGGATTTATAAGTGTCTTATGTTTGTATTCAATAGACAAGGGTCAGACCAATCTTTGGCTAAGACATCTACTTAGATTTTCTTTTGCATTTTTAATTTTAATTTCAGTTGCTTTCACAGATTTAAGATTTTGGTTCCGTTATGCATATCATTTTTATTTTTTCGTATTATTTTTATTAATTGTTATAAAATTTGTAGGTTTTTCTGCAAAAGGAGCTGCTCGTTGGCTAGATTTTGGATTTTTTCATATTCAACCATCGGAATTAGCAAAACTGGCAATTATATTGGTTCTTGCAAAATTCTACAATTTAGTAAAAGTTGAAAATATTAATAAGTTATTTTCTCTACTTGTTTCGGGAATTTTAATATTAATTCCGTTTTTGTTAGTTCTAAGACAACCTGATTTAGGAACCGCAGTATTAATTTTAGGAGCTGCGCTTGGAACTTTATGGATTGTTGGAGTAGATCGAAAATTTTTTATATCTGGCTTTGTAATTGTGATTATAAGTTTCCCTTTTATTTTTGCAACCATGAAGCCCTATCAAAAACAAAGAGTAGTAAATTTTTTTAATACAGAAAGAGATCCATTAGGTGCGAACTATCAAGTGATTCAAGCTAAAATTGGAATCGGGTCAGGAGGTATATTTGGAAAGGGATATTTAAAGGGATCTCAAAGTTCTTTAGACTTTGTACCCGAAAACCATACCGACTTTGTCTTCTCACATTTTGCTGAAGAATTTGGATTGGTCGGCTCTTTATTATTATTGTGGTTATTTTTTTCAATAATTAAAAGAGTAACTCTAATTGGAGATCAGAGTAAAAATAATTTCTCCAAAATATTCTGTTATTCATTTGCCTTTAATTTTTTCCTATATATTGCAATTAATTTAGGGATGGTCACAGGCTTGTTACCAGTTGTTGGAGTACCTTTGCCTATATTGTCATATGGCGGAACCGCCATGTTAACGAATATGATTGGTTTTGGGATTGTTCTTAGTTCAAAATTATATACTGAAGATTTTATTTAGTTTAAGTATTTTTTATGGAGTTTTATTTATCGAAAGCATTTAATTTTATATTTACCCCTTTAAATATTTTATTTGCAGTTATTTTGGTTCAGATTTTTATAGTATTATTTTTAGAGTCAAAAAAAATAATTGAAAATTTATCAAAATTTTTTTTAATAATTTTTCTATTTTTTGGTTATACTCCTTTAAGTAATTTTACGCTTAATAAAATCGAAGATTTTATTGAATCATCAAGGTATCCAGTTAATCAATTAACAGGCGTTGTAGTTCTAGGTGGAAGCTTTAATTCAGGTTTAGTGTCCAAAGAAAGAAATGA
This sequence comes from alpha proteobacterium SCGC AAA280-B11, assembly GCA_000371745.1. GTDB lineage: Bacteria > Pseudomonadota > Alphaproteobacteria > Pelagibacterales > Pelagibacteraceae > Fontibacterium. The sequence continues at coordinate 14,447 of AQUH01000014.1, forward strand.
AGTTTCTTTAAACGGTTCATCCGAAAGATTAACAAAAGTTTTAGAAATTTATAAAAAAAATTCTAGAGTTTTAATATTGTTTTCAGGTTTTTCAGGGGAAATTAATCCACAAGGTTGGAATGAATCAGAAATGGCAAGAAAATTTTTTTTAGATCAAGGAGTTAGATCTGAAAATTTAATATTTGAAAATAAATCAAGAAACACATTTGAAAATACTAAATTTTCCAAAGATATTATTAGCAATTATAAAGGCACTTGGGGTTTAGTAACTTCAGCGAGTCATATGCCAAGATCTTTTTTTGCTTTTAAGAAACAAGGTATTGTTTTGGAACCTATTAGTGTCGATTACAATACAGGAACAAGTAAAATGTTTTGGTTAAATTTTAATATATCAAAAGGCCTTTCTGATTGGACGACAATATTTCATGAAGTAATAGGTTTGGCTTATTATAAAATTACAAATAAAATCTAGATATTTCTTAAATGATTAATAATAACCTTAAGGCATATATTATGCTTACATTATGCTCATTATTTTGGTCAGGAAATTTTATCGTTGGGAAATTCGCAACACTTTATGAGGTTCCTCCTTTAACATTAAATTTTTTTAGATGGCTAATAGTTTGGATTATTTTAATTCCTTTTACATTTAACGATATTATTAAAAATTTTAAAATTATAAAAAAGAATTTTTATTCAATATTTTTTATGTCAATTACAAGTATTAGTGTTTTTAATTCTGTAATTTATTATTCTTTAAACTTCACCCAAGTTTTGAATGGAGCTTTAATGATCTCAATAATACCAGTATTGATTATTTTTATTTCATTTATTTTTAAGACAGAAAAAATTAATTTTAATCAAATCTTGGGAGTTATTCTTTCTATAATAGGAGTTATTACTATTGTTACCAGATTAGATTTTTTTAGATTAATTAATTTAGATCTTAATAAAGGCGATCTTTGGCTATTGATTGCAATGTTATCTTGGGCGATTTATTCAACAATGTTAAGAACTTACAAAATACCATTAAAATCATTAACTTTTATATCAACAATAGTCTCAATTGGTTTAATTTTTTTACTTCCACAATTTTTATTTGAATACAAAAATCATCAAGTAATTCATTTTAATATTCCAGTGATCTTAATTACTAGTTACGTTGTTTTAGTCGCAGGATTAGGAGCTTATGTATTTTGGAATAAAGGAGTATCGATCGTAGGTCCTAATAAAGCAGGAATTTTTTTACATCTCATGCCAGTGTTTAGTTCTTTTATGGCAATATTCATATTAAATGAAAGACTTATGAACTTCCATATCATTGGAGCAGTTGTGATTATTACAGGAATATATCTTTCTTCAAAAAAAACTTTATTAAAATGAAAGTTGCAATTTTAGACGATTATCAAAATGTTTCATTAATCCTTGGAAATTTTGAAAAATTAAAGAATGATTTTGACTTTCAGGTTTTTAATCAATCATTTGAAAATGAAGATGAAACAATTGAGAAATTAAAAGATTTTGAGATTCTGTTAGTTATGAGAGAAAGAACTCCTATAACCAAAAAGATTATTAAGAATTTAAAAGATTTAAAACTTATAATTACAAGCGGAATGAGAAATAAATCCATAGATCTTGTAATGGCAAAAAAAAAAAATATTCTTGTCTGCGGAACAGATTCTAATTCTAATTCAACTACAGAACTTACTTGGGCTTTAATACTTAGCCTTGCAAGAAATATAAGAGAAGAATCAGAAAATATGTATCAGGGTTATTGGCAAACAACATTGGGATACGAGTTAAAAGGAAAAACTCTAGGCATTATTGGACTTGGAAAAATAGGTTCTCAAGTTGCAAAGGTAGGAATAGCATTTGGTATGAATGTTATAGCTTGGAGCGAAAACCTTAAACTTTCTGTAGCAAAAGATAATCAAGTATTAGCTGTAACTAAAGAAGAGTTATTAGAAAAATCTGATTTTGTTACAATTCATACAGTTTTAAGCGATCGAACAAAAAATTTGATAACCAAAAAAGATTTAGAGTTAATGAAAGAGACAGCTTTTTTAATTAATACTTCAAGAGGATCTATAATAAATGAATTCGATTTAGTTGAAGCTTTAGAAAAAAATATTATAGCAGGAGCTGGTTTAGATGTTTATGATATTGAACCTTTGCCTGAAAATCATAAGTTAAGATTTTTGCCAAATGCGTTGTTACTTCCTCATTTAGGTTATGTAACTAAAGAGAATTATGAAATTTTTTATTCTCAAATGTTTGAAAATTTACAAGCTTTTAAAGACGGAAAGCCTATTAGAATTATTCAAATGCTCAACTAATTCTAACCTAATTTTTGCAAGAATGGAAAAATTTGAATCAAATAAAAACCAACAATTTGAAGTTTTTGAATTACAATTAATATCCCAGTAATTAGAAGAGTAATACCTGAAAATTTTCTTATTTTGGATAAGTAAGATTTGCTCTTTTTTGAAAAAAGTAAAAATTTTTCTATAATTAAACTTGAAATAACAAACGGCACTGCAAGACCTAAGGAATAAAGGCTTAATAAGGATATTCCTTTGTATATGGAATTTTCCATTGACGCATAAGCTAGAATTGAACCAAGGATTGGACCAATGCAAGGTGTCCAGCCAAATCCAAAACCAATACCAACTATAAGAGAAAATAAAAGATTATTAGAAAATTTAATATTATAAATTCCAAAATTTTTATTTAAAAAATTAATTTTAATTAGATCTAATAAATACAGACTAAAAAATATAATTATTAATCCAGAAACGATTGATAAAATTTGAGAATTCTTTAAAAGAAAGCTTCCAATAAAACTAGCGGTAGCTCCTAGGCAAATAAATACCAGTGAAAATCCTAAAGAAAATATTAATGATCTCTTGAAAATAAAATTTTTAGACTTTGAGTTTAATTCATTAAGAGTTGTTCCGCATATAAACGAAACATAGCCAGGAATTAGAGGTAATACACAAGGAGAAATAAAACTTATAAGTCCTGCAAAAAAAGCAATAGAAAGGGATAAAATCATTAAACTAATTTAAATTTCTTATTCTAGACCCAATAATTTATCTAATTTATTTTCTTGGTCTAATTTATAAATTTTATCACAATCCCCAATATGAATATTATCAGCAAATATTTGCGGAACAGATCTCGCGCCATTTGCCATAGCTGACATTTTTTCTCTTAGATTTTCATTATTAGCAATATTAATTTCCGAAAATTTAATCTTTTTTTTACTGAGTAATGATTTAGCTTTCACGCAAAAAGGACAAAAATTAGCTGTGTAAATTACAATTTTTTTCATAAAATAATAATAAAATTTTTATTCATAACAAAGAGAAATATTACAAAATATGACTTTTTGAAATTTATGATTTAAATTTTATATTTGAATATTTTTACATTTAATTTATTATTAATTCGATTTAGATTAAGTTTATATACTATTTAATTATTACTTTTATATAAAATTATTTTAAAATCCGTAATATAAATACTTTTAAAAATTTTAAAGTTATCGAATTCTCTTTGGCAATTAATGTCGTCTATTAGTTCTTTTTTATTTACTGCAAATCGAGGATTATTTAGACATAAAAAAGCAAATGAATATAATTTTTTTTCTTTTATTATTTGATCATCTATTAATATAAATTTATTAACTTTAAAAAAATTTACTGAGTTTATGTATGTTGAAAAGTAGGGATCTGGGACTATGTAAATATTTTTTAAATCATTTGATTTAATTAATTCTAAAGCGGAATTTATTGGTGGTTTTTTTACAGGCTTATTATTATTTGTAATGAAAATATTTAGAATAACAAAAATATAAATGCATAATTTTGTTAAATCTGTATATTTTTTTTGTAATTTTTTAGCTGCATTAATAACATTATAAATAATAACCAAAACTATTATTGGTACTATAAAGTCTATATATCTTGGCGTGGCAATGTTTAAAGAAAAAAAAATATGCTGTTATAATCATTAAATAAGCTAAAGTTATAGCGATAACTGAAAAAATAATTAATTTTTGATTAAAGTTTTTTTTGATATTTAAAAAAAATAATATTGCTAATGTACTAAGATAAAATCCTCCAAAATATTTATTACCAAAATAAGTGTTGAAAAAATAAGTAAAAAAAAAATTTAGCTGCAATTTTGCATGCTGAGGGGAAATCAAGCCTGTTATGTTTTTTATAATATAATTATAATTTATTAAAATATATAATGTAAGAATTGTAAAAAATAAAAAAAAAAAATTTTTTTTTTTCTCAAAAAAAAAATAATAAATAATCTCAGAAAATAATATGCTTATTGTTAAAGGATAAATGCTCAACATCAATACTCCAGAAATAATATACAGAGAGTTATATTTTAATGATTTTTTTAATATACTTTTAAAAAAAAAGTAAATATTTAAAATACAAAAAAAAATATTAAAAGTATCAACTCTAGTTTCGTTTGCCATCCACAACAAAAGTGGATTTAAACTCAATATTCCTGAAATTAGTATACTCTCTTCTTTTTTAAAAAATAGTCTTAACAAAAGATAAAAAGAATAGATTAAAGATATAAAAAAAATTATACTAAATACTCTTCCATTCTCTGCTGAATAGCCAAAAATTTTAAAAAAAAATCTTAATATTAAAAAATATATTTTCGGAGTATTTTCCCCAACTCCTTCAATCCCATTTATTCTGTCGTAAATTATTTGGATAGGTGCGCTAGGATCTGAACAAAATAATGTGCTCCATTCGTCAAACCAATATCCAGAGTCGTTATTAAAATTAAAAATTAAGTATATGAAGCTAATTAAAAATAGAAAATAATAACTTTTGTTAAATTTATTTTTAATCATTTAAAAGCTTATAGTCTTATTCTTTAAACCTTTTATTTATATTATAAAAATCATCTTTATCTTTTGATATAATTTTAGAGAACGCTAATATTTTCTCTGAAATGCCACCCCAAATTGTAATTCCTTTTTTTTGCAAGTCGCAGCAGTGAGGCATTCTTATAAAAAAAATATAAATTAAAATAATAATAAAATAAATAAAATTAATTAAATATTGTAAATTTTTTTGTTTTGTTAATTTAAAGCTTTGAACTTTTTTTTTTAATGGAAATTGAGATATAAAAGTCAAAGATGTAAACGATATCAAATTTATCCATCTACCAGTATCTCCAATGGCAAATAAAGATAAATAAGGAAAAATAACAACCAGCAGATAATTTTGATTTATTTTTTTATTTTTTAAAAAGTTGTATGATTTCAAATAAGTAATAAAAAAATAGTAAGGTATTGTTGATACAATTATAAAAAATAGATTTATTTTAAAATTATAAAAATTAAATAAATTAGTATTAAGTTCGTAATTTATAATTTCTAAATTCCCTTTAGTAGAAGCAACTGCAATAATAGCATCTGTAAATAGATTTCGAGCTGACAAATCTGCAATCATTTTTTGTATAGTGATATCCTTAACAGGAAGAAAAAATATAATTATAATAGGGATGATAAATATTAAATAATTTAGGATTATTTTCTTATAATTTTTTTTTGCAGTATTAATAGTGATTGCACAATGCAAAGGTAATGATCAAATTTGAATTTCATGAATAAATGAAGATATTATGATTAATGGAAAGATAATAAAAAAAAGTTTTTTTTTATATAATTCAATATTATAATTTACATTGTTACTGTAAGCAAATACGCAGTGCAAAAGCATTAACAGTATAGAAATCATATCAAATCTTTGGTAACCACCAAGATCATTAAAAGAGAACATTATTAAAGTAGGATTAAGTGATAAGAATAAAAATAATAAAAAATTTGAGCTATATATTTTTATAATTTTGAAAAATAAATAAATATTCAATGTTGTTAATATAATAAAAAATATAGCAAATAATTTTTTAGAAGAAATTGAAAAAAAATTTTCACTTAATAACATAAGCGTTCCAAACAATCCTCTTTTAGTAAATCCATAAAAATAATTAATGTGGGCCTGCGAAAAAGACCACATGTTAACTATTTTAAATAACGATAGTATGAAAACTGAAGAAAAAAGAGTAAAAACAAATAATATTATAAAATAAAATAAAAATTTATCTTTAAATAAATAATTTTTTTCCGAAAATAACATACTTTAGAAGATTTAATTAAAATTAATAATTAATTAAATAAATTATATTTAATAATGCATCTAATGGCACTTATTCCATCTTTCCAGCCTATTTTTTTACCCTCTAGATATGTTCGCCCATAATATTTAACTCCAACTTCAAATATTCTTAATTTTTTTTTAGCAATTTTAGCTGTGATCTCAGGTTCAAAACCAAAACGATTTTCATTTAATTTAATATTTTTAATTATTTTAGCGTTAAAGGCTTTATAACAAACTTCCATGTCCGTTAGATTGATATTAGTAAACATATTAGATAGTGTCGTTAATAATTTATTTGCAACACTATGCCAATAATTTAGTACTCTTTTTTCATCTGTCCCAATAAACCGAGAACCATAAACAACATCAGCAAAATCTTTTTTAATGGGTTCAATTAATTTTGGATAATCAGAAGGATCATATTCAAGATCAGCATCTTGTATCAAAATTATTTCGCCATCTGATGAATCAATCCCTCTTTTTACTGAGTAACCTTTCCCATAATTTTTATCATTTAATATTAAAGTGTTAATGAGATTTTTTAGATCATTTTTTAAAATATCTCTAGTGCCGTCGGTAGAATAGTCGTCTATTACAATAATTTCTTTATCATATAATTTTTGCTCTAAAATTCGGTTTATGACTTTTGCGATAGTTTTTGATTCGTTATAACAAGGAATTATTATGCTTATCTTCATTAAAATCTTATGTATAATTTTTATCTATTATAGTACTAAAAAATAGATAATTATCAAATATTAAGGAAATTCAATATAATGATTAAAATAATTAAATTTAATTTTAATTATATAATTTTATTTTTAATTTTTGCCTCTTTTACTAATTTTTTTAAGAATTTAAATATGATTTTAGTAAGAGATTATGATGAAAGAATATTAAGAATGTATAATCATTGTGGGGGTATTTCCTATGGTTATATTAATAAAATTAAGAATAAATATTTAGCTGATAATTTGAAAGTTTATATAATTAATTTTGATATTTATCCTTCATCCATGCCTTTATTTCCTGATTTAAGAATAGATGAAAATAAAAATAATCTAATTCTTTTAAATCTTAATAATAGTAATAAAAATAAATTAAAAGATATTAAATTTAATATTAAAAATTATGATTTAAAAGACAGCGAAGATAATTGTTATTATTATAAAAAAAAATAAATGTTTGAAATTTTGCAAATTTTTTTTCAATTATTATTGTTTATATTTTTAACTTATTTCCCAATTAATAAATTTACACTTTCTAGAGTTTCATTTCCATATATTCAAAATAATTACAATGCTTTTTTTATTAACATTACATTTATTTTAAATATTTTTTTGTTTTTATCTTTTTTTAAAATAAATTTAAAATTAGTTTTTTTTTTTATATTTATCATTAATTTTTTTTTATTTGCATTTAATTACTCTAATATAATTAAAGAAATTTTTTTAAAAAAAAACTTTCAACTAAAGTTAGTATTTGTTTTTATTTGCTTGTGTTTTTTTTTTAAAACTGCCGCCAATCCTGACTTAGGATGGGATGGACTAGCGAATTGGCTACCTAAAGCCAATAACTATTACGCAGATAATAGCTTTTTTGAGATGCCACATCCTCAATACCCGCAATTAGGTAGTTATATCTGGGCTTTTTTTTGGAAAAATACATTCATTCAAAAAGAATATTTAGGAAGACTGTTTCTTCATTATTTATATTTAGTTTCTATTTTTATAATTGCATCTACTTTAATAGAAAAATCTAATTTTTTTAAAATAATATTTATTTTTCTTATTTTACTATTTACCACTGATTACGATTCAAAACTTTCTGGATATCAAGATTATCTAATTTTTGTTTTATTAATTTTTTGTTCTAAGATTTTATTAGATATTAATTCAAGATTAGAAATTTCTAAAAGTGTTTTTTTTTATACATTGCTAATAATGATAACAATTTTATTGCCATGGGTTAAAAATGAAGGAATATTTTATTCAATTTTTATAGCAATTGTATACTTATTTATTACAACAACGTCTTTATTTAAAAAAATTTTTTTTTTCTTAGTAATTATAATAAATATTACTATACAAGTAGCTTTTGTAAAAATAATTTTATCTGTAAATCAAATGCTTCAAATACCATTTACATATGATCAGATAGTTAAAAATATTTTTAATATACATGAATTATTTTGGAGATTTTTCTATATTTCCTTTTATTTAGTTCGGAGTTCGTTTCAGTACCCTTTAATTTTAATTAATTTTATTACTATAATTATTTCTTTTAAATATTTAGGAAAAATAAAAAAAATTAAAATTTTTTATATATTTTTTGTTTTAAACTTAATTTTTATTTACGGAATTTATATTCTTACTTCAGCTCCATTAGTATGGCATTTACAAACTAGTCTTAGTCGCTTAATGCTGCAAACTTCAGGATTTTATTCTTTTTTAATTTTTGATTTAATAAATAAAAAAATCATTAAAATAAAAATATTAAAATAATTTCTAAATTTTTTTGCTTATTTATTAATATTAATATTTTAGTCAGATAATTTTTCACCTTTTATATATCTTTCATTTTTATCTTTAAAATTTTTAGAATAGCATTTAATTGTATTAGAAATTTTTATTTTCTTTTCAGAAAAAAAACCTTCTTGAATTTTAAAGTTAAATTTAGCATCAACAGCTTGAATCGGTCCACAGACATTGTCATTTGTATACTTAAATTCTAGAAACTTATATGAAACTATCCAATATAAAAAATTTAGAAATATAATTAATAATATAAATTTTTGATTAAAATTTTTTATTAGCAATAAATAAGTAAGAATAATAATCAATGAAATTATTGCAGTTTTAGTAGGTATAAAAAAAAAGATTAATACATTAATTGCTATAAGTATTATTATTTTTTTTTCCTTATCAAAAAAATTTATAATATTTTTTAGTTTTTTATTTATTATAAGACTAGATAATAAGTATAAAAATATAAAAGAATTGTATACCCCAAATAATAAATAAAATTTATAAATAAATCTTGGAAGCAATTGAGCTATTAAAATCTCAGGACCGCCAGAATTATAAATATAATCAATCCTTAGTTTATGCAGAATAGTGATTGGGAGATAAAATAATGATGCAATTAATATAGTATTAATTAATATAAAAATATTTTCTTGTACAATTTTTTTTTTTTTGTTCAATAAAAATTCAAATATAAAAATTATTATTATATAAGCAAAATAATTTGCCCTAGAAGCAATACTAAAAGCAAAAAATATTGCAGAAAATAATCTCAAATTCGTTTTTAATAAAAAAACTCCAAAAGAAAAAAAAAATAATGAAAAGATGTAATCACTAGGATTTATATTATCAAATAATAAAACTGGATTGCTCAAACATAGTATTAGAAATAAAAACTTATTTTTTGTTAAAATTTCTTTTTCATTTTTGTAAAAATAAATAAATAAAAATAATAAAGAAAAGATAAATAAAATGTAGCATAGAAATGTTAAAATTTTGCCACCAAAATAGTAACTAAAGAAACCAATTACTAATTCAGCTAAAGGACTGCCATAAGCCCTTGATGGTGAGTAGACTCCATTATCTATTATATTTAAATATACCTGTATTAGACTAGCAGTATCAAGATCATCTCCATAACCAACTATTCTAGATATATAAATTCCAAATAAAAATAATCCTAAAATAAGTAAATTTTTTTTAATAATATTAGGGATCATTAATTAGATTATTACGTTAAATAAAATTTTTTTAAGTGATATTTATTAATTATACACAATACAAAAAATTGTCACCATAAAATATAATTTTTTTTAAATTTTTTTTAAAAAATACGTTTTAAATATTGTAAAATATATTTTTGTTCCTTATCTAAATTTAAAGCTAAATAATTACTTGCATCACTTTTTTATAAATAATATCAAATTAGATACTGCAAAAAAAAGTCTGTATTTTATGATTTTGTAATTTTTTATATTTAATTCGTTGCATAAATTTTTTAGGTCGCTTTCTGATAATAAATTGAGATTTTTCTCTAAACTATAAAAATTTAATCCAAAAATGTGTAAGATTTTTCTATGAATATTTTTTGGCAACCAATGAATAAACGGTAGTATTGTATGAAAATCTATCGGATAAAATCTGTTGGGAGTTTGGATAAAAACAAATTTTTTTGATATTCTAATGCACTCTTTAACAAATAATAGCTGATTTTTATATGAGCCAACATGTTCAATTGTTGCGTTTGAATGAACAATATCAAAAGAATTGTTAGGCAAGTTATTATATCGTCCATCTCCTATTAAAATTTTTTTAATATTAGGATATTTTTTGTGTAAAATTTTACAATTGAGATTGGATAGGCAGGTTACATTTTTATTATCTTTAATTTTAGCCAAAATAATGTTTTGCACATCATTAAGATTAGGAGTTGTTCCAATGTCTATTATAGATTTTTTTGGAGAATATTTTGTATTTTTTTTTAAAATTTTTGGCTATTCAGCAGAGAATGGAAGAGTATTTAGTATAATTTTTTTTATATCTTTAATCTATTCTTTTTATCTTTTGTTAAGACTATTTTTTAAAAAAGAAGAGAGTATACTAATTTCAGGAATATTGAGTTTAAATCCACTTTTGTTGTGGATGGCAAACGAAACTAGAGTTGATACTTTTAATATTTTTTTTTGTATTTTAAATATTTACTTTTTTTTTAAAAGTATATTAAAAAAATCATTAAAATATAACTCTCTGTATATTATTTCTGGAGTATTGATGTTGAGCATTTATCCTTTAACAATAAGCATATTATTTTCTGAGATTATTTATTATTTTTTTTTTGAGAAAAAAAAAAATTTTTTTTTTTTATTTTTTACAATTCTTACATTATATATTTTAATAAATTATAATTATATTATAAAAAACATAACAGGCTTGATTTCCCCTCAGCATGCAAAATTGCAGCTAAATTTTTTTTTTACTTATTTTTTCAACACTTATTTTGGTAATAAATATTTTGGAGGATTTTATCTTAGTACATTAGCAATATTATTTTTTTTAAATATCAAAAAAAACTTTAATCAAAAATTAATTATTTTTTCAGTTATCGCTATAACTTTAGCTTATTTAATGATTATAACAGCATATTTTTTTTTCTTTAAACATTGCCACGCCAAGATATATAGACTTTATAGTACCAATAATAGTTTTGGTTATTATTTATAATGTTATTAATGCAGCTA
>AQUH01000015.1 GCA_000371745.1 alpha proteobacterium SCGC AAA280-B11
CCACAATATCAGGTCGTGTTGCAAGAAATTGACCTAATTTTATAAAAGCTGGACCTAAAGTTAAAAAAGCGTTCTTCATTCTTTCACCTGCGCTTTTATTTGAGTTGTCTTTACTGAAAGTAGTAAAACCAAATATTTTAATTAAAATTTTAATAGATAAAGGTGGTTTATAAAATTCTTCAAAAACAGAAAGGCTATTAGACTTTGCTAAAGCTCTACCAATTTTAATAAGAGATAAGAAATTAGATAACATTTTAAATTTCTAGATTTTCCAACCAGAATGAATGGCGGCAACTCCAGTTGTTAAATTTCTATATTCTGTGTTAGCAAATTTTGCCTCTCTCATTAAAGTGAGTAATTGTTCTTGGTCGTAAAAATCTTTAATGCTTTGCACTAGGTACTCATATGGTTTTTTGTCGCCAGCAACTAATTGTCCTATTTGTGGAATAAATTTTGAATAGATTGAATAAAACTTATTTATGACTTCGTTATTAATTTTTGAAAACTCTAGACACATAAATCTTCCACCTGGTTTTAAAACTCTATAGGCTTCACTGAGTGTTTTTTTAATATCAGACACATTTCTTATACCAAAACTAATTGTATAGTAATCAAAACTAGATTCTTTTGCTGGAATGTCCTCGGCCTTGGCGCATAAATAATCAATATTTTTATAACGACTTAGTTTTTTTTTACCTTCGTTTAACATTTCAGAATTTTGATCAACCATTAATGAGTGACCTTCAAAGTTGATCCGCTCAAGATATATTTTTGTGATATCACCAGTTCCAGCAGCCATATCAATTAATTTTGAATTTATTTTTGGTTGCAACCAATCTATTAAGTTACTTTTCCAAAGACGATGAATTCCGAAAGACATTATGTCATTCATGACATCGTACTTTTTAAATACAGAATTAAAAACTGTATTTACAAGGTCTTTTTTTGAATTAGTATCTTGCATTCTTTGAATATAGAACATTTGCAATCAATAGTCATATAGTTAATGCCGGAATTACCTGAAGTAGAAGTAACGCGAAAAACTTTATTAAAGTTTGTTGAAAATAAAGTTATTAAAAATTTAATAATAAATAATTATAATCTAAGATTTAAAATTCATTCTAATTTTAAAAAACATGTTGCTGGTCAAAGAATTGTTAAAATTTTAAGAAGATCCAAATATATTCTTTTCTTTTTGCAGAATAATTATGTGATGATTTCTCATTTAGGAATGTCAGGTAAATTTTTAATCCAAAATAAACGTTCTAAAGAACTTTTAAAGACCAGTTTTTATTATAATGAGTTTTCTACAAAGCATAATCATTTGGAGTTTAGTTTTTCGAAAGATTTAAAAATGATTTATAATGATCCTAGAAGATTTGGCTTTTTTATATTAGAAAAATTAGACGGACTTAGTTCTAATAAATTTTTAAAAAAATTAGGACCAGAACCATTATCTCAAGATTTAAAAAAAGATTATCTAGTTGAAAGAATAAAAAAGACTAAAAGAACTATAAAAACTTTATTAATGGATCAGAATTTTATTTCTGGAATAGGTAATATTTATGCAAATGAGATTTTATATTTAGCAAAAATAAATCCTAATAAAATGTCATTTAAATTAAGCGCTTCAGATGTATGTAGGCTTTATGAAGCTATTATAAAAGTCCTTAAAAGGGCCATACTATTGGGTGGTTCAAGTATAAAAGATTTTTACTCCTCAGAAGGTCAAAAGGGTAAATTTCAAAATGAATTCAAAGTTTATGGTAGAGAAAATTTAAAATGTTCCAGAACAGGATGTCGCGGTTCAATATCTAGGGTTGTATCGCTAGGAAGAGCAAGTTTTTTTTGTAAGCAATGTCAAAATTAAGTAATTGACCCTAATATACTCAGCTTATATATAATCCCTTAAAAATATGGCAAATACAGTCTCAGCTATCCGCGCGGTCAAAAAAATTAAAAAGAGAACTCAAGTTAATAAAATTAGAGTTGGAAAGTACAAAGCCGCAGTAAAAATTATCGAAGAAGCAATTGAATCTAAAGATAAAGCTAAAGCTTTAAAATTATTTTCGAATTTTCAATCACAGGTTATGAAAGCTTCTAAAAAAGGTTCTCTAAAAAAAACTACAGTATCAAGAAAAGTTTCTAGAATCTCAAAACAAATTTCTAAATTATAAAATTTTTTATCAATCTCAAGTTGATAATTATTTTTTTTCATACAACTTCAAATTTAAAACTTTTTAGTTGTAAAAAAAATAATTAATTCTTTTCTTGTGTTTACATATTTTAAAAAATACAACAAACTTCTTTTTTTAAAAAAATTCAAATGTCAAACCAAACAAGTCTTAAAAATAATCTTACTAGCGAGAAATGGGATGCTCTCCAATCATCGCTTTTGGGCCTTTATGGAAAAGATGTTTACACAAGTTGGTTACAAGGAGTTACCTTTAATAAAATAAATTTTAATGCTTTAATCCTGAATGTAAAAACTAGATTTATTCGTGATTGGATTGTTGCTCATTACGCGGATAAGATTTTAGATTTATATAAAAAACAAGATTCAAATATTAGTCGTATAGAATTTCAGATTTTAGAAAGAACAGAAACTAAAAATCCTAAATCAAATGTCATTGATTTTGAAAAAAAAGATTTAGTTCAAGATAGTGGAAGTTATGGCTTATCGAAAATTGATGAAAGATTAGTTTTTGATAATTTTGTAGTTGGGAAGAGTAATGAGCTTGCTTTTGCAGCAGCTAATAGAATTATTGATAATTTAAATAAATATAACCCACTTTATATTTATGGAGGAGTTGGACTTGGAAAAACACATATTTTGAATGCAATAGGAAACCAATTATTAAAAAAAGTAGATAAAGTTATTTATGTTTCTGCTGAAAGATTTATGTACCAATTCGTTCGATCCATAAAGAATAATGAAGTTGTAAAATTTAAAGATATTTTTAGAAGCGCAAAAGTTTTAATTATAGATGATATACAGTTTGTAAGCGGTAAAGATGTAACTCAGGAAGAGTTCTTTCATACATTTAATGCGTTAATAGAATCGGGGTCACAAATAGTAATTTCTTGCGACAGACCACCAAACGAGCTTGATAGAATACAAGATAGAATAAAATCAAGACTTTCAGGAGGTCTTGTTGTTGACGTTCAAAGTCCAGATTTTGAACAGAGAGTTAAAATCTTAAAACAAAGATGTTTAAAAGAATTTCATGCCTCTGAAAGAAATATTATTATCGATGATGAGATTATTAATTTTATTGCTAATGAACTAAAACTTAGCATTAGAGAAATGATAGGCGCATTCAATAGAATTGCCGCGTATTTAAATATAAACCAAAGAAAGATCTCTGTTGCTGAGGCTAAACATATTTTAAGAGACTCTTTAAATAAAATTCACACAAACATCACAATAGAGGACATACAAAAAACAGTAGTTTCTTATTATAATATTTCTATGCATGATTTTATGTCATCTAGAAGATCAAGATCAGTTGCCAGACCAAGACAAATAGCCATGTATTTGGCAAAAAAAATGACTACAAAATCTTTACCTGATATTGGAAGAAATTTCTCAGGCAGAGATCATACAACTGTTATTCATGCTATAAAGAAAGTAGAAGAACTAATGATCCAAGATAAGAACTTTGAGAACGAAGTTAAGGACATTAATGGCAAGTTAACAAAGAGCATTTAATGGAACTAAAATTAAATAGAGATCTTTTTCTTAAAAGTCTTGCGCATATCCAAGGAATAGTTGAAAAGAAGAATACTATACCAATTTTATCCAATGTTTTATTGGATGCTGCTAATGGAAAAATAACAATTTCTGCAACAGATTTAGATATTATTATTATTGAAGTTATCAAAGGAGAGATCATCGAAGAGGGATCAACAACAACAACAGCTCAGGTTATATATGATTTAGTTAGAAAATTACCTTCAGGTTCTGAAATATTGATATCACAAAAAAATGAAGGACAACTTTCTCTTATTTCCGCAAAATCAAATTTTAATTTAAAATGTTTATCACCTAAAGATTTTCCAGTTACACAAGATGATGTTGAGGGAGAGGCTCTTACAATTAATTCTTCTGTCTTTTTAAAATTACTTAATAAGACTAAATTTGCAATTTCAAATGATGAAACAAGACATTATTTAAATGGAATTTATTTACATAAAACTACTGAAAATAATCAATTATATTTAGCTGCAGTCGCAACAGACGGACACAGATTATCAAAAAGCCGCATAGTATTAGACAAGGATGTAGCGTTTGAACCAATTATTTTGCCTAAAAAAACACTGTTTGAATTAGTAACTATACTACAAGAAGAAAACTCAGAGTTAAAAATTACAGCAAGTAAAACAAAAATTAGATTTTCATTAAATGATATTACCTTAATATCAAAAGTTATTGATGGAAGATTCCCTGATTATTCCAAGGTAATACCTGCAAATAACGACAATAAAATTACTGTTAATTTATCCTCGTTTATATCTACTATTGATAGGATTAATTCGCTGTCTTCTGATCGTAAAGGAACATTAAAACTTGTCGTTAACAAAGATATTTTAAAATTATTAGTAAATGATCCAAGCGCTGGAGACGGCGTTGAAGAGATTATTCTTAGCTACAGTGGCCCAGATTTAGAAATTGGTTTTAATTCTAAATATTTAATTGATGTAGGTGGAGTTATAGAAGATAAAAATTTAATGATTTATGCTAAAGACCCTTCATCACCAGTATTAATTCACGATCCTTCGGACATTAATAGTTTGCACGTTATTATGCCAATGAGAGTGGCATGATTAGATGTTCCTAATTAAAGATATAAAATTACAAAATTTTAGATCTTATTCCTTTAAAGAGCTTAAAACGGATTATCCTGTTATTTGTATCGTTGGACCTAATGGCAGCGGAAAAACTAACATATTAGAGGCTATTTCTTTAATAGCAGATAAAAAAGGCATTAGAGGCGCAGCAATAGAAGATTGCATAAAGAAAGATTCTAAAGATAAAACAATTATTTCATCAACGTTTAGTTATGACGATAAAGATTATAAAGTAGATGTATTTTTTGAATTAAAAGAAGATAAAATAAAAAGATCTCTCAACATTGATAATAATAAATCTTCTTTAGTCGAATCCTTCAAAGATATTACTTTTGTTTGGCTAACCCCACAGATGGATAGAATTATGTATGAAGGAGATAGTGTAAAAAGAAAATTCTTAGATAAAATAGTTTCTAATTATAATTTAGATTATAAAAAAAATTTAATTACTTTTAAAAAACTTTCCGATGAAAGAATTCATTTATTAAAAGAAAATCAAGATTTGCAATGGATTGATATTTTAGAAAAAAAAATGGCAGAAGAGTTATGGAATATTTTTTCTTATAGAAGAATTTTTATTAAAGATCTCAATGATATTATTATAAAAAAATTAAATAATTTTTTAAATATTATATTAAATATAAAAAATAATTACGATTTAGATGATAAAATTAATAAAGAAGAATTTATAAAATATTTTGAAAAGAAATATCTAGAAAAACGCGAGATTGATCAGATAATAAAAAGAAATAGTGTAGGCCCTCAGTTTGATGTTTTTGAATTCTTTAATAAAGAAACAAAATTAAATTCGGATCTTTGCTCAACTGGAGAGCAGAAAAAAATATTAATTTCATTAATATTAGGATTTATTTGGTTAATTAAATTTCAAAATAAAAATTCTATTCTTTTATTTGATGAAATCGCCTCTCATATTGATGGAAAAAATCTTGAACTTTTTTTCAATGAAATTGAAAAAATTGGCATGCAAACTTGGTATACAGGAACTGACAAACAACTGTTTCAAGCTATTGAAAATAAAGCATTTTTTGTAAAATTATAATAATTACCTTGTCCTATTTAAGGATAAAAAATGTTATAAAAAGGCTCAATATAAAATTCATTAATGCCAGAAAATTTACCCAAAAAACCTCAAAATAATTCATACGAAGCGGACTCCATTAAAGTTTTGAAGGGACTGGATGCGGTTAGAAAAAGACCGGGAATGTATATCGGTGACACTGATGATGGAACAGGTTTGCATCATATGGTTTTCGAAGTCATCGATAACTCAATCGATGAAGCTTTAGCTGGACATTGTAATGAAATTTATGTTTCTTTAAATAAAGATCAAAGCGTTACCGTTGAAGATAATGGAAGGGGTATCCCTGTTGATATGCATAAAGAAGAAGGAATATCAGCCGCTGAAGTCATTATGACCCAGTTGCACTCGGGAGGAAAATTTGATCATGATTCATATAAAATCTCAGGCGGATTACACGGGGTAGGAGTTTCGGTTGTTAATGCTTTATCTGAAAATTTAAAATTAAATATTTTTAGAAAAAATAAAGAATATCTTGCTGAATTTAAAGATGGAGTTACTACAAAACCTTTAAAACAAATTGGAGATACAAAAAAATCAAATGGTACTTCAGTAACTTTTTTACCTTCAAAGAAAATATTTACCACAACAATATTTGACATAAATATTTTAAAAAAAAGAATTAAAGAGTTAGCTTATCTTAACAAGAGTATTCAGATTGTTTTAGAAGATAAGCGTGAAGAAAAAGTAAAAAGATCTGAATATAAGTTTGAAGGGTTTAAAGTTCCATCGATATTTTGGGATTTTACAAGTCAAAGAGTTTTAACTAGCGAAAAAGTAATAGGTATTTCAATCAAGGATAAAAATTTACTTATTAAAAATAAAATTGATCTAAAAAAAATATCAAGATTACTAATACAAAATTTTTTAAGACAAGCAGTTGGCGATGGTTTCTTTCACGGCGACATGCATCAAGGGAATCTGTTTGTAGATAAGAATGAAAATATCGTGCCTGTAGACTTTGGAATTATGGGCCGACTTGATCTTGCTAATAGAAAGTACTTAGCCGAGATATTGTATGGTTTTATTAATCGAGACTACGAGAAGGTAGCAAAAGTCCATTTTATTGCAGGTTTAGTGCCAAATACCGAGTCTTTAGAGAACTTTACCCAGGCATTAAGAAGCATTGGCGAGCCTATTTTTGGCCAGTCTGCAAAGAATATTTCTGCTGGAAAGTTATTGGCTAGATTATTTGAAGTAACAGAAAAATTTAACATGGTAACTCAGCCACAATTATTACTGCTCCAAAAAACAATGGTAGTTGTTGAAGGAGTTGCAAGATCATTAGATGAAGATGCAAATAT
Organism: alpha proteobacterium SCGC AAA280-B11; assembly: GCA_000371745.1. GTDB lineage: Bacteria > Pseudomonadota > Alphaproteobacteria > Pelagibacterales > Pelagibacteraceae > Fontibacterium. The sequence goes on from AQUH01000015.1 coordinate 7,255, forward strand.
TTGGGAAATTTCAAAACCAGTACTACAAGGTTGGCTCAACAATGAAATTGGTCCTAAAAACAGAATAGATAAAATATTAAAAACAACGACTGAACTTTTAGATAAGTTACCAGAACTTCCTGACATGATTAACCGTGCCAACAAAGCGATGGAGCTTTTAAGTTCATATGATTTTTTAAAAAATCAAAATCAAAATAATGAATATGAAATTAAACAAAAATCTTCAAAACTAAAAAAGACTTATCTAATAATATGCTTATTAATTATTGTAATTATATTGCTAATAGTATTCAAATAGCGCGATGCTAAATTCAATTGCTAATAAAAAAATCTTAATCGTTATTGGTGGTGGAATTGCCGCTTACAAAGTTCTAGATGTTATTAGGGAACTTAGAAAAAACAATTGCGAAATAAAAACTATTCTTACAAACTCTGGAAAAGAATTTATAACTCCATTATCGATTTCTGCTCTTTCTAAAAACAAAGTATTTGAAAATCTTTTTGATCCAAACAATGAGGGCGAAATGGATCATATCGCACTATCAAGATGGTGCGATTTAATACTAGTTGCCCCTACAACTGCTAACCTAATGGCAAATTTCGCACGTGGAGAGGCCAAAGATTTTGCAACAACAGTTATTATGGCCTCTAACAAACCAATTTTTCTAGCTCCTGCAATGAACGTTGAGATGTGGAACAATCAAGCTACTCAAGAAAATTATCAAAAACTTCTTCAGTTTAAATATAGATTTGTTGGTCCAGTTGTTGGTGAAATGGCGTGTGGAGAAGTAGGTGTTGGAAAAATGTCATCTCCTGAAGAAATTATTCTAACTATTAAAAACTATTTCCTTTCAAAAAATTTTTTCAATAATAAAAATTTAAAAGCATTAGTGACTGCAGGATCAACTAGGGAATATATTGATCCGGTTAGATTTCTATCTAATGAATCTTCTGGAAAACAAGGATTTGAAATTGCAAAATCACTAAATGAAATTGGCTTTAAAACAAAGTTAGTGATTGGTCCAAATTCTCTAAATATTAAAAATGAAGATAATCTTGAAGTCATCAATGTAACAACTGCAAAACAAATGTTTGAAGCTTGCAAAGATAATTTACCTGTTGACGTTGCAGTTTGTACAGCTGCGGTATCTGATTTTAAAGTTAAAAATTATAATGAAGAAAAAATAAAAAAAGAAGAATTAGAAAATTTTAATTTAGAGCTTGAAAAAAATATCGATATTTTATCTTTTATATCTAATCAAAACATTAACAGGCCAAGACTAGTGGTTGGCTTTGCGGCAGAAACAAAAAATATAATTGAGAATGCACAAAAGAAAATTGAAAATAAACATTGCGATTGGATTGTTGCTAATAATGTGGCTGATAAATCCATTGGTTTTAACTCAGATTATAATGAAGTATTCTTGATCTCAAAAAACAAAGACGTTGAAAAGTTTAATAAAGCTACAAAATCAGAAATTGCTAAAAAACTATCTAACAAAATTCTTCATTCCCTTATTCAATAATGGTTAAAATTTTAGTTAAAAAAATAAACTATAAAAATAAAGACCTGCCTAAGTATGAGACGGTTGGATCGTCTGGTTTGGATCTTATTGCTAATATCGATAAAGATATAATTTTAAAGCCTAATGAGAGGGTGTTAGTGCCAACTGGCCTTGCTGTTGCCATACCAGAAAACTACGAGATACAAGTAAGACCGAGATCAGGACTTGCAGCAAAGAATGGGATTAGCGTACTTAATACGCCTGGTACAGTAGATGCTGATTATAGAGGAGAAATTAAAGTTATATTAGTAAATTTAGGTTTAGAAAATTTCAAAATCGAACCAGGTCAACGAATTGCACAAATGGTACTTTGCCCTGTTATAAAAGCTGAACTCGTTGAAGTAGACACTCTTCCTGAATCAGTTCGTGGTAGTGGTGGATTTGGTTCAACCGGCAAATAGACATTCATGAAACTAGGTTATGACAATGTAAAAAGGTACATTGCTCATATTAACTTGAAAAAAATCGGTATCTTTGGTCAGAAAAAAATTATTGATGCAAAGATTTTGATTATTGGTGTGGGTGGATTAGGCTCACCCGTTGCACTTTATCTTGCATCTTCTGGAGTTCAGAATATCGGGATTGCTGATCATGATAAAGTTGATATTTCAAATTTACACAGACAAATTCTATTCAATGAAGAGGATGTTAAAAAATTTAAAGTAGATGTTGCAACAAAAAGATTAAAAAAAATAAATTCTAAAATAAAAATTAAAAAATTTTGCAATAAAATAGATTTGAACAACATCAATAAAATTGCAAAAGGCTACGATTTAATTGTCGATGGTACAGATAGTTTTAGATCAAAATTATTAATAAACGATTATTGCGCTAAAAGTAAAAAAATTTTAATTACAGGTGCAATTAGTAAATTTGATGGTCATGTTTTTGTTTTTAATTTTAAAAACAAGAAATCTCCTTGTCTTAGATGTTTTATGCCTGAAGCCCCAGAAACAGACATGTTAGACTGCCAAAGCGAAGGTGTGCTTGCAACTTTAGCAGGGATGATAGGTTCAATCATGGCAAATGAAGCTATTCGTGAAGTATTAAATTTTAAAAATTCTTTATGTGGAAATATTCTAATGATAAATGCTGAAAATCTTTCAATTAAAAAGATAAAGCTAAATAAAAATAAAAATTGTATTAATTCATAGGATGAATTTTACAAAAACTATTATTTTTTTTTTTGCTATAATTTTTTTTAATAGCAATCTATTAGCTGAACAAATTACTCCAAAAAAATATCTTAGTATTAGAACCAGTGTTGCAAATCTTAGAATGGGACCTTCTTATTCTCATCCTATTGCGTACGTATATGAAAAAAAGAATATGCCTGTTGAGGTAATAGATGAATTTGAAGTGTGGAGAAAAGTTAAAGATTATCAAGGCGACACTGGCTGGGTTCATTTAAGTCAGCTATCAAGAAAAAGAAGTTTATTAACTACTAAGGATGGAATTGTTCTTTATAAAAAATCAACTATCTATTCGGAACCAATTATTAAAATTGGAAAATCAGAAGCTGTGGTTATTAAAAAATGCATTCCAAATTGGTGTTTAGTTGAAATTCAAAAATACAAAGGTTGGATACAAACGGAGCACGTTTGGGGCTTAGAAAATAAAGAAATTATCAATTAAATTTGTCAAATCCTTCATTAAATTGTAAGTTACAATTAAAAATTATTGCAATTCAATTTTCTAAACAAATCCCATGAACCAAAAAAATCAATACAGCTACCAAGATCTGCTTGATTGCGCTGAGGGGAAGTTATTTGGACCTGGCAATGCAAAATTACCTTCTCCCCCGATGTTAATGTTTGATAGAATTACTTCAATTACTGCTGACGGCGGATCATTTAAAAAAGGTGAAATTTTAGCTGAGTTAGACATTAAAGATAATTTATGGTTTTTCGAATGTCATTTTAAAGGTGATCCCGTGATGCCTGGATGCTTAGGATTAGACGCGATGTGGCAACTATTAGGTTTTTATCTTGGTTGGTTAGGCAACCCTGGTCATGGTCGAGCGCTTGGAGTGAATGAGGTAAAATTCACGGGTGAAGTTGTAAAACAAGTAAAAATTGTAAAATATGCCATTAATATCAAAAGATTATTAAGAAAAGGTGAAACTTGTGTTGGTTTGGCTGATGGTTTAGTCTTTGCTGATAACAAAGAAATATATGCCGCTACAAATCTTAAAGTCGGCTTATTTAAAAGTTAAGGGGGATTAGTGCGAAGAGTAGTAATTACAGGTTCTGGAATTGTATCTTGCATTGGTAACAATAAAAAAGAGGTCTTAGATTCTCTACTAAATACTAAATCTGGAATAACTTTTTCTGAAGAATATAAAAAATATAATTTTAAAAGTCAGGTCTGCGGCGTTCCTAAAATTAATTACGAAGAATTAATAGACAGAAAAGTTTTAAGATTTATGGGTGATGGTTCTGCCTACGCTTATCTTTCAATGAAAGAAGCTGTTGAAGAATCCGGTCTTACAGAAAAAGAAATTAGCAATGAAAAAACTGGAATCATTATCGGATCTGGTGGTCCTTCAATTAAAAATGTTATGTTCGCAATTGATTCAACAAGAGCATCGGGTCCTAAAAAAATGGGTCCCTTTATTGTGCCAAGAACGATGGCAAGCACGTGCTCTGCAACTTTAGCGACCCCATTTAAAATTAAAGGAGTTAACTATTCAATTAGCTCTGCTTGTGCAACGAGCGCCCATTGCATTGGGAATGCCATGGAACTTATTCAGTACGGAAAACAAGATATTGTTTTTGCAGGAGGTGGTGAAGAAATAGATTGGAGTCTTTCTGCAATGTTTGATGCTATGACTGCATTATCTTCAAAATATAATGACACTCCACAAACAGCTTCGAGACCTTATGACTCAAGCAGAGATGGCTTTGTAATCGCAGGTGGAGGTGGTGTTATCGTTTTAGAAGAGTATGAGCATGCAAAAGCTAGGGGAGCTAAAATTCTAGCCGAAATTACCGGTTATGGGGCCACATCTGACGGCTATGATATGGTTGCGCCTTCTGGTGAAGGAGCGGTTAGATGTATGAAAATGTCTATGCAAAATTTAAGAAATACAAAAGTCGATTACATTAATACTCACGGAACTTCTACTCCTGTAGGTGATACAAAAGAAATTGAAGCAATGAAGGAAGTTTTCAAAGATAAAATTCCTCCTTTTAGTTCAACAAAATCAATTACGGGACATTCACTTGGCGCAACATCAGTTCAAGAAGCTATTTACTGTTTATTAATGATGAAAAATAAATTTATAGCAGCCTCTGCAAATATTACGAATTTAGATGAGAAAATAAAAGGATTGCCGATTGTAACTGAGGTTAAAAAAAATGTAGATTTAAATTGTGTAATGTCTAATAGCTTTGGCTTTGGCGGAACGAATGCAACTCTAGTATTTGAAAGTTTATAAAATGAAATTAATGCAAGGTAAAAAAGGATTAATCATGGGTGTTGCAAATGATCGCTCCATTGCTTGGGGTATTGCAAAAAAATTAAGTGAACACGGCGCTGAACTTGCCTTCACTTATGTAGGTGATGCTTTAAAGAAAAGAGTTATTCCTCTTGCAGAATCCTTAGGTTCAAAATTTACATTAAATTGTAATGTGGAAAAGAAAGAAGACATTGTTAAAACTTTCTCAGACATTGGAAACAAATGGGGGAATTTAGACTTTGTGGTTCACGCAATTGCCTTTTCAGATAAATCAGAACTATCAGGACAATATTTAAACACTTCTCGAGAAAATTTCTCAAACAGTATGTTAATTTCTTGTTTTTCTTTTACAGAAGTTTGCAAAGAAGCTGCTAAAATAATGAAACCAGGTTCAAACTTTATCACATTAACTTATTGCGCCGATAAAGTTATTCCAAATTACAATGTCATGGGAGTTTGTAAAGCTGCCCTTGAAACAAGTGTTAAATATTTATCAGTAGATCTTGGAGGAAATGGAATTAGAGTAAATGCTATTAGCGCAGGTCCTATTAAGACGCTAGCAGCTTCAGCAATTGGTGATGCTAAATTTTTATATAAATGGAATGAAAACCATTCTCCACTAAAGAGAAACGTCGATATTAATGATGTGGGTGGAGCTGCAGTTTATTTATTAAGCGATCTTGCAGCAGGTGTTACAGGCGAAATTCACTATGTGGATGCGGGTTATAATATTGTTGGTATGCCTAATCCTAAAAATATGCAGGCTTAACTATCTAAAGCTTGTTTAATTGAAAGTTTAACTTTTCCTTTATCAAATCCTAAAACTTTAACTTTAACTTCATCACCCTCTTTTACAACATCACTTACTTTCTCTACTCTTTTCGCTGCAAGTTCAGAGATATGAACTAGACCATCTTGTTTTCCTAAGAAGTTTACAAAAGCCCCAAATTCCATAATTTTAACAACTTTTCCTGTATAAATTTTTCCAAGTTCAGGTTTTGCAATAATACTTTTTACCATCTCTAAAGCTTTGTTTCTTGAAATTTCATCGGGTGCAGAAATAGTTACAATTCCATCATCACTAATATCAACTTTAGCGCCTGATAATTCAACGATCTCTCTTATTGTTACTCCGCCTTTTCCGATAATGGCTGCGATATCTTTTTTATCAACAGTCACTTTTTCCATTTTGGGAGTGTGTTTTGATAAATCTTTTCTTGAAGCATTAAGGGCTTTGTTCATCTCACCTAAGATATGAATTCTGCCGTCTTTTGCTTGAGATAATGCTTTATCCATAATCTCAAATGTAATTCCTGTAATCTTAATATCCATTTGCAATGAAGTAATTCCATCTTCTGTTCCTGCAACTTTAAAATCCATGTCTCCTAAATGATCTTCATCTCCCAAGATATCGGATAGAACTGAGTAATCAGCTCCTTCTTTAATTAAACCCATTGCAATTCCTGCAACTGGCTTTTTAATTGGAACTCCAGCATCCATTAATGCAAGGGATGCGCCACAAACAGTTGCCATAGATGACGAACCATTTGACTCTGTAATTTCTGAAACAATTCTAAATGTGTAAGGGAAGTCTTCTTTTTTAGGTAAAATTGAATTAACTGCACGCCACGCTAATTTACCATGACCTATTTCACGTCTGCCTGTTCCAACTCTGCCAACTTCTCCAACTGAGAATGGAGGAAAGTTATAGTGCAACATAAATCTAGATCTTTGTAAGCCATCTAAACTTTCAATTCTTTGCTCATCCTCTGAAGTTCCAAGTGTTGTAACAACAATTGCTTGTGTTTCACCTCTTGTAAATAAAGCAGAACCGTGAGTTCTGGGCAATACTCCTACTTCACACTTAATTGGTCTAATGTCTGCAAGTCCTCTTCCATCAATTCTTTTCTTTTCTTTAAGAATTTTTGTTCTAACGATTTCTTTTTCAACATCTTTAAACTGAGATTCAACATCCATTGTGCTAAATTCTTCTGAATCTGTGTAAAGCGCTAATGATTTTTCTTTTGCTAAATTAATTAATCCACTTCTTTTCTTTTTATCTGGCTCTGAAAATGCCGCTACTAAATCATTTTTAACATTTTTTAATAAATTATCTTTTACAACTTTTAAATCTTTTTTCTCTACAACCCATGTTTCTTTTTTACATTCTGCAGCAAATTCATTTATCATTTTGATCACTGGGCCAAATTGTTCGTGACCAAATTTAACTGCATCTAACATTACTTTTTCAGTTAATCCTGAAGCCTCAGACTCAACCATTAAAACAGCATCTTTAGTTCCTGCAACTACTAATTCTAATTGCGATTCTTTTAATTGTTCTTTTGTTGGATTTAAAACAAAGCTGTTATTAATGTAGCCTACTTTAGAAGCTGCAACCGGTCCCATAAATGGGATTCCTGAGATAGCTAATGCAGCTGACGCTGCAATTAAAGACAGTACTTCTGGATCATTATCTTTCTCATATGAAAGAACTGTAGGCAGAACTTGAACTTCATTTCTAAAACCTTCTGGGAATAGAGGTCTAATCGGCCTGTCAATTAATCTTGATATTAAAGTTTCGCTCTCTGTTGGTCTTGCTTCTCTTTTGAAATATCCACCTGGAATTTTTCCTGAAGCATAATATTTTTCTTGGTAATTTACTGTAAGGGGGAAAAAATCTATATCGGGTTTTGCTTTCTTTGCGCCGACAACTGTTGCTAAAATAACTGTATCGCCTGATGTTAGTATAACTGCGCCATCTGCTTGACGAGCAATCTTTCCTGACTCGATAGACAGTTTTTTACCGCCCCAAACAATCTCTTTTCTTACGATTTTAAACATTAAAATTTATTTTCTGATATTCAGCTTCTCTAAGATCTTTTTGTAATTGGCAGTATTTGTTTTGCTTAGATAATCTAATAGTTTTTTTCTTCTATTTACCAATGTCGTTAATCCTGTGTACGAATGCTTATCTTTTTTATTCTTAGTAAAATGCTCAGTTAGGTATTTAATTCTGTCAGTTAAAATAGCTATTTGCACCTCTGAAGAACCAACGTCTTTAGCGTGCTTTTTTACGTCTTTGAAAATATTTTCTTTATTTAAAATTTTTTTTGTCATCTTTTTAATTAAATACTCTCCTTGGATAAAAAAAACCGGACTTAAGGTATCCGAGAGCAAGTGGCTTTTCTAAAGCCTGAGTGTAAATATTGTCTAAACTAACCTTTCCAAATTCATTAACCAAACTAACCATCATTCCATTTTTTATTAAATTAATTCTTTGATCGTTTAATTTAATGCTAGGTATATGTATTAAAGCACTATGAATATCAAGCACATATTTTAAAAAATCTTCAGATTTTTCTTTTTCTATTAATTTTTCAAGGGTATTTGCATTCTTAATTTTAAAATTTCCGTATCTTGTTCTAACTAATTTAGTGATATGCGTAAATCCTCCAAAGGCTTTTGCAATGTCTCTTGCTAAGCTTCGAATATAAGTTCCCGTTCCACATTTAATATAAAAAAGACTCTTGTTATTTTCGTGTTTTAATAATCTAATATTTTTTATAAAAACTTTTCTCTCTTCCATATCAAATTCTAAATTATTTCTCGCAAGTTCATAAGATCTTTTGCCGTTAATTTTTACTGCAGAAAATTTTGGTGGCATTTGCATTTGGTGTCCAATAAATTTTTTTAAAATATTTTGAATTTGTTTTTTATCTGGGCAAACGTCATTGGTATTTATAACTTTTCCTTCTAAATCTAGAGTGTCTGTTTCTGAACCCCACTCTATTTCAAATAAATAACTTTTTAACTGCAAATGTATTAATGAAACAGCCTTTGTTGCCTCTCCTAATGCAATAGGAAGTACTCCTTCAGCTAAAGGATCTAAGGTTCCAGCATGACCTATTTTAATCTTTTTAAATTTGCTCTTTATTACGTTTAGACAGTATGCTGAGCTAAAACCTTTTGGTTTGTTTAAGTTTATCCAACCATTAATCATTTTCGTGGGTCTTGATAATTAATTTTTCAATTTTTTCTGCATAGTCAAAAGACTCGTCTAATACAAAATGAAGATTAGGAAGAAATTTATTTTTCCAACTACGGGACATTTCTTTTTTAATTAAGCCGCTGTGATTGATTAAAGATTGCAAAATAAATTCTGCGTTCTTGCCACCTAATGGCATCACAAATACTTTTGCATGCTTTAGATCTGGGCTCATTCTAACTTCTGAAACCGTAATCACTCTAGTGTTAATACTCGGCAGAGCCACTTCTTCTTTTAAAAATAGATTTCCAAGTAACTGTTTTAATAATTCGCCAACTCTTAATTGCCTTTGTGTAAAAGGCTGATCACTTAAATGGATATTCATAATTGATTAATTTATTGTTCTCGCGCTTTGAACGACTGAAAACACTTCAATAATATCTCTTTCTTTGAAATCTAAGAAATCTTTAAAAGCAACTCCGCCTTCGATACCTGCTTTAATTTCTTTTACTTCATTTTTTTCTCTATAAAGAGATGCAATTTTTCCTGTCCAAACAACACTTCCATCTCTAACAATTCTAACATCGGAATTATTAACGATCGCACCTTCAGTTACTTTAATACCTGCAACTTTTCCAGCTTTAGAAGATTTAAATACTTGAAGTATTTCACACTGTCCTAATGCTTGTTCGTTCATTTCTGGTGCTAAAAGACCTGAAAGGGCTTTAGTAATGTGTTCAATCGCTTCATAAATAATATTAAAGTATAAAATATTAACACCTAATTTTACCCCGAGATCTTTGGCTTCTTTATTAGGCTTTATATTAAAACCAATTAAAACTGCATTAGAAGCCTTTGCTAAAGACACATCTGTTTCAGTAATGGCTCCAACGGATGATAAAACGATAACTGGTTTTACTTCATCATGTTGAATTTTTAATATCGCGTTTGATAAAGCCTCTGCAGATCCGTGAACATCGCTTTTAATAATAATTGCTAGTTCCTTTTGTTTATTAATATCACCAAAAACATCATTTTTCTTAAGAAGAGCATTGCTTTTTTTAGATTTTCCTTGTTCGGTTCTATGTTCATTTATTTCTTTAGCTTTTGCTTCGCTATCTAGAACTAAAAAATCATCTCCTGCTTCCGATACTCCTGTTAAGCCAATAATTTCAACTGGCATTGAAGGCGTTGCTTCATTAACTAATTCTCCTCTGAAATTATTCATCGCTCTAATTTTTCCCCACTGCAAACCACTCACAAAAAAGTCTCCTTTTCTTAAAGTTCCTCTAGTGATTAAAATTGTTGATACTGGACCTTTGCCTTTATCTAATTTTGACTCGATTACTATTCCTTGAGCAGGTACATTTGGGTTGGTTTTGTGATTTAAAACTTCTGCTTGTAAAATAATCGCCTCTTTTAATTTATCTAAATTCGTTTTCTTTAGAGCAGATATTTCAACGCACTGAATATCTCCGCCTAATTCTTCAACAACAAGTTCGTGTTCTAACAATTGATTTCTAACTTTTTGTTTATCAACGCCGTGAATATCGCATTTATTGATTGCAACGATAATTGGAACTTTTGCAGCTTTTGCATGTTGTATCGCTTCAATAGTTTGAGGTTTAATTCCATCGTTTGCAGCAACCACTAGCACAACGATATCTGTAATTTTAGATCCTCTCGCTCTCATTTCGGTAAATGCAGCGTGACCTGGGGTGTCAATAAAAGTCATCCATTTATTATTGTCTGTGAATACTTGGTAAGCACCAATATGCTGAGTGATTCCACCGTGCTCTGTTGCCACAACATTTGTTTCTCGCAATGCGTCTAATAATGAAGTTTTTCCGTGATCAACATGTCCCATGACAGTTACAACTGGTGGTCTAGAATAAGTATCTTCCTCTTCTTTTGATTTTTTTAATTTAGATAATTCGTCATCGATGTAATTATCTTTAACAACTTTATGCCCAAAAGATCCAACGATATACTCTGCTGTATCTCTGTCGATCGTATGGTTGATCGTAACTTTAACATTCTTTTCAAATAAAAATTTAATAATGGCACTAGCTTTTTCAGCCATTCTATTTGCAAGCTCTTGAATGGTAATTAAATTAGGAACTGATATTTCTCTAGAAGCTTTTTTTGCTTCTCCTGAAGAATCATCTCCATTTTCAATTGATTTTTTCTCTTTTTCTCTAGCTCTTTTAAAAGAAGCTGCACTTCTTTGCTTTTCGTCCTCATCTGCATCCGCGAGCGCTTTAGATAAAGTTAATTTATATTCTCTTTTTTTGCCGTGAGTTTTTTTAATTAATTTTTTACTATTATCAATTTCAAGTTCTTCTTGAATTTTTTTTCTGGCCCATTCTTGAGCTGTTTTTTGTGCTTTAGCTGAATCTTCTTTTGTTAAATCTTTAGTTTTTACTGCATCTTGTGGAGCAACAGAGGCTTTTGCTTTTTCTGCATTATAACTAGCATCAACTGATCTATTTTTTTTCTTCTCAACTAAAACTGATTTATTTCCTGATCCCTTAGCGTAGCTAGAAATTGCAGCAGCTCCTCCACTAAAATTCTTTAATGTAAGCTTCTTCTTTTTATCTTTGACTTCTTCCATGTTCTTTTAAAAGCAAGTTTATTTAGTATTAAAAGCTTTTTCTCTTGCTTTTATTATAAGGCGTTCAGCCTCTGATCTTGCGATATCAAAATTTTGCAATATTCCTTCAAATTCAACCCTTTTTCCTTTGACTTCATCGTATCCGCCAAGGATTTCATCAACTGATAGGTCGGCAAAATCG
>AQUH01000016.1 GCA_000371745.1 alpha proteobacterium SCGC AAA280-B11
TTCTTATTTAAAAAATTATAAAATACATAATATTAATATTTTTTTGATAATCTAAATTTTTTCAAAATTTAACATTGTAATTTGTATCTAAAATTATATTAAAAATGATAAAATATTACAAAAAAAAACATTAAAAAACTACATACTTGTAACTAAAATTTTTTAATCATAGTAAAAGAAATTTTTTTATATAATTTTTATTATATTAATTTGCGCTAACTTTAAAATTAGTCTATTTTAAAAGTCAAAAAAAGTAATGTCTAAAAAAAATCCTTTAGAAGTTGCAGGCGAGATATTTTCAATTTATAATCAAAATGAAAAATTAGCATTAAAAGAATTTCCAAACTACAAACTTAGAGCATTTTATCCAATTACTTTTTTAAGATACAATTTTCCAATCACCGCTAATGCTCCGGAAGAAATTTTTAAATATCTAGACACAATGCAAGAAAATCAAATTAACAAACATTACTTTAATGATTTAGATGGATATTTACTTCAAGATGAAATGAAAGCTATTGAGAATATAGCAACAAGCGTGAGTACTTATGCTAAGTTTTTTAACAAAAGAACAGTACCAATTGGAATCGGTCACATGATTTCTAGTATATCAACAATTAGATCGTTATTGGCAATTCAAAAACAAAAAAAAAAAAATAAATTAAATGTGATTGAGATTGGTTCTGGTAGTGGAATGTTAGGTTTGTTAGCCAATCAATTTAATATAAATTATACAAGTTTTGATATTACAAACGCCTTTGCAATTCAAGTTTGCACTTTGTATAAATTTTTATTTGATAAAGATTTTTTAGATTTAAGTTCAATTCCTTGCCCTAGTAATTTTGATAGAGAGAAAAAAACAGTGAAAGCGTCAGATGATAACATCAAATGGCTTAATGAAAAAATTCAAGAAGATAATAAAATGACATTTATACCCTGGTGGCATTTTTTAAATGAAGAGAACATTAATTTGCCTAGGTATGATTTGGTTATTATGAATCATTGTTTTTTTGAAATTAAAGAAATAGCAAATAGGTATATATTTAAAAGATTTAACCAAAACGACGAAAGACAATTAGTCCTTTGTAGTTACTGGGGTTCATCCGAATTTACTGGATATACCAACAACACTATTTGTAATTTAGAACTAGAATTCAATATTAGGCAAGAAAAAATTATATCTTCTAATAATGTTTATATACCAAAAACTATTAATTTATTCTCTTATGAAAATAGCATCAAATTTCGTAATTTCGAATTTTTTGGGAAGAATATTAATCAACGTTTAGGATTTGAAGCTATCAAGTCAAATAAAAGAAAAAATTTTTATAAATCTCTAAAAGAATTTTTGAAACATAAAATTATTCTTAAATATATTCCTTTTATTTTCGATCTTTATGGGTTTTTGTATAAATATTTTTTCACAAAAAAATCAATTCCAAGAATTTTGGGAAAAAGAGTTAATGAAATAAGTGACAAATATGTAATTTATAGCGAAAATAATCATAAAAATTTTAACAAGATAGATTATAAATTATTTTGTTCCAAAATAGAAAATATAGAAAAATTAAATAACGCGCCATCTTTTACAGAAGATGAATTTTTTTGTAATCAAATTAATAATAAAAGTCATTCATAATTAAAGAATACTTAAATTAATAATTTATTGTATTGTTTAAAATTTTGAGAATTGGTAATCTCCAGAGTAATTTGTCTCTTTAAAAAGTTTCGTCCAATTATTTTGGCTTAAATTTGATTTTGCAACAACATTCCATTGATCAATTTTTTTCTTATCATTTAAGTTTTTATAAGCTTTCACTCTTATAAAACTATTTCCCTTTGAAACTCTCACTATTTCTTTCAACGATTTTTTGATCCCATTTATTGTGACGTTATGTATAGTTGAGATAGAAACAACAAAATCAAAATATTTATCTGGATAAGGGAGATTTTCGCAACTTCCAATTTTAATATATTTTTTTACTTTTTTTATAGCTTTTGTCTTACAATATTTACTGATATCTAATCCTTTGACCTCAGAAGCAGGTAGTGCTTTTTTAAACTCATACATCATAAACCCTTTAGCGCAACCAATATCAAGTATTTTTGATTTATTATTCAATTCATATTTTTTGATCATAGCTTTTACAATTTTTCTGAAGAATTTTGGATTGTAATAATATCCTCCATAACCATGAGCTCTTTTGCCATCGAAATATTCTTTTGGAAATTTTTGTAATCTTTTCCTTAATTTGCTAGAAACTTTAACTCTTAAATCTGAAATATTTTTTCTATTACTTTTAGGGTAATATTTCCAGAAATTTACTTTCAATTTATTAATTATTTGTAAAATCTCTTAATTTAAAAAAAGAATTAATTTTTTTTAAATCATTATTAGACTTTAATATTATATTTTCAAAAATAAAATGACACTCTATTTTTTTGACTCTTAGAGAGTTTAAAATTTTACTCCTAAAACCTTTTTCTTTTGGCAAGACATATAAAGAAATAAATACTAATCCTTCATTTTTTTTTAGGTTTTTAATTAAAGATCTAAGCTGTATAAAATTATCACCAAAAGTAATTTCACCAGTGGATAGGCTAAAAATTTTATTTTTTTCTTCGCAATATTGTTTTAATATTTTATTTTGAAATCTTACAGGAAAATAATAAGGACCAAACCTTTTGTTAGTTACATATGATTTTAATAAATTTTTATTAGGTAATAATTTCATCGAATGAATGTTTTAGGTTAAATTGGGTAATTATTTTTGGCGTATATAAATTATAAAAAGATCCAATTTTTTTTTCATTTTCTTTAATTTTGCTATAAGGACTATATAAATTTTTGAATCTAACATTAATTGACCATCTTGTAGTTTCTTCAATATTCATGACATTTCCGTGCAGACAATTTGGAGTAAAGAGCATTCCTTCCCCAAATCTTATATTTAACCATTTAATATCTTTTTTGTTGTCTTTAAAAATATTGCTCATAGTAAATTTTTTAGATTCTTTAATTTTTTTTAAAAGGTTAATTGATTTTTCAGGGTTAATAATAAACATAGAGCTTGTTTTTTTAACATTAACGAACGGAAGCCAGAGATTTACTTGAAAAATTGATTCACCGCTGAAAAAATCAGTATGCATTGATAAAATGGATGTTTTGTCGTGAGGATATTGTATAGACAAATTTAAATTTCCATTACAAAGTTCACTGCCAACCATTAGGTCAATATATTCAGAGGAGGATTCAAATATTTTTTTATTAAAACTTTTATCTGAATTAATTTTATCATATAGTTTGATTCTTAAGTTATTAAGCTTTTCTATTTCGTAGTAGTCATGAAATTTTTCTAGATTAACTTTTTTTAATCCACTAATTTCTTTAGTGTAAAATATTATTTTTTTTCTTAAAAAATCTATTATTTCTTTTTTAATTTTAAATTTAATGTAACCGTTTTTTAAAAAAAATTTTTCAATATTATTTACATTTTTTATCATACTCATTATCTAATCATTAATTTTAATAAATTCAAGAATACTTTTTTTTGTAGAGTATAATTTATAGTGATTTTCTCTTATTTTTTTTGTGCAGATAAGAAAAGAATTTTTCTTTTCTTTTTCTGTAATGTAATTTTTTGTTTTTTTTATTTTTTTATAAAAAAGATTTATTATAGATTTTATTTTAAGGGGTCTTGTGGATGCTAAATTATAAATTTTAGTAGATTTTTCTTTGTTTATAGATTTATGAATTATTTCTGACAAATTATTAATATTAACAACATTATTAAATTTACTGTTAGTATTAGAAACAGTTATTTGTTGATTATTTTTTATTCTTTTAAGGGTGTTAGATAAAAAATTATATTTACTATTTTTTCCAACCACTCCGGGTAATCTAAAAATAGTTGCTACAAAATAATTATTCTTTGCAAGGGCTGTTATTTTATTTTCAGATACTCTTTTTGACAAACCATATAAATCGATATTATTAGGTTTTAAATTTTCATTAACTATTTTGCTTTTTATAGACCCATATACTGACATTGTTGATAAATAAATTATTCTTTTGCAGTTAATTTTTTTGCATAATGCTATTAAGTTATTCGTCATTTTTATATTAGCATTAAAATTTTTTTTGTTAATTTTGTCGTTAGGAATTTTAGAGGCGCAGTGTATTAGAACATCTAAATTTTTTTTGAATTTTATTTTTTTTTCTAAATTAATTTTAATTAATTTACATTTTTTATAATTTATTAAGTTTTTTGGTTTACTCTTGTTATATAAGGCAAATATAAAATGTCCTTTTTTTAATAAGTAATTAGCAATATTATTGCCAATTAAAGTTCCGCTGCCAGTAATAAGTATTTTCATTTTATATTTTAACCTTGTAATAGGTTATATAATAAAAAATTATAAATAATTTAATAATATGCATATTTTAATAATAGGTGGAGCAGGGTATATCGGTACGAATTTGTGCAATTATTTAAGTAATAAAAAATTTCATATTACTTGCCTGGATACTTTTTGGTTTGGAAATTTCTTAAATAAAAGGGTTAAAAAAATTAAAGCAGATATTAGAAATTTTGATTTTAATAAACTTGGAAAATTTGATTGCGTTATTAATCTTGCATATTTATCTAATGATCCTTTGTGCGAAGTAGATGCGAGACACACTTGGGAAAGCGGGCCATTAAGCGTTTATAAAATATTAGAATTTTGCAAAAAAAAAAAAATTAAAAAATTTATTTTTGCATCTTCCGGCAGTATTTATGGATTAAAAAAAGAAAAAAATGTCACAGAAAAATTAGGACTGGACCCCTTAACTGATTACAATAAATCAAAGATGATATGTGAAAAAGTTGTGGAAAGTTATGATAAAACTTTAGATACCATTATTGTTAGGCCGGCTACAGTTTGTGGGGCTTCGCCAAGATTAAGACTTGATGTTGTTTTAAATTTATTCTGTTATCAAGCTTATTTTAAAAAAAAGATATCTATATTAGGGGGCAAACAAACAAGACCACTTGTTAATATTAAAGATATGATTAGGTCATATGAATTTTTTATTAAAAAAAATTTAAAAGGTTGTTTTAATTTAGGCTTTGAGAATAAAACAGTTGAGCAAATAGCTAAAGATGTTTGCAGTGTTATACCCTGTAACATTTCTGTATTAAAATCAAATGATAATCGATCTTATAGAATCAACTCTGATAAAATTTTGAAAGCTGGTTTTAAACCAGAATTTGATTCAATGGACGCAATTTATGAATTAAAAAAAATTTTTGATAATAATTTTAAACCTTCAACGATTAACTGGAATTTGAATTGGCTTTCAAAAAGGAAATATATCTAAGCAATGAAATCAAATATTTTTTTAGAATCCAAGAAAAGATGCAAGATTTTTAGAAAAAGAATTTTAGAATTATCTCAAAAGGTTAGTGCACTGCATGTAGGCGGCTCCTTTTCCTGCACTGAAGTTATGGATTTAATATTTAATATTATATCTACAAATGCAGAAAGAAATTTATTTGTTTTATCAAAGGGCCACGCGTCCATACTGCAATATACGATATTAGAGTATTTAAATGTTATTAATAAAAAAGATTTAGAAAATTATTGCAAAAAAGATGGTTTTTTGGGTGTACATCCTGATATTGGAAATCCTGGTATTAATGCTTCAACCGGATCTTTAGGTCATGGTTTAGGCATGGTTGCGGGAATCGCTATAGCTGAAAAAAAAACAAAGAATAACATTTATAGCGTTTTAAGCGATGGAGAACTGCAAGAAGGATCTACATGGGAGGCTATAATGTTAATACCTGCTTTGAAATTAAATAATGTAATTATTTTTATAGATAATAATAATTTACAAAGTCTAGAAAAAACTTCAGAATCTCACCCAAATCTTTATCCGATAGAAAAAAAATTTGAATCTTTTGGCTGGCAGTCATTTAAGTGTGATGGTCACAATACAGAAAAGTTATATAAATTAGTGAAAAATAAGAAAAAAGATAAACCGCTAGCCATCATTGCAGAAAGCATAAAAGGTTATCCAGTAAGTTTTATGATGCACGAGCCTATTTGGCATTATAAATCTCCCGATAAAATTGAATACAAAAAAGCTATAAGTGAAATTGATAGTTTATGAGAAATACTTTTGCAGAAACCTTATATAAATGTGCCATAAAAAATAAGGATATTTATGTCGTTGCGGCAGATATTTCTCCAGCTGGAAGCATGGAGATTTTTAGAAAAAAATATCCAAATCGTTTTATTAATGTTGGTGTGGCAGAGCAGGTTATGATCGGAGTTTCTGCTGGATTGGCGATGAGAAAAAAAAGACCATTTGCATACACAATAGCAACATTTGCGCTTTATAGACCATTTGAGATGATTAGAGATGATCTGTGTTATCAAAATCTACCTGTGACAATTGTTGGAATGGGTGGAGGCACTATTTATTCTACGCTTGGAGGAACGCATTTAACGCAAGAAGATATTTCTATAGCTAGATCAATACCTAATATGAATATTATTGCACCTTGTGATCCTAATGAATTAAGAGAAGCTGTAAATTATTTAGCTTTTAAATCTACAGGTCCAACATATTTACGAATTGGAAAGTCAGGTGAAAAAAATTTTACAGATGAAAAAACAGAAAAGTGGGAGTTTGGCAAAATTAGAAAAGTTGCTGAAGGTAAAGACATTTGCATACTTACATTTGGACCAATTATTAAAATTGCTTTTCAGCTAAGAGAGCACTTAAGAAAAAACGGAAATAAATTGGCCATCTTCAGTTTTCATACATTAAAACCAATAAACTATGGTCAACTAAAAAAAATTATGAAAGATTTTTCTAAAATTGTTGTTATTGAAGATCATTCCGAAATCGGTGGTTTATCAAGTATCATAAAAAGTTATGCCAGTGAAAATAAATACAAAGGGAAAATCCAAAATTTTTCACTTAAGGATAAATTTTTTCATAAATATGGATCACAAGATGACCTATTAGAATTGCATGGAATTTCATTTAATCAAATTGCTAAAAATAAGATATTTAATTGAATAAAATAAAAAAAGTTTTAATAATTGGTGGTGGTTTTGCGGGTTGCGCAACAGCTCATGAATTGTCAAAATTATATAATTTAGATGTTACATTAGTTGAAAAATCTTCCTACTTAGGAGCTGGCGTTAGAACTTTTTTTTACGGAGGTCATCCTTACACTTTCGGACCAAGACATTTTTTAACTAGAAATAAAGAAGTTTATGATTATTTAAACAAAATCGTTCCTCTTAGATCTTGTTCAGAACATGAGTTCTTAACTTATGTAGAACAAGACAATCAATTTTATCATTATCCACTCAATGCGGTGGATGTTGAAAAAATGCCAGATAAAGAAAAAATTAAAAAACAACTTAAGAAAAAAAACCTAAAAAAAATTTATAATTCTAAGAATATGGAAGATTTTTGGATCAACTCAATTGGGAAAATTTTATATTCAAAAGTTATAGATAAATATAATAAAAAAATGTGGCAAGTGGATGATAATAAAAAAATAGATACTTTTAATTGGTCACCAAAAGGAGCTACTTTAAAGAAGGGAAAAAAATCTGCATGGGAGGGGGTTTTGTCTGCTTATCCCATTAAACATAACGGTTATAATGATTTTTTTGATATTTTATTTAAAAAAAAAATAAAGATCTTATTAAACTCTAATATTAGAGTTTCAAGTTTAGATAAAAAAATTTTTTATATTAATAATAAAAAATGTAAATTTGATATAGTTGTATCAACAGTATCTCCTGATTTTTTAAGTGATTATAAATATGGAGAATTAAAATTTATTGGTCGTGATTTTCATAAAATAGTTTTTCCAACGGAAACTGTTTTTCCTAAAAATGTATATTTTTTATATTATGCAAATAGCGAAAAATTTACGAGACTTGTTGAATACAAAAAATTTACAAAGCATAAATCTAAAACTACTTTAATCGGAATGGAAATCCCTTCTTTGAATGGAAAACATTATCCAATCCCATTTAAGTCAGAAATAAAGAAATCACATAAATATATCAAAGCACTTCCAGAAAATTTTTTTAGTATTGGTAGAGCAGGAACTTATAGATATGAAGTGGACATTGATGACTGTATTGAACAAGCTCTTGAAATTAGAAAAATTATACAGAACAATAATTTTTCTGGTCCTTTTCCAATAAAAAAATGGTGGAAAATATAAATGATAGTCAAAACAATTAAAAAATTAAAAATTTTAAGAAATAATAATGCAAAAAAGAAAATCGGTCTCTGTCATGGAGTATTCGATGTCATTCATGAGGGGCATATAAATCATTTTCATACGTCTAAAAAAAATTGCGATATTTTAATTGTCTCTATTACAGATGATCAGTTTGTTAAAAAAGGACCTCATCAACCTTATAATTCATCTATAAAAAGAGCAAAAGTTTTAGATGCATTAAAATATATTGATTACGTCTACATTAATAGAGATCTTACTTCAATTAATTTAATAAATATTTTAAAACCAAATCTATATTTTAAAGGTTTGGATTATTTAAAAAAAGATTTAACGGGTAATTTAAAAAAAGAAATTTTGGCTCTTAAAAAAAATAATGGAAGAATTTATTTTACCAAGACCAAAGTGATGAGTTCAACAAAAATAATTAATAATATTTTAATTAATTGGACCAAAGAACAGAAGGATCTATTAAAAAAAATAAAAAAAAATTATTCTTTAGATTATATCATCGAACAATTTGAAAAAATAAAAAATTTAAAATTAGATATTATTGGCGAACCAATCATTGATAATTATGTTTATTCAAATATTGTTGGATTGGCTTCTAAAGATCCAACCTTGTCTGGCGTTGTGAAGAATAGCCAGGCAATTCCAGGTGGCGTTCTGTCGGTAGCGCAAATAGCATCTTTGTTTTTAAAAGAAGTGAGACTTTTTAGTTATGGTAATAATAATTTTATAAAATCTTATTTAAATACAAATGTTAAATTAATTAATTTAAATGGAAAACAATCTTTCCAAAAAAAGACTAGATATATCAATAATCACAGATTCCAAAAAATTTTTCAGTTAACAAATTTTGAGAAGAATTTATTTGATGAATCGTCTCAAAATAAAATAATTAAAATTTTTAAAGATAAATTACGTAATAATATTATTATTTGTGATTTCGGAGTAGGTTTATTTGAAAATAAAATTCTTGATTATATTAATAACTCAAAAATTAATAAATATATCAATGTTCAATCTAATTCAATAAATTTCGGTTTTAATTTATTTACTAAATATAAAGCAAGTAAATTAATTAAATATATTTCGCTTGATGAAAGAGAATGGAAGCTAGGAATAAAATCTAATCAATTGGATAATCATAGGTTAAAAAATTTTATTAATAATGAAAGTGCTTATAGTGTTACTTTAGGGAAAAATGGAAGTGTTTATCATTATAAAAATAAAAATTTTTATTCCCCTGTTTTTGTAGATAAAGTTGTTGATACCACAGGTTGTGGTGATGCATATTTTATTATCACTTCTTTATTAAATTTAATCCAAATAAAACCTGAGCTTATTTCTTTTTTAGGGAATGTTTATGCAGGTATGCATGCTACGAATTTAGCAAATAATAATATTCCAAATAAGACTGATTATCTTAAATACGTTAAGAGTTTATTAACAATTTGATAATATTTAATTTATTAAAATTATTTTATGCAGAACATTAAGAGAGTTTTATATATATTATATTTAATCTCAAAGAAACCTCCTAGCGAAAAATTAACAACTCAAATTAATTTTATTTTTATAAGATACAAATTAGCAAAATATATAATATTAACTTACAGGAAAATTAAAAATACTTTGATATTTTTTTTATCTATACCAGAATATCTAATTATTTTTATAATTATAATATTTTTTCTGATTTTAAGATCAGTTATCAAAATTAAAATATTTGAACTTGAAACAAGAGCAATAGGAGCTTTTGGATTGCCGACAGAGATTTTTTTGTGTGAAAAAAAATTAGGACTTCATTCAAATAAAAAAAATGAATTTATTGTTTGTTTTCCCAATAATAAAATTTCAAATTTATTTCTATTTAAAAAATTTAAACAAAATTTGTTTGTAGTTCCTATTTTATTTTTCAAAAAAATTTTTTTCTTAAGTAATACAATTTCTTTTTTTAAGCTATTTTTATCATCCCATAGAAATTGGCGATATCATCATAACAGTTTGCAATATGTTGATATTCATGACGTTTTGTCAAAAACTAAGCCTATAATTGATTTTTCTAATGAAGAACTTGAGGAAGGTAGAAAATTTTTAGAATCTTTTGATATTAAAGCAAAAGATAGTTTTTTTTGTTTTAATTCGCGATCAAAATATTATGCCTCTGAAATAGATAATTCATGTAGAAATTCAGATATTAATTTACAAATAAAGGGAATTGAAAATATTGTAAATGAAAATTTTAAAGCATTTAGAATGGGTTCAGTAAAACAAAACCCCATAATAACAGAAAATAAAAATATTATTGATTATACAAATTTAAAAGAAAGAAGTGATTTTTTGGATATATATCTTCTTTTTAATTGTAAATTTATGGTTAGTACTGGAACAGGACTAGATACGGTACCAGTACTTAATAGGAAGAAAGTGCTTTATGTAAATTATTATTTGCAAGATGTGCACCATCAACCAGGAGGTTATGTGCCAATTATAGTTCCAAAGAAATTTATGGATTTGAAAAGAAAAATTTTAATACCTTATAGAGAAGTATTCGATAAAAATTTATTGAGATGTGTTTCTGTTCAAGAATTAAATAAATTAGGTTATAATTTAATAGATAATAGCAAAGATGAAATATTAGCAGCCATCAAAGAAATGTACGAGCTATCTTTCCGTCAGGATCATGCTATAGATGATGAATATAGTTATAAAAATAAAAACTTAGAAGCATTAAATAAAAATTTTTGGAATTATTACGAAAAAAAATATTTATTTAAACCAAGGCCAAGAGTTATGAGTATTTCAGAAAATTTTATACATAATAATTTCTCTCTTTTTATTTAATAAGCAGAATTTAAGAGTATTTTATTTTAATTGTTTATGAAAAAAAATATTGTTTTATGTTTTGATCTTGATGGTGTTATTTGCAAAACTATTAAGAACTTTTATTCAAAAAGCCTGCCTATAAAAAAGAATATAAAATTTATTAATTTTTTATTTAAAAAAGGTTTTACAATTAAGATTTATACAGCTAGAGGAATGGGTAGAAGCAATGATAATGTAGCTATTGCAAAAGAAAAATTCTATAAATTAACAATGAAACAATTAAAATCTTGGAGGTTAAATTATCATAAGTTAATTCTTGGTAAACCAAGTTATGACATATTAATTGATGACAAATCATTATTTTATAAAAAAAATTGGAGATTTGATTTGCTAAAAAAAGTTGAATTAAATGGAAATAACTAAATTATATTTAAATAAAATACAAAAAGTTCTTAATTACAAAAATTTTAAAGATATAAAAGTTTTAATTAATTATTTGCGCGAAGCATGGATTTGCAAAAAAAAAGTATTTATATGCGGAAATGGAGGCAGTGCAGGAAATGCAAATCATATAGCTAATGATTTATTATATGGGGTTGCCGGATCTAAAGGTGTCGGATTAGACGTAGAGTCTTTAGCCGCCAATAGTTCAGTATTAACATGTCTTGCAAATGATACTGGATATAAAAATATTTTTTCTAAGCAGTTATTAGTTAAAGCGAGCAACGATGACGTTTTGATCGTTCTTTCAGGAAGTGGAAATTCTGAGAATATTATTAAAGCTATTAAAGTTGCTAAGAATAAAGATATGAAAATATTTGGTATTCTAGGTTTTGATGGAGGAAAAGTTAAAAAAATTATTAATAATTATATTCATTTTAATGTTAATGACATGCAAATCTCTGAAGATATGCAGTTAATCGTAATGCATATTTGCATGCAAACTCTAATGTTAGAAAAAAAATTTATTAAATAAATACTTACAAAACTTGCTAAATTTTTTTTCTGTTTGAACTGTTATTTTTATTGTATATTTATTAGTATAATCATCTAATATGATAAATTCATTAAAAAAAATAATTAATAAATTTTTTCCCATTAGAAGAATTTTATTGACTCTCCCAAGCAGAATTATTTTTGGAAATACAATTTCGTTTCCGAATAATATTAAACCGTATTTTCATAAACTCAATTTTATAAAGAGACCTATTTATAAAGCACTATATAATTCAAGAAATTCCGAAATAAAGGATCTTGGCTTCAAAAAAATTAAATATAATTTGAATAATAATCTCATTAAATCAATTTCAGCTAAATTTGAGCAGTATATTTCAGATGACAGTATTTGTAAATTTGGCACTGACAAAAAATCTAGGCATTTATATGATCCGTTAAAATATATTCCTGAAATTAAAGATCTAGAAATTTTGTACAAAAATGAGGCTAAAAATTTTTATTCTGGAGAATACAAAGTGCACAGCAGTATAGCATGGAGAATTTATTCTGATGCCTCTTATAATAAAGAAAATAAAAAATATCTATATTCCAACTATTGGCATTTTGATGATCTTCCAAAAGATCTACTAAAAGTCTTTATTTTATTGAGTGATAATGTAAATAAGAATTCTGGAGCTACAAGAGTCATTGATGTTCCTACTTCAAAAAAATTAGCAAGAACATTTAAATTTGTTGATAACGCTTTACCAAGCATAACCACTCCTAGGGTTGATAAATATGTATATCGTAATGACAAAATTAATTATTTTGAGGGTAACAAGGGAGATGTTTACATATGTAATACACCTAGATGTTTGCATGCAGCTACAATTCCTGAGGAGGGTAAAATAAGAGATCTAATCCAAGTAGAATTATATCCTGTATAGCATTAGACATTATTATTTCGATTATAATTAATATTTAAAGTAGAATTTTTCTTGATAAATTATTAATTTTTTTATCATCAACATTAATTCTTTTAAAGATTAATTTTGTTTTTTCAGGATCAAGTTGAAAACAAAGTTTTAATACATCCATCCAGTTTACATTATTTTTTTTTCTAATTAGTTCAATTTTTGAAATAATTGAATTATACTTTTGATTCTTAGAATTTGTTTTAAATATTTTATAGAGAATAATTAATTTATTTTTTTTTAATATTGTATAACTATTTTTTAAAAAAATTTTTAATGATTTAATATTAGTTTTTTTTATTTTAGCAATTAGAATAGTATTTTTTTTAATAAATCTCTCAGATTGTTTTAAGACTTGTCCGCCGTAACCTTTGTTATGAAAATTTGGTTTTAAAGCTATAGAGACTAGATAATTAACATCATTTTTATCATATCTTACAGCACCAATTTTTATTTTATTTAAATAAACTATTAGTACTAATGATTTATTATATATCTTTTTGAACCATTCTTTATGTTCTGTCTTTGTAATTTTTCTTTGATTGTTAATAGAATTTTTTTTTATAGAAATATTATTTCTTAGATTGTAAAGAAAATCCACATCTTTTTTTTTTGCATTTTTAAATAAAAAATTCATAGATGTCTGTTTTGATTTATTTATTAAACTTTAAATTAGAATACTTTTCTAAAACTGGCACACATTCTTCTTCAGTTAATCCCGGATATACCGTGGACTCATATATTATTAAATCATTCTTTTTTAAATTTTCAGCAACTATTTTGCTAGCTGAGTATAAATAACTTAAATCCGGCTTTTTATTTTTTGTTACTGGTGTTGGTACTGTTATAATAAATATATTAGAGTTTTTTAGATGTTCACTATTAGAAGAAAATACTAATTTTTTTGACTTATTAAATAACTCTTTTTTTGACAATAAATTTGAGTCTTTTTTATTTATAAGTTCATTAATTCTATCTTTATTTATATCAAAGCCAATAGTTCTGAACTTTTTACCAAAAGCCAAAGCAAGTGGAAGTCCTACATAACCTAAACCGATTATAGCAATTTTATTATTTAACATTTTGAATTTTAATAAGAATATTAATATAAAACTTTTTGGAACTTAATTATATTTCTCATTTAAGCAAATTTTAATATTATTTAAATTATTATTAAAAGAATTTGGCTATTTTTGATAACCAATTAATACATGATTTTTACTCTCGATATAACAAAAGTTTTCTAAATTAGGAAAAAAATTATTAAAGGCTTGCTTAGATTGAATTCTATCCTTACCTTTTAAAAAATTATCTGTTGAATTGTCTGCATCAACTCTTTGAACTGCAATAATTAAAATTCCGTTTTTCTTTAACACTCTACACATTTCTTTTGCAAACACAGAGGGTGCAGTAGAATATGAAAAGGTATACCCGCAAACAATATTTTGAAATTTTGAGTCCTCATAAGGCATTCTATGAATATCGCCTATTTCTATTAACGGTGAGTAACTAAAAGTATCAAGAGCTTTAATAATTTTAAATTTAAAAGCTCTTGCAAGAAAAATTTCAGCTTCATATCGGGGACCTAATATTAATATAGATTCCTTGTTAAGTTCCGGAATAGAATTAAGAAGAAAAAATGAATGAAATATTCTAAAGTCAGGTTTATACCTTGGTGAACCTTCTTGAAAAAATTGATTTCTAGAATAATCAACTCCCTTAGTGTTTTCATTAATTTTAGCATATTTTTTTATTCCAAAAATAAAAAATAAAAAATAAAATCTTATAAAACCACACTCCCAAAAAAAAAATAATTTTAATTTTGAAAAAAAAATATTTTCCGGGAAAATATGATTATATAGATTTATAATTTTTTTATTAAATTTTGACATAATTAATAAAGATTATTGGCTTTTAATTTTATACTAATGCAATCTAATATTATATATAAATTTAATAATATATAATTAAATATTAATTTTATTGATAAAAAGTATATTGTGCTTATTAAATTATACTAAATAAATCAAAACAGACATCTATGAATTTTTTATTTAAAAATGCAAAAAAAAAAGATGTGGATTTTCTTTACAATCTAAGAAATAATATTTCT
>AQUH01000017.1 GCA_000371745.1 alpha proteobacterium SCGC AAA280-B11
TAAGGAAGTTGCTAGCAAGACTAATGAGGAAGCTGGTGATGGAACTACAACTGCAACTGTTTTAGCGCAAGCAATCGCAAGAGAAGGTTGCAAATATGTTGCTGCTGGAATGAATCCAATGGATTTAAAAAGAGGAATTGATTTAGCAGTAGAAGCTGTAATCACAAGAATTAAAGAAAGTTCAAAAAAAGTAAAAACTAGTGAAGAAATTGCACAAGTTGGAACTATTTCTGCAAATGGTGAAAAAGAAATTGGAGACATGATTGCAAAAGCTATGCAAAAAGTTGGTAACGAAGGTGTTATCACAGTTGAAGAAGCAAAAGGTCTTTCAACGGAACTTGACGTAGTTGAAGGTATGCAATTTGATAGAGGTTATCTATCTCCTTACTTTATTACTAATGCAGATAAAATGATTGCGGAATTAGAAGATCCACTAATTTTTATCACAGAAAAAAAATTAACTAACTTACAGCCTATGGTTCCTCTATTGGAATCAGTTGTACAATCTAGCAGACCATTTTTGATTATTGCTGAAGATGTTGAGGGCGAAGCTCTTGCAACTTTAGTTGTAAATAAATTAAGAGGTGGTTTAAAAGTGGTAGCAGTAAAAGCTCCTGGTTTTGGTGATAGAAGAAAATCAATGTTAGAAGATATTGCTATCCTAACTGGTGGACAGGTTATTTCCGACGATCTTGGTATTAAACTTGAAAACGTTAAGTTGAAAGATCTTGGTCAATGTAAGAAAATTAGAATTGATAAAGATAATACAACTATCGTTGATGGTGCAGGAAAAAAATCAGAAATAGAAGCAAGATGTGGTCAAATCAGAAAACAAATTGAAGAAACTACTTCTGACTATGATAAAGAAAAATTGCAAGAAAGATTAGCTAAACTTGCTGGTGGTGTTGCTATTATTAAAGTTGGTGGCGCTACAGAAGTTGAAGTTAAAGAGCGTAAAGACAGAGTAGAAGATGCACTTAATGCTACTAGAGCAGCTGTACAAGAAGGTGTGGTTGTTGGTGGTGGATGCGCATTACTATATGCCTCTGAAGCTTTAAATAATTTAAAACCAAAAGGTGACGATCAAAAAGCTGGCGTTGAAATAATCAGAAAAGCTTTACAATACCCAATCAGACAAATCACAAGCAATGCTGGAGTAGATGGTTCAGTAATTGTTGGAAAACTTTTAGAAGGAAAAAAACCTTCTCAAGGCTACGATGCTCAAAGCGGTGAGTATTGTGATATGTTTGCAAAAGGTATTATTGATCCAACTAAAGTTGTGCGAACAGCTCTTCAAGATGCTTCTTCAATAGCAGGACTACTTATTACAACTGAAGCAATGATCGCTGACAAACCCGAAGACAAAAACTCTAATTCTGGTGGTGGTGGAATGCCAGGCGGAATGGGTGGTATGGGCGGAATGGGTGGTATGGGCGGAATGGGAATGTAATTCCATTCCTAACTGGAACATTCTAAAAAAAAAAATCAAACAGATTACAAACCCTCAGAAAGAAATTTCTGAGGGTTTTTTTATGCGTGTGATATATTTTTATGAATAATGCTCTTATTTAAAATCGGATTAATAATAAATATTTTAGTAGCAGGAGGTTTTGGAGTTTCACTTGTAAACAAAAGACTACATACTAAAATTTATGGTATGGACAACACATCCAGACAAATACTTTCATCATTATATTTGGCAATAGCAATTATAAGTATCGTGGCATTAATAAATGAAAATTATCTTAAAAATATAGTACTTGTTCTTTTTCCATTTCAAATAATCTATAAAATTTATTATTTTAAATCTTTATTAACTATTCATTATTAAATGATGAGAGAGAGAGAAAGAGAGAGTAAAAATAGTTTAATTATTAAATTTTACAATAATAGTTATAATTTATTTTTTAAAATATTTAATAATATCAAAGTTGACAAAACTGAAAACATAAAAAAAATAAGTAAAGAAATAAATAATATTAAAAACTCAACATCTCTTCAAACCTCTTGGTTATTAAATATAAAAAGATTATATAATTTAACTACAAAATATATTGATCTAAAAAATTATCATTTTTTAGATGTTGGATGTGGTAACGGAATACCTTTGATTTATGCTTATAAAAAATTTAATTTTATAACATATGAAGGTTTTGATCTTGTCCCTCAATATGTAAGAATAACTAAAAAAAATATCAAATCCTCAATTAAAGATACTAAAAATAAATATGTAAATGCCTTTGTATCTGATGCTAGTAAAATTATTTTAAATAAAAATAAAAAGTTTTTTATTTTTATGTTTAATCCATTTAATGGAATAATAATGGAAAAATTTCTAAAAAATAATCATGTAAATTTAAAAAAAAATAAATCAATAATAACTTATGCAAATTGTAGGGAATTAAAAATAATAAAAAAATATGCGTACAAAATAAAACTTATTAAGAAGTATAAACTTGCTGCCTGTTTTTTTTAAAAAACAACCTTCAAAGACCCTATCTTTTGAATTGATTTAGAATTTATCTTGAACTCAAAGAACTTTACAAAGAACTTTTTCAAAAAACAGCATAGAATCTGATTAATTAGATTAGGGAATGGTTATGTAATTCCATTCTTTCTAAATAATATTTCTAGAAAAATTCAAAACCCCGGACTAAAAATCCGGGGTTTTTTTTTGACTATTTTAAACGATTTAAAAACTTATTTTTCTCAATTTTTTTAGAAACAAAAATACAGGCAGAGCTTTTTAATATAGTTCCATCATTTACAATTCTTAAATTGTTAGCTTTTAAAGTTGAGCCTGTAGAAGTTATATCTGTTATCAATTCAGAAGAACCAGTAAATGGGTAAGACTCTGTTGCGCCTA
The DNA here is from genome assembly GCA_000371745.1 of alpha proteobacterium SCGC AAA280-B11. Taxonomy (GTDB): domain Bacteria; phylum Pseudomonadota; class Alphaproteobacteria; order Pelagibacterales; family Pelagibacteraceae; genus Fontibacterium. The sequence continues at coordinate 2,867 of AQUH01000017.1, forward strand.
AACTTGGAACAACTCGAAACTGGCTTACTCCTTTTGATAAAAAGAAAGATTCGGTCAAATTTGGATATTTTGTTGCAACTCGCATTCGACGTCCATATTTTTCTCTAAATTCAAAGCTTACTTCTTCTAAATCGGCCATATTCTGAACATCTAACCAATCTTTTGGTATGGCTACTACTAAATCAGCATAACCAAAACTTAGTTTTTTAAAAATTTTCACATTTTCTGAATAAACGTCTGGTAACTCCTTAAGCAAATCAAGTCCTGAAATACCAATGTCTAAAGTACTGTCATTAATCCTTTCAATTATTTCTCTGGCGTGTAAAAAAATCCCATCTATTTCGTTATCATTTTTAATGTTAAAGAAATAATTTCTATCTCCAAAATAATTTACCACCTCAAGATTCTTGCTTTTTAAAAAAGCTAAAGACTCATCTTTTAATCTTCCTTTGCTTGGTAATCCTATTTTTATTTTAGACATAATTTTATAAATTTATTAATTCGTTTAGATTAATTGCTCCACCTATAGCTGAGATATCTTTTTTATAACCAAGGGTTCTAAGCAAACCATTGTACTCTCCGCCTCTTGCTAATTCGATAATTTTAGAGTTCTTTGTTACAAAAGCTAAAAAAACAGTTCCGGTATAATAATCGGTATTTCTTCCAAAATTTGTTTTAAAATTAATAGAATATTTTTTTCCTATTTCTTTATTTATTCTGCTAATTTTTTTTAAGTAATTATTAATAGATAAATTATTTAGTTTATTTTTTGAAAAGAAAGATGATATTACGCTTTCTGCCTTTTGAATTGAGGTATTAATGTTAAAAAAATCTCTAATAATTTTAACATTCTTTTTTCCTTTATAATTGTCCCTTGGATCTTTAATCTTTTTATTAAAACGCTTAACAATATCAAAAACTGTTCTACCCCCAATCATTACATTTTGATCTAGTTTTTCTAAATCTTGAAGTCTTTTTGTATCTAATTTAATTGCTTTTTGATCTAAATCATAATTTGTCTCTAACCTTTTCAACATATCCTCAAAATATTCTTCTCTGGAAAAATTTTTTACTAATCTTAATTTCCATCTGGCTGGAAGCTCTAAGGACTCTACTAAAATTTTAAATAATCCAACGTCACCTAAAATAACTTCTAGGTTTTTAATTTTACTTAATGGTTCTAATATAGAATTAATCAGAATATTTTCTGATTTATTATTATTAGAATTAATAATTTCACAGCCTATTTGATCAAAAACTTTTAAGTCTCCTTCTTTATCTAATCGATAAGCGCTACCATAATAACAATACTTTTCTTCTTTATTCTTTTTTTCCTGAATATATTTTAACGCTGTTGAAACAGTTAAATCTGGACGTAGGCTAATTTCTTTTCCAAATAAATCTTTATAAGTTAGCGTAAATTTTTTAAACTGTTCTCCTGATCTCTCAGTTAATAAATTAGTATCAATTAACAGATCTAAATCTGTAAAATTAAATTTATTTTTTTTAAAATTGCTTAATATTTTTTTAGAAAGATCCTCTTTTAATTTCTTTTTTTCTAGACCCTCTTTCATTATTTAATCTCATCTAAAAGTTGATCTAAAGCTACTGTTTTTTGAGATCCTGAAGATTCTTTCCAATCATCTCTATCTTTTAGAGAATCAGACATTTGTTTTCCAATTTCCAAATTTTTAATTGTAGCTAAATTCTTACTTACCTCATCATCGCCACATAAAATGACATAATTACATCCTCGTTTGTCGGCATATTTTAATTGGGATTTTATATTTGCGCTTCCAGAATAAATCTCAGCGCTAATATCTTTTGTTCTTAATAAATTTAAAATTTTTACATAATAATCCATATACTTTTCATCAAAAACACATATTAAAATTGGAGTTTCTTTTTCTACTTTAATTTTATTTTTCTGAAGAATGGCATAAATTAAACGATCAAGACCAATTGAAATGCCAGTTGAAGGACAATCTTGATTATTAAAACGTTTTACAAGATCATCATATCTACCTCCGCCTCCTATTGAGCCAAATTGAATCTCTTCTCCCTTATTATTTGTAACGCCAAACGTAAGATTAGCCTCAAAAATAGGACCTGTATAATATTCAAGCCCTCTCACAACAGTTGGATCAAAGATAAAATTATCGAATTTTAATAATGAAAAATATTTTTTTATTAAAATAAGTTCACTCACTCCGTCTAATATAGTCTGGTTATCTCCGGCAATCTTTTCTACTTTTTCAAAATTCTTATCTGAAAGATCTTTAATGCTTAAAAAGTCAATGATGCCTTTAATTTGAGACTCATCTAACTCGGCGCCTTTAGTGAAATCTCCAGATTTATCTTTTCTACCTTTTCCTAAAAGATACTGAACGCCCTCTAATCCAACTCTATCTAGTTTATCAATAGCTCTTAGTACTATTGATTGTTTATTTTCATCATTGATTTTTAACTTTTCTAATAATCCTTTTGTTAATTTACGATTAGATATTTTAATTATAAATTCTTTTTTTGTTAAACCGCAGCCAGTTAAAATCTCTGAAACTAAACAACACAACTCTGCGTCAGCAAATAAATTACTTGTTCCTATGTAATCAGCATCAAACTGTAAAAATTCTCTAAATCTTCCAGGACCTGGCTTTTCATTTCTCCAGACTGTTCCTAGTTGATATCTTTTAAAAGGCCTTGGTAAATTATTAAAGTTTTTAGCTGCATATCTAGCTAGTGGAGCTGTTAGATCGTATCGTAACGAAAGCCATTTTTTATCGTCCTCAAAAGAAAAAACTCCCTCCGATGGTCTGTCTTTATCAGGTAAAAATTTACCAATACTATCGGTAAACTCAAAACTAGGTGTTTCAAGATATTGAAAGCCATATTTAGCCATGACCTTTTTAATATTTGATATTAAAAGATCTCTGGCTAATAATTCTTCTTCTTGTCTATCTACAAACCCTGCTGGTAATTCACTGCTAGGTTTAAAAGTTTTTTTATTCATTAATTTGGTACAGCTGGGTGGATTCGAACCACCGACATCTGGTTCCACAAACCAGCGCTCTAACCAACTGAGCTACAGCTGCATGTTTTTTGTTTATAATATTATTTTGTTTTTAAATATATAATTCTATTAGCTAAGCGCATGCTCAGCATGAGGATGGTGTCTGTGTGTAGATATATATTTCTTAATCATTTCAATTAGAGGTTGATTATCAATCTGAGAATGAAATTGCAATTAAAAAATGGTGGTCTGAGCTGGAATTGAACCAGCGACACAAGCCTTTTCAGGGCTCTGCTCTACCAACTGAGCTACCAGACCACTGGGCATGTTTTTTTCACAAAACAATTTATTAATCAATTAAAATATTAAATTAAACCTTGTGAATTAAGCAAATTGTAAGTTTCAAACAAAGGCAAACCAACTACATTTGAATATGAACCATTAATTCTTTTAATAAATTTTTCAGCATAGCCTTGTATGGCATAAGCTCCGGCTTTATCTTTCCATTCATTTGTTAATATATATTCTTCAATCTCCTGCTTGGTTAATCTTTTAAAAGTAATTTTCGTTATAACCTTTTTAACTTTAATTAAGTTTCTTTTTGCCAAACATACACATGTCAAAACATTGTGTTTTCGTCCTGAAAAGAATGTTAAGAATTTTTTAGCTTCTTTTTGGTCTTTTGGTTTTAAAAAAATTTTATTACTACAAAAAACTATAGTATCAGCTGATAAAACAAATTCTTCTGGATATTTTTCTAAAGCTTTAAGAGCCTTATTTTTTGCAACTCTAATACAGTAATTTTTAGGATTTTCTTTACTATTTATATCTTCGTTAATATCTGAAGAATAAATTATTTTTGGAAAGATTTTTATATTATTAAGAAGCTCAATTCTTCTAGGTGATGCAGAGGCTAAAACAAAACTATGTTTTGTTTCATTCATTATTTAAATCTAAAAATAATCCTGCCTTTAGTTAAATCATATGGCGTAACCTCAACCATAACCTCATCACCAGCTAAAACTCTAATTCTATTCTTTCTCATTTTTCCAGCTGTATGAGCCAATACTTCATGATTATTTTCTAATTTCACTCTAAACATGGCATTGGGTAACAACTCAGTTACCAATCCCTTGAATTCCAACATTTCTTCTTTTGCCATATTTAACTAATCCTAATTCTAATTGATTGAGAGTGCGCAAACAAACCCTCGTAATTTGCTAGGTGTATAGCTGATCTTCCTATCTTTTCAAGACCTTGTTTACTCATTTTAATAACTGATGTTTTTTTATAAAAATCATAAACAGATAATCCTGAAGCAAATCTTGCTGATCCAGCTGTTGGCAAAACATGATTTGGTCCTGCTAAATAATCTCCTATGGCTTCTGGTGAATTTTCTCCTAAAAAAATTGATCCAGCATTTTTAATTTGTTTTACCAAAAATGAATTATTTTTAGTTTTAATCTCAAGGTGCTCTGGCGCTATATCGTTTACAACACTAATAACTTCTTTAAAGTTTTTACAAACTATAATCGCACTATTATCATTAATTGCTTTTTTAGCTATTTGCTTTCTAGGCAAAACATCTAAAAATTTGTAAACTTTATTTTTAACCTCTAGGCCAAATTTTAAATTTGTTGTTACTAATATTGCCTGAGATAACTCGTCGTGTTCAGCTTGTGATAATAAATCTATAGCTGTTAGTGTTGAATCATTATCCTCATTTGCAACTACTGTAATCTCTGAAGGTCCTGCGACCATATCTATACCTACTTCACCAAAAACTTCTTTTTTAGCTGTAGTTACAAAAATATTTCCTGGTCCTACAATTTTATCAACTTTCATGACGGTATTTGTTCCATAAGCAAACGCTCCTATTGCTTGAGCGCCACCTATTTTATAAATCTTTTTTACACCACATATTTTGGCGGCATAAACAACACCTGCATTAATTTTATTATTTGGCGTAGGCATGCATAAAGTAATGTTTTTCACACCAGCAACAATTGCTGGAACTGCATTCATAATAACTGAGCTTGGATAACTAGCCGTTCCTCCTGGAATATATATTCCAACTCTATTTAATGGGGAAACTTTATAAGCTAATTCATTTTTATATTTATCAAAATATTTATAACTCTTGATTGATTGTCTTTTATGAAAATCTTTAACTCTTTCAAATGCAAGTTTGATAGAACTTTTTACTGAAGAATCTAAATCTTTTATAACCTTATTAATTTCTTTATCAGTTAAAATAATATTTTTTTTAGAAACTGAGCTTCTATCAAATTTCTTTTGATAATAAACGACAGCATTATCCCCTTTAGTTTTAACATCGTTAAGAATTTTTTTTACAATATTAGCTTTGTTAGAAAAATTAGATTTTCTATTTCGAGAAATAAAATCTAAATCTTTTAAAAATCTATTTTTATTAAATTTTATAATTTTCATTCTAAATCTTATGCTTTGGTTTATAACTGGTTTCCCAGGTTTTTCCAAAATCTTCTAAAGACGAATCTATTTCTTCAGCTTTAACTAATAAGATATTGTCTCCAGAAAAAATTAATCTTATATCAAAATAATTATCTTTAATCTCCGTTTTGATCGCTAGAAACTCGAGTATCTTAGTCTTTTTTCTTGGATTAATTCCTTTTGATTTAACTTTTAAAACGTTATCAAAAACAAGAGCGCTACGTATCCTTTTATTTTTCCTAAAAATTCCTTTTTCAGCATCTTCCCACATAAATCGATTAAATACGCAAATCAATTTTTTAGTTTTAGGTAAAAATTTTATATCGTTTGCAACAATCACGGAGTCTTGAAGATAAGCTGAAAAAACATGTAAATCCTTAATATCTTCTGCTAATAATTTTAACTTGGAAATATTTTCGTTAATCATTTATTCTTCTAACATTAGCACCACATAAATTAAGTTTTTTTTCTAATTTATTATAGCCTCTATCTAAATGATAAATCCTATTAATTGTTGTAGTACCCTTTGCAGATAAAGCAGCCAAGACTAAACTTACTGATGCTCTTAGGTCCGTTGCCATTACTTCGGCACCATTTAAATTTTTAATGCCTTTTATTGTAGCTTTTTGTTTTTTTATTTCAATATCGGCACCCATTCTCATCAATTCTGAAACGTGAAGAAATCTATTTTCAAATATCTCCTCATTAATTACTGATGACCCTTTGATCTGAGTAGCTAAAGCCATAAACTGAGCTTGCATATCAGTTGGAAATCCTGGGTAAGGTTTGGTAATAATTTTGAATGGCTTTAATTGATGTTTTCTAAAAATAATAAAAGAATCTTTAAAAGTTTTAATATTAGCTCCTATTTTTTTTAAAACGCTAAATATATTCTCTAAATGATCGTTATTAACATGTTTAATTAATAACTTTCCGTTAGTTATCAAGGCCGCAATTGCGTAAGTTGCAGCTTCTATTCTATCTGGAATAATTTTATGTCTTATTGGATATAAAAATTTTACTCCTTTTATAATAATTTTTCTTTTGGAATTATATTGTATATCTGCGCCACATTTATTTAAAAATTTTATTAAATCTATAATTTCTGGTTCAAGTGCAGCATTACTAATTTTTGTTACTCCTTTAGCAAGAACTGCTGCTATGATAATACTCTCTGTTGCTCCTACTGATATAGAAGGAAATCTAATATTAGCGCCTGACAAACCTTTTGGTGCACTCGCATCAATATAACCATTCTTTACATTAATTTTTGCGCCAAGTTTTTTTAATGCATCTAAATGCAAGTTCACAGGTCTTGCTCCTATAGAACATCCCCCTGGCAAAGAAACTCTGGCTTTTCCAAATTTTGCTAATAATGGAGCTAAAACTAAAACACCAGCTCTCATAGTTTTCATAATCGAATATGGAGCAAAATATTTATCTTTATTTTTTTTTAATATTTTTAATATTTCTTTATCTTCATTAAATTCTACTTCTCTTCCTAAAACTCTAATTAAATTAATTAAAGTATAGATATCTTTAACTTTTGGAACATTCTCAAACTTCACTGAATCATCAAATAATAAGGAGGATATAATAATGGGAAGGCTTGCGTTTTTAGAACCCGAAATAACTACTTCACCAGAGAGTTTCTTTCCTCCCTTAATTAATAGTTTTTGCATATTTAAATTTTCGGAAGAGTAACGCCTTTTTGCTTCATATATTTTCCCTTTTTATCGGCATATGAAGTTTCTGGTTCTTGATCACCTTTTAAAAAAATAAACTGACAAGCTCCTTCATTGGCATAAATTTTTGCAGGTAATGTAGTTGTATTAGAAAACTCAAGAGTCACATGTCCTTCCCACTCTGGCTCTAAGGGGGTAACATTAACAATAATTCCACATCTTGCATAAGTGCTTTTTCCAAGACAAATTACCAAAACATCTCTTGGAATTTTAAAATATTCAACGGTTCTGGCTAGAGCAAATGAATTGGGAGGTATTATGCAGACATCAGTTTTTCTTGTAACAAAACTATTTTTTGAAAATTTTTTAGGATCTACAAATGCTGAATCTATATTTGTAAATATCTTAAACTCATTAGAAACTCTCGCGTCATAACCATAAGAAGAAAGTCCAAAAGAAATCTTATTTTTCCTTTGTTGTTTTTGAACAAAAGGACTTATCATTTTTTTTTCTAAGGACATTTTTTTTATCCAATGATCAGATAAAACACTCATGCTTTTCTTTCTTTAATTTTTTTTAAAAATTCTTTTCTTTTTATTAAATTCTCTCTAAGGGCTTCTGAAAGACGTTCTTTTTTTAAATCTTTTTGATTATTAATCATCAAGTTCAAACGCGGACTATTTATTTGGATTTGTTAAATCATCCAAAGTAATAGGCTTATTAATGTCGTGCATCTCTTGTTCCGGTTCTTTTGCTGTAGGTATGGTTGAGGCTCTTTTAGCTTTTTTTAAAGCAAGACGTTCTTTTCTCTTCGCTTCTTTAAGCATAGCTCTTTCTCCACGTTTAGACTTGTAATCATAATGAATACCCATGGGTGAGCCTCCTCCATCAAAAAAATCTAGATTTTAAACTTTTTTTAAATTTACAGCTGATGGACCTTTTTTTCCATCTTCGATATCAAATGTAAGAACATCTCCTTCATCCAAATAATCAATACCTGCATCTTTAACAGCTGACATATGAACGAATACGTCTTTTTGTTTGTCGTCTCTCTCTATAAAACCGTAGCCTTTGCTACCGTTAAACCACTTTACTTTACCTTTTATACTACTCATCTTACTTTATATTTACTTTCGTTATTATGTTGTTCAATTTGAATACTATTATTCAAAGTGAGACTCGTGTTTAATAGGTATAATAGGCCGTTGTCAAGATTCTGAAGATATAACGCATGTTTTTAGCTGATTTATTGATAATTTTCATAAAAATTATTAAGACTAAAAAGTTTTACTTAAAAACAACTATAAATTACAAATTTAAAAATTAAATAAGCCCACATAGCTTAGTTGGTAGAGCACTTCCATGGTAAGGAAGAGGTGGCCAGTTCGATTCCGGCTGTGGGCACCAAAATTTAACCTTCCCTATACTCTGATAATCCAATATTTAAGCCAAACTTTTTATAGTTTTATAAAAAACATTTAAATATAATAAACTCTATGAATTTAGAAATTAAGGTTCCTGATATAGGGGATTTTAAGAACGTTGAAATCATAGAAGTATTAGTAAAAGAAGGTGATCAAATTAAAAAGGATGATCCCATACTTACATTAGAAAGCGATAAATCTAGCGTAGAAGTTCCGTCCCCTTTTGATGGAAAGATCTCAAGTTTAAAAGTTAAAGTTGGAGACAAAGTCTCAAAAGGATCATTGATAGCTACATTAACTAATGGTGAAATTAAAAGCGCTCCTATAACTAAAGATAATAAATCTATACTACCTGAAACAGAAAAAATTATTCAAGAAGCTGAAAAAGTTTTAAAAAAAACAAATTTTATAGAAGATGTTAAAAAAGAAGAACCCAAACAATCTTTTGAAACAAAAGTTGAATATAAGAAATTTACTAATTATTTTTCTGATCAAGATTCAGTAGACGACGTCGATCCACAAGAAACTAATGAATGGATTGATTCGTTAAACAGTATTGTTGAAAGAGATGGTCCAAAAAGAGCCAATTATCTTTTGGGTAAATTAATTAATCAAGCATATATTTCTGGTTCTAATTTACCATATAATCAAAAAACACCTTACATCAATACAATCCCCAGGGAAATGGAACGAAAGTCTCCGGGTGACCAAGTAATAGAAAATAAAATCAGATCCTTAATTAGATGGAATGCAGCCTGCATGGTTGTTCGGGCTAACAAAAAACTTCCTGAGCTTGGAGGTCATATAGCAACTTTTGCCTCTGCCGCAACTTTATATGACGTTGGTTTTAATCATTTTTGGAGAGCTCAAAATGAAAAATTTCTTGGCGATTTAATATATTTTCAAGGTCATGCATCTCCTGGAATTTATGCTAGATCATTTTTGGAAGGAAGATTAACAGAAAAACAATTAGAAAATTTTAGACAAGAAGTTGATGGTGGAGGATTATCCTCATATCCGCATCCATGGTTAATGCCTAACTACTGGCAATTTCCGACTGTCTCTATGGGTCTTGGTCCTATTACTGCAATTTATCAAGCAAGATTTATGAAATATTTACAAAATAGATCTTTGATAGAAGATCAAAATAGAAAGGTTTGGGCTTTTTTAGGCGATGGAGAAATGGACGAGCCTGAATCAACAGGGGCGATTGGATTAGCATCTAGAGAAAATTTGGATAATTTAATATTTGTAATCAATTGCAATCTTCAAAGATTAGATGGACCCGTAAGAGGTAATGGAAAAATAATTCAAGAAATGGAAGGATTATTTAGAGGAGCGGGATGGAATGTCATTAAAGTTGTTTGGGGATCTTACTGGGATCCACTTCTTGAAAAAGACAAAACAGGACTTTTAATGAAAAGAATGGAGGAATGCGTTGATGGAGAATACCAGGCATTTAAAGCAAAAGGTGGTGCTTATGTTAGAAGTCATTTCTTTGGAAAGTATCCAGAATTAAGAGATTTAGTTTCGAATATGACCGATGATGATATTTGGAAACTGAATAGAGGCGGTCACGATCCTCATAAAGTCTATGCTGCTTATCATGCGGCTCAAAATCACAAAGGATCTCCTACGGTAATTATAGCAAAAACTATTAAAGGTTATGGAATGGGAAAAAGCGGAGAAAGCATTAATACAACCCACCAACAAAAAAAATTGGATATTAATGATATGCACTATTTAAGAGATAGATTTAATATTCCAATTACAGATAAGCAGGTTGAAAATTTAGAATTCTATAAACCTAATGATAAATCAGAAGAAATTCAATATCTCAAAGAAAGAAGAAGAGAGCTTGGTGGTTTTATTCCTTCTCGAAGAACAAAAACAAAAGCTTTAAAAGCTC
>AQUH01000018.1:0-10000 GCA_000371745.1 alpha proteobacterium SCGC AAA280-B11
GATTTTGCAGTTCGGTTAAGTGTTGCAAAAAATATAATGCCATTTTTTTTTAATAATTTGGCACAAGTTTTTATAAAGAAATCAACGTCTGCTACATGCTCAATAATCTCAAGACATAAAATAACATCAAACTTTTGATTTAGCTTTTCAGGAGTTGAGCAAATATAATTAATCTTTAAATTCATCTGCTCAGCATGAAATTTTGCAACATTGATATTTTTTTCAGAGGCATCAATGCCTGTTACTTTTGCGCCAAGGCGCGTCATCGGTTCAGCAACTAAGCCACCACCACAGCCTACATCAAGCAAAGTTAATCTTTTAAATGGATTGGATCCTTTGGAAAATATCGAGAAGTGATTTTTAATTTGGTTTACTAAATACTCTTGTCTTATTGGATTAAATTTATGTAATGGCGCAAATTTTCCATTTGGGTCCCACCATTCAGAAGCCATTTCTGAGAATTTATTTATTTCTCGCTGATCGTCTGTTTGATTTTTTTTATTATTTATCTTCATTTTCTTGCGAATTATTTAACATAGGAGTAATTATAAATCTAAATTTTTAAGATATTAATTAAGATCCATGAGTAAAATCATTGTTAAGTTTGGCGGAACCTCTGTTGCTAACACAGAAAAAATTTTAAACGCTGCAAAGCTTATAAAAAGTAAAGCTGACGAAGGGCATAAAGTAGTCGTTGTTGTATCTGCAATGGCTGGAGTTACAAACGATTTAATAAAAAAATCAAAAGAAATAGATCAAGATTTCGATTTAGAGGAATATGATGCGTTATTGTCAACTGGTGAACAAGTTACCTCAACATTATTTGCTGCAGCTTTAAAAAAGCTTGGTCTTAAATCAAGATCATGGTTGAGTTGGCAGATCCCAATAGTAACCGAAGGTTTTCATTCTAACTCTAGAATTGTTTCAATCGAAATTACTAAATTAAATAAAGCATTAGACCAAGGACAGATACCGGTTGTTCCTGGCTTTCAAGGAGTATCAAAGGATTTTAGACTTTCAACATTAGGTAGAGGTGGATCAGACGCCTCAGCTGTCGCACTTGCCAAATGTTTAGGAGCAGATTACTGCGAAATTTATACGGATGTGGATGGAGTTTACACAACAAATCCAGCAATTAATCCTAAAGCAAAAAAAATTGACAAAATTTCTTATGAAGAAATGTTAGAGATGGCATCTCTTGGTGCAAAAGTTATGCAAAGTAATTCTGTACAGCAAGGCATGATGAATGATGTCGAAATTCACGTGCGTTCAACGTTTACAAATAAAGAGGGCACCAGCATTACAAGTGATGATAAAATTTCTTATGACAAAGTCATTACAGGCGTTGCTTATTCTAAGGATGATGCAAAAATAACTTTAATAGGTGTTGAGGATAAACCTGGAATTGCAGCTAGCATTTTTAAACCTTTATATGAAAATAATATTAGCGTTGATATGATAGTACAAAACGTATCGGCAGATAACAAAAGAACCGATGTTACGTTTACTATTAAAAGAGATGATCTGGAAAAATCAGTTACTCTTATAAAAAGTAATACAGATCTTAAATTTGAGAAAATTACATTTGATGACAAAGTTGCAAAAGTTTCAATCGTCGGCGCTGGTATGATTACGCACCCGGGTGTTGCCTTTAAAATGTTTAAAGCTTTGTCTAATCAAAATATAAATATTTTAGTAATCTCAACATCAGAAATTAAAATCTCTGTTTTAATAGAAGAGGATCAGACACAAAAAGCAGTAGTTGCAATTCATACTGCATTCGATTTAGATTAATTTTTATGAGCAGCATTAGACCGTTTAGGGAAATCTTAAGGAGAAAGACTAGAAAAATTAAAGTAGGAAATGTCTATGTCGGGGGTGATGCTCCAATATCAGTACAGTCCATGACTAATACTTTAACAACTGACGCTAAAGCAACAATACAACAAATTAATCAAATAGCAGAAGCAGGCGCTGATATTGTAAGAGTTTCTTGTCCAGATGAAGAATCTACTCACGCTTTAAAAGAGATTATCAAACATGCAAATGTTCCAATCGTTGCCGATATTCATTTTCATTATAAAAGAGCAATTGAGGCAGCAGAGGCCGGAGCAAGTTGTCTTAGAATAAATCCTGGAAATATTGGGTCTAAAGATAGAGTTAAAGAAGTTGTAAAAGCTGCAAAAGATTTTGGTTGTTCAATTCGAATTGGAGTTAATGGTGGATCTATCGAACAAGATTTATTAGAGAAATATAAAGAGCCTTGCCCAGAAGCACTAGTTGAAAGTGCTGACAGAAATATAAAAATTTTAGAAGATTTGGATTTCTTTAATTTTAAAATAAGCGTTAAGGCATCAGATATTTTTTTGGCGGTAAATGCTTACAGACAACTTTCTAAAAAATGCGATTATCCACTTCATCTTGGAATAACAGAAGCCGGAAGTTATTATGCAGGAACTATTAAATCTTCAATTGGAATTGGAATGTTATTAAGTGAAGGCATTGGAGACACTATAAGAATTTCTCTTTCTTCAGATCCAGTTAATGAGGTTAAAGCAGGACTTGAAATATTAAAAAGTTTAAATTTAAAAAATCGAGGTGTTAAAATAATTTCTTGTCCATCCTGCGCAAGACAGGCTTTTGAAGTAATTAAAACTGTTGAAGTTCTAGAACAGAGATTGTCACACATTAAAGAACCTTTAACCCTTTCTATTATTGGCTGCGTTGTGAACGGACCAGGTGAGGCTTCACAAACTGATATTGGTCTTACCGGAGGTGGCAAGGGGAATAATATGATTTACTTATCAGGTCTTGCAGATCATAAAGTGCCTAGTGAAAAAATTATTGATCATATTGTAAGTCTCGTTGAGAAAAAAGCTGAGCAAATTAGAAATCAAGCACTTTAAATTTAAATGATACCCAGAGATAAAGTCGAGAACATCGTTAATAGATTCAATGAGCTTGAGCTTATTTTAGCAAAACCAGATCTTAAAAAAGAAGAATTCGTTAGCAATTCAAAAGAATACTCAAATCTTAATGACATAATAACTTTTGCAAGAAGTTATTTAAAAGTTTTAGATGATCTCAGAAATACTAAAAATATTTTAGAAGATAAGGCCACAGATAAAGAATTTTATGAAATGGCTGAGATTGAATTTAAAGAATTAAAAAAAGAAGAGGAGGAATGTGTAAAAAGATTAAAAGTTTTCTTACTTCCTAAAGATGAAGCGGATGAGAAAAACGCTATTATCGAAATAAGAGCTGGTACTGGCGGTCAAGAAGCTGCCCTATTTGCTGCAGACTTATTTAATATGTATCAAAAGGTTGCAGTTTTAAATGGTTGGAAAGTTGAAATTATAAATTTATCAAATAGCGAAGGTGGAGGTTACAAAGAAATTATTGCATCCATAGTAGGAAGGAATGTTTTCTCTAAATTAAAATTTGAATCAGGCGTTCACAGAGTTCAGCGTGTACCTGATACAGAAACTCAAGGAAGGATTCATACATCAGCTGCAACCGTTGCAGTTTTGCCTGAGGCTGAGGAAGTGGATGTAAAAATTAATGATGCAGATTTAAGAATTGATGTTTTTAGATCGAGCGGTCCTGGTGGACAATCAGTTAATACGACAGACAGCGCCGTTCGAGTAACACACATTCCATCTGGCATTGTGGTTTCTCAGCAAGATGAAAAATCACAACATAAAAATAAAGCTAAAGCTTTAAAAATTTTAAGATCTAAACTTTACGATTTACAAAGATCTCAGCAAGAAAGCGAAAGAGCAAAAGCTAGAAAGAGTCAGATCGGAACTGGAGATAGATCTGAAAGAATTAGAACTTATAATTTTCCCCAAGGCAGAGTGACTGATCATAGAATTAATATGACACTTTACAAATTAACAGATTTTTTAGCAGGAGATGCGTTTAAAGAATTATCCGATGCAATACAAATCCAGTTCCAAGAAGAGCAATTAGAAAACTTAAAGATTTAAATATATGTTAGTTAATGAAGCGATAAATTTCGCTGAACAAGAATTAAAGAAGACTAATAATTTAAATTCAAGATTGGATTCTGAAATTTTAGTTTCTTATTTAATAAATATTCCAAGAGAAAATATATATTCTAAATTAAAAGAAGATCTTCAACTTGATAAGGTTGAAAAATTAAAACAATTAGTAAATAGGCGAGCAAAGAAAGAACCTATTGCTTATATCTTAAATAATAAAGAATTTTGGAGCAGTAATTTTTATGTGGATCGTTCAGTATTGATCCCAAGACCTGAAACTGAAGTGTTAATTGATTTACTATTATCCAGAATTACTAATAAGAATAAATATTTAGATCTTTTAGATATAGGAACAGGCTCTGGTTGCATTTTAATTTCATTATTAAAAGAGCTAACGAAGGCTAGCGGAGTTGGCGTAGATAAATCATCAAAAGCAATTGCTATTGCTAAAAAGAATTCTTCTTTAAATAAAATTCATAATAGAATATGTTTTAAAAATATTAGTTTAGAGCAGATAAATTTTGATAAAAAATTTGATATCATTGTCTCTAACCCTCCTTATTTATCTAATGTTTCATTAAAAAATTTAGACTTTGATATTAGACTTTATGAGCCGAAAGTCGCACTACAAGGAGGTGTTCAAGGAGTTGATTTATTGAATAAGATTATATATTTAGCCTCGAAGATTTTAAAAATAAATGGTTTGCTAGCTTTGGAAATTGGTGATAATCAGTTCCACATATTAGCGAAATATTTAAAAGAAAATCGCTTTAAAATTTTAAAGAAATATACTTTAATTAACAAACAAGTTCGTTGTTTATTAGCAACTAAACTTTAAAAAAAAATAAGATAACTAATAATTTGACATTAAATGTGATCTATGGAAGTTTAGAGACTTCCCTGAAATTAAAATAAAAAAATCAAACAACTTTAGAATAATTTAATTTAAATAATTGATGAATAGTTTTGTAAGAAGACCACCTAGAAGACGTCCTGAACAAAGAAGTGGCGGCATGAGAAGACCTGGTGGTAGTAATGGTTTTAGAAGTAACCGACCTCAAAATATTGAACATTCTTTTAATAACAACGGTAACGGTGGTTATAGAAATAGTGGTTCAGCACATGGAGCTCATAAGCTGGTTGAAAAATATAACAATTTAGCAAGAGAGGCTCTTGCAAGTGGAGATATAATATTAGCTGAAAATTATTATCAGCATGCCGACCATTATATAAGAATGTCTCCCACCCAAATTAGACCTGATAGAAATAATAGCGAAACATCAGAGACGGTAGAGCCAGTAGAGATTATTAATAAAATTCCTGGCGTTCATTTAGATGAACCAGCAGCAACAGTTGCTACTAATAATTCAGATTCAGTAGACGGAAATTCTTAAGTTTAAAACCCTATTTCTTTTTAACTGCTTCAGCAATTAAACTCTCAATATTTCGTTTTTGTAATTCAAAGAAATTTTTATTATTTCCTTCTAAAGGAGCTGCTGAGGGAAGTTTAAGTGTTTGAGAGTTTTGTTTTTTTCCACCTACAACAACTTCGTAATGCAAGTGAGGACCGGTTGAACTTCCTGTGCTTCCTAAATATCCAATCACTTGTCCTTGTTGAACTCTAGCTCCTCTTCTTATTCCTTTAGCATAATCAGAAAGATGGGCATAATTAGTTTGGTAAGTAGAACTATGTCTGATGGTTACAAATTTTCCATAACCGCCTTTCCAACCAGCGTACTCAACTACACCAGCTCCTGATGCCATCACCGGTGTACCAACAGCCGCTGCAAAGTCTGTTCCTTGATGCATTAAGTTATATCCAAGAATGGGATGAATTCTAAATCCGTAACGAGAAGATAATTTTGCCCCGTTAATTGGAGTTCTCATTAAAGTTCTTTCGATACTTTTTCCTTCAGGAGTAAAATAACCAACAGCGCCGTTAGGATATTCATATCGATACAAAATAATGTTTTTGTCTGAATTTTTTATTTCACTATAGATAATGTTGCCCGTTCGTTGAGCAACTCCATCATCATCTAAAAATCTTTCATAGAAGACTTTTATCTTATCATTATTTCTAAGATCACGCTGGAAATCGATTTCAAAACCATAAAGCCTTGCAAACTGAGCAACAATAGAATTTTCAATGCCAGACTGTTTTGCCGTACTGTAGATTCCTCGATCTATTGTTGTTTCAACAAAATGATTTTTTTTTGTTAAAATTTTTGTAATTCTTTTTGTTTCGTAAACGTTATCTTTATTTAAGAACACGTGAATTGAAGTGATGCCATCTATATTAACAGTTAGTCTTGAAAGAGAATTTCCGTTTTTGTCTTTTTTTATAACTAAATAAACTTTTTGTTCATTTCTTAAAGTGCTTGCATTGTATTCTCTTCTTAAAGCATTCATGACGTTGTTAACTTCATTAGATGGAATTCTTTGTTCATAAAGAATTCTTTGAATAGAGTCGCCGTTTCTTGCTTTGTATTCAATTTTTGCAGCGCCAGAATTAAATTGATTAAATAAAAAATCTTTAGCAGTTGTGAGATTGTCCTCTAGTTCTTGATTTTTACTTAAGCCTTCACCATTATTTTGTTCAAAAGATTTTGCTAAAAAAATAAAAATTAATAGTATGGGAACGATCAAAAAAACTAAGCTCGGCTTGTAGCTCGGTCTGTAACTTAGTATCTTTCTATACATCTTGAGTTAAATATCTTATTAACTCTTTTGAGTCATTTCAAAGATCAATTTGAAGTTGTTTGATGCTGGGATTCAAGTCAAAAACCCCATTATTTCCATTGATTTAAACAGCTAATAGCTGTGTTGACTTAGCAACATTTTAGACGTACATACAACGTCCCTTGCCCTGAATAATTAATTATTTAGGGGCAAATTAATAAAAATTTAAATAAGACAAAAAGAAATCCTAACAGATTTCTTGTTGTCTTGTTGAGCTCTTTAAAAACGTAAATTAGGAAGAGAAGCGTGGACGGCTATATTTGTAAAAAATTTGGCTGTACACACTTCTATAAAAATACAAAAGTAATTTTGTACAAGCTGTTTTTAATTAAACAGATAGTAAAAGCTTGTGTACGCCGTTATTAAACTTGAGAGTTTGATCATGGCTCAGAACGTACGCTGGCGGCACGCCTAACACATGCAAGTCGAACGCAGTAGCAATACTGAGTGGCAGACGGGTGAGTAACATGTGGGAATCTGCCTTGTGGTTCAGGACAACATTGGGAAACCGATGCTAATACTGGATAAGCCCTTACGGGGAAAGTTTTAATGCCATAAGATGAGCCCGCATTTGATTAGTTAGTTGGTGAGGTAATGGCTCACCAAGACAATGATCAATAGCTGATCTGAGAGGATGATCAGCCACACTGGGACTGAGACACGGCCCAGACTCCTACGGGAGGCAGCAGTGGGGAATCTTGCACAATGGAGGAAACTCTGATGCAGCGATGCCGCGTGAGTGAAGAAGGCCTTTGGGTTGTAAAGCTCTTTTGTAGGGGAAGATAATGACTGTACCCTAAGAATAAGGTCCGGCTAACTTCGTGCCAGCAGCCGCGGTAATACGAAGGGACCTAGCGTAGTTCGGAATTACTGGGCGTAAAGCGCGCGTAGGCCGTTGAGTTAGTTAATTGTGAAATCCCAAAGCTTAACTTTGGAACTGCAATTAAAACTGCTCGACTAGAGTTTGATAGAGGAAAGCGGAATACATAGTGTAGAGGTGAAATTCGTAGATATTATGTAGAACACCAGTTGCGAAGGCGGCTTTCTGGATCAACACTGACGCTGAGGCGCGAAAGTATGGGTAGCAAAGAGGATTAGATACCCTCGTAGTCCATACCATAAACGATGATTGCTAGATGTTGGAAATTTATTTTCAGTATCGCAGCTAACGCATTAAGCAATCCGCCTGGGGAGTACGACCGCAAGGTTAAAACTCAAATGAATTGACGGGGACCCGCACAAGCGGTGGAGCATGTGGTTTAATTCGAAGATACGCGCAGAACCTTACCAACCCTTGACATGTCTGTCGCGAGTTTAGGAAACTAGACTTTTCGGTTCGGCCGGACAGAACACAGGTGCTGCATGGCTGTCGTCAGCTCGTGTCGTGAGATGTTGGGTTAAGTCCCGCAACGAGCGCAACCCCTACTTTTAGTTGCCATCAGGTCATGCTGGGCACTCTGAAAGAACTGCCAGTGATAAGCTGGAGGAAGGTGGGGATGACGTCAAGTCCTCATGGCCCTTACGGGTTGGGCTACACACGTGCTACAATGGTAGTGACAATGAGATGCAAAGTGGCGACGCTAAGCTAAACTCAAAAATCTATCTCAGTTCGGATTGCACTCTGCAACTCGAGTGCATGAAGCTGGAATCGCTAGTAATCGTAGATCAGCGTGCTACGGTGAATACGTTCCCGGGTCTTGTACACACCGCCCGTCACACCATGGAAGTTGGTTCTACCTTAAAGCAGATTGCTAACCGCAAGGAGGCGTTTGACCAAGGTATAGTCAGCGACTGGGGTGAAGTCGTAACAAGGTAGCCGTAGGGGAACCTGCGGCTGGATTACCTCCTTTCTAAGGACAGTTCAAAAGTTTACTTTTGGACTATCACTTAACATTGTACATTGTAGCCGTCCTCGTTTCTCTTCCTTATCTCTAATGTTTGTAAAAGAGTTCATTCAACAAAAGGGCCGGTAGCTCAGTTGGTTAGAGCACACCCTTGATAAGGGTGGGGTCGAAAGTTCGAGTCTTTCTCGGCCCACCATTTTTATTAGGGGGATTAGCTCAGCTGGTAGAGCGCCTGATTTGCATTCAGGAGGTCAGCGGTTCGATCCCGCTATCCTCCACCAAATTTTAGAGAAATTCTTTAACATTGTTAATTTGTATCAATATTTTTATATCCTTGTGAAAAATTTATTTTTCACAAATTTTAAAAATTCAATTTACACAGAAAAATTTTTTCTGTGCATAAATCAAGCGTTTAAGGGCGTCTGGTGAATGCCTTGGCACTGAAAGTCGATGAAGGACGTGATATACTGCGATAAGTTTCGGGGAGCTGTATGTAAGCTTTGATCCGGAAATTTCCGAATGGGAAAACCCAACTCTTTAAGAGTTATTTCAAACTGAATACATAGGTTTGAAAAGGCAACCTAGGGAACTGAAACATCTAAGTACCTAGAGGAAAAGAAATCAATTGAGATTCCGTCAGTAGTGGCGAGCGAACGCGGAACAGGCCTGTAGTTTTATTTGTACAACTAGAAAAACCTGGAAAGGTTTGCCATAGAGGGTGATAGCCCCGTAAAGGTAAAAGCAAATAAGATTCTCGAGTAAAGCGGGACACGTGAAATCCTGCTTGAAGATAGGGGGACCACCCTCTAAGCCTAAATACTCTTCAGTGACCGATAGTGAACTAGTACCGTGAGGGAAAGGTGAAAAGAACCCCTATTAGGGGAGTGAAATAGAACCTGAAACCGGATGCCTACAATCAGTCGGAGCTCTATATGAGTGACGACGTACCTTTTGTATAATGGGTCAGTGACTTTATCTGTGCAGCAAGCTTAAGCCGAAAAGGTGTAGGCGTAGCGAAAGCGAGTCTGAATAGGGCGATGAGTTGTACGGATAAGAACCCGAAACCTAGTGATCTAGTTATGAGCAGGTTGAAGGTAAGGTAACACTTACTGGAGGACCGAACCGGTGCCTGTTGAAAAAGGCTCGGATGACTTGTGATTAGGGGTGAAAGGCCAATCAAACTGGGAGATAGCTGGTTTTCCGCGAAAACTATTTAGGTAGTGCGTTGAATAATAAGATCTTGAGGGGTAGAGCACTAAATAGGCTAGGGGGAAGAAATTCTTACTAAACCTAATAAAACTCCGAATACTCAAGATTGTTTCTCAATAGACAGACGGTGGGAGCTAACTTCCATCGTCGAGAGGGAAAAAACCCAGACCACCATCTAAGGTCCCAAAATCGTAGTTAAGTGTG
>AQUH01000019.1 GCA_000371745.1 alpha proteobacterium SCGC AAA280-B11
AAAATTTAAAAAAATTGATCCTAATTTTTCAGCAATTGAAACAAGATACGGTAGTGGTTACCGCTGGAATGTTAGTTAAATATAATGAAGATTCCATCAATAAATTTTAAATCTTTATTAACAAGATTTTTATTTATAAATATATTTTTCTTTTTAGTTCTACTTTTTGTTACATTTACTTATATCCAATCCATCGAGCCTGAACTCGTTAGTAATAAGAAGAGAGAACATTCAAAATTAATTAGCAATATATCGTTGAATATGGAATTGCAGAATATTCCATACAAGAAAGAGAATCTTAGAGTTTTTTTAACAAATTATAAATTTTTATTGCCTAATATTAATCAAATTAGAATTTATGATCTAAAAAAAGACATCATAGTTGATACGCGTTCTTTAGATTTAAACTCAAGACCTTTTTATAAAGTACCCGACGTGCAGCAAAGAAAATTAGAAAAAGATGTAAACATCCTGGAGAATTTAAGGCCCCATCTAAAGCTCCTGGTGAATACAAATGGTTCTGCTCGGAACATATAAAGATTTATAATCATGAATGGGATTTCTTTTCCGGAATGGCTCAAGACAAGATTGAAGAATTTATTTATTCAGACATTACTTGGCATAAACCTACGTCTAAACTAGGTTCAAAAGATAATTTTTTTAATAAAGTTTGGAGAAATATTTTAGAAGAACATGACATCTCTAATTTTTCTGCAGATTTTTTTAAGCAATTTGAAAATAAAACTATTTATAGCTCCAAAGAAATAGAAGCTCTTAAAAAGCTTGATTTAAAAAGTAATGTAAAATGGAGTGAAATTAGAGAACAATTTAAAAAACTTGTAAAAAAATATCACCCAGATACAAATTCCGGAGACAAAAAATTTGAAAATAAATTAAAAGAAATAACTATCGCATATACATATTTAAGAAATAACCAAAAAAACATTAATCATGGAAAATAATATTTTTGAAAACTCTCCAGATATAAAAATTTCTGTAAAACAAACTTTTAATATCGACACCGATATGATGGTTGAAGGTTTTTCAAAACGAAATCAATTTGTTCCAGAGCTAGATAGTGCTTATAAATTTGACCGAGATACTACACTTGCCATTTTGGCAGGATTTGTTTTTAATAAAAGAGTTTTAATTCAGGGATTTCATGGCACAGGAAAATCAACTCATATAGAACAAATTGCAGCACGATTAAATTGGCCTTGCGTACGTGTAAACTTGGACAGTCATGTAAGTAGGATTGATTTACTAGGAAAAGATGCAATTGTAATAAAAGATAATAAGCAGGTCACAGAGTTCAGAGAAGGAATTCTTCCATGGGCACTACAAAATCCTGTGGCTTTAGTATTTGACGAATATGACGCTGGCAGACCCGATGTGATGTTTGTGATTCAAAGGTTACTTGAGAGTGATGGTAAGTTAACTCTTCTTGATAAAAATAAAGTCATAAAACAACATAAATATTTTAGACTATTTGCAACCGCTAACACTATTGGTCTTGGAGATACTTCTGGTCTTTATCACGGTACTCAACAGATTAATCAAGGACAAATGGATAGGTGGAATATAGTAACTACACTTAACTATTTAGCGCCGGAAAATGAACTTGAGATTGTAATATCGAAATGTCCTCACTTAAATACAGCTGAAGGCAAAAAAATTGCGCAAAAAATGATTCAAGTAGCTGAACTAACAAGAGCTGGTCTTGCCAATGGAGATATTTCAACAGTAATGAGTCCTAGAACTGTAATGACGTGGGCGGACAATTATAAAATTTTTAAAGACATTGGTTACTCATTTAAAATATCATTTTTAAATCGTTGTGATGAATTAGAAAGAGCAATTATTGCAGAGTATTTTCAAAGATGTTTTGCACAAGAACTTACGGAAACATCAGCAAGTATAAAAATAAATCTAAAAAATGGAAAATGAAAAACAGGCTGAAAATTTTAAAATAGCCATCTCATCGACCATTAAAGCCTTAGCAAAAAAACAAGACCTTAGTGTTTTATTTTCCGACGCTCCTACCAAAGAAAATAATACTATCAATCTTCCTAAATTTAGCTTTGAATCTTTTAGTGAATATCAGAATATTAGAGCTCTTGGGGATTCAGAGGCTCTAAAAATAAAATATAGCAATCAAGAACTGTCAAGAAAATTTGAACCTAGAGGAGTTGTTGCGAAAAATATTTACAAAAGTGCAGAAAAAATTCGTTATGAGAAATTAGGTTCAGAAAATTTTGAAGGAATAAAGCTTAATTTTAAAAACTATTATCAAAAGAAATTTAAAGAACAAAGTGATGACATGTACAATAGTATTGAAAAAGCTTTTGATATTATTCTGGGAAATCAGTTACTAAATTTAGGTTTAAATATTGATGAAAAAAAAAGCTTACAAAAATGGAATGAAATTATTAATGAACAAATCAAAGATAAAATAGGTTTATTAAAGCAAAATATTTCTAACCAAGAAAAATTCAGTAATATTCTAAATTCCATTATTCAAGATCTAAAACTAGAAGAAAAATTAAGTCCTAATGAAAATGACAATGACAATGAACAAAAAGACGAAAATAAAACTAATGACCAAAATAATAACGAAGTTAACCAAGATAAAAATTCTAATAAACAAGATTTTAATATTGAAAGCGTGATTCCAGATATTGAAATTGATGCAAATCTAAGTGAACAAGAAACTTTGGTTGAAGATGAAAATAATTCTAGCGACGAAATCATGTCTTCTAATATTAAAAAAAATAAAAACGAAACAAAATACAAAGTTTTTACTAATAAATTTGATAAAATTATTAATGCTGAAGAAATGGTAGATCATACAGAGATGCATAAATTTAGAGAAAATTTAGATAATCAATTAAAATCTTTACATAATTTTATTTCACGACTTGCAAACAAATTACAAAGAAAACTATTGGCAGTTCAGAACAGATCGTGGGAATTTGATCTTGAAGAAGGAATGCTTGATGCAGCAAAATTAACAAGGGTTATTATGGATCCGTATAATTCTCTTTCTTATAAAAAAGAAAAAAATACAAATTTTAAAGACACTGTCGTGACTTTATTGATTGATAATTCGGGTTCAATGCGCGGCAGACCCATCTCTATTGCAGCTATTTGTGCTGATATTTTATCGCGCACGCTTGAAAGGTGTTCTGTGAAAGTTGAGGTTCTAGGTTTTACGACATTAAATTGGAAAGGCGGAAAGAGTAGAGAGTTGTGGTTAAAAAACAAAACAAGTAATCCTGGAAGACTAAATGATTTATCTCATATAATTTATAAATCTGCTGATACACCATGGCGAAGAGGAAAAAATAATTTAGGTCTAATGTTAAAAGAGGGAATATTAAAAGAAAATATAGATGGAGAAGCAATCTTATGGGCTTATCAAAGATTAAAAAAAAGAAGTGAAGAAAGAAAAATATTAATGGTAATTTCTGATGGAGCGCCTGTTGATGATTCAACACTTTCTGTAAATCCTGGAAATTATTTAGAAAGACACTTAAAAAATACAGTCAAGTGGATTGAAAATAATAAAGATGTTGAGATTAATGCCATTGGTATTGGCCACGATGTAAGCAGCTATTATAGTAAAGCGTTAAAAATTGGAGATGTACAAGAACTGGGTGATGCTTTAATTGATCAGCTTGCAGATTTATTTATTGAAAACCCGAAAAGAAAAAAAACTATTAACTAAATCTAGCGATTGCAATCCTAAACGGCAATAACATGGCAAAATCTACAAATAATTTAACTCCTAAATCTCCAAGAGCTAACACAACCCAAGAAGAATCGGTTCCATAAAAAGCGATACTAAAAAATATTATCGTATCCAATATTGAACCAAGAATTGAAGAAACAATCGGTGGAATAAACCATAATTTATTTCTTAAAATATCAAAAACCCTAATATCTAAAAGTTGCCCAGCGAGAAAAGCTGCGCCTGATGCAATAACAATTCTTAAAAGAATTAAATTAAATTCTTCAAAAGTTAAAATAAACGATAGAGCAATTCCTAAAACAAATCCAAAAAATACAACTTTTTTAGCAAACTCTTTTCCAAAAAATCTATTTGCAAGATCTGTTACTAAAAAAGTAACAGGGTACGTAAACGCTCCCCAAGTTAAAATTTCATTGAGTCCAAAATATTCAAAGGGAAATTGTACTAAATAATTAGAAACGCAGATAATCAAAGCCATTAAGGCTGAATACAAAAATATCCTTTTTGAATAAATCAAAAGAACTAATTGGCTTTAACTTTTGTTTGTTTTTTAGCTTTTACTTCTTTTCTGGCTTTTTTAACGTGAGGAACGATTGTTAGTAAAAGTTTTCTTATTTTTTTAACTCTGGGAGATAAATTTTTGTTTTTAGCTCTTAGTAAAAATTCATCAATACCACCTCTAAAATCTACAGCTTTTATTGCACGCGTACAAATTTTAATTCTAATATCACGATTTAATTTCTCGCTCTTAAAAGAAACTTTTTTAAGATTTGGAAAAAATCTTCTTTTTGTTTTGTTATTAGCATGACTGACGTTATGTCCTGTTTGTGGTCTTTTACCTGTCAGTTCGCAAAGTTGTGACATAATTTCTCCTGCAAGGGATATATTTAGATGATGAATTTACGTCAAGATATTTATTATTTTTGCCGTTTTTTTACTTATTTAGTATGCTGTTTTGGCAAAGATACTTTATAAATAAGTACTACTTAACAGCAAATTCCATGTTCGAGATTTTTTTACCTGTCGTAAAAATTCACGTTAATTACATTTATATTCTCCTTCTTAGTGGCTCCATTGGTATAGTTGGTGGGATCATAGGCATTGGAGGTGGATTTTTAATGACTCCAGTATTAATTTTTTTAGGAATACCTCCAAGCTTCGCAATCGCAAATGGTTCTAATAATATTTTGGCATCATCAGTCTCTGGAACATTAAATTCTTGGTATAAAAAAGAGCTTGATCTCAAAATGGGATATTTCATTTTGATTGGCGCTTTCTTTGGCGTTACTTTTGGAACTTTAGTTTTTAAAATCTTGATTAGAATTGGAATTGTAGACGAAATTACTGCGGTTTTATTTTTTTTATTATTAACTAGTTTTGGAGTGCTAATGCTAACTGAAAGTATTATCGAAATTTATAATAGAAAGAATAAAAGAATTATTTTAAAAAAAAGAAATAAACACAGTTGGATTCATGGTCTTCCATTTAAAGTTCGGATGCCAACATCTAGATTATACACAAGTATCATTCCACCAATCTTTTTTGGATTTTTAGCTGGTATTGTGTCTGCGTTACTTGGTATTGGAGGAGCATTTCTTTTAATTCCAGCAATGATCTACGCGATAAGAGTACCTATAAAAATTGTACGCGGCACGGCATTGTTAGTTGTGGTGTTTACTATGGCTTTTTCAACTTTTTTTCACTCCATGGCAAATCGGAATATTGATTTAATTCTTATTGTTTTACTAATGGTCGGCTCAATTATTGGAGTGCAAATAGGAACTAGAATTACAAACAAACTAAGAAATGAAGAGTTAAAATTTCTTATGTCGATACTTATTATAATGTTTGGATTAAAATTTGGTAAATCATTATTTTTTGCAGAAAAAAAAGTAAGATTTTTAAGAAAAATAGAAATTGATAATCAGTTTCCTGCTTTGAATAATTTTATAACTAATTTCCTGTATAATCATAAAATAATTTATTCCACAACAGCTATAGGTCTTGCTCTATTATTTGGATTTTTAGGTTCTTTTTTATTTAGAAAGATAAATAAAAAATGATAGTGAATAATAACAAATGAAAATAGAGAAAAAAAAATTATCAAAAATTCTAGGATATCTTGGTCTTATTCCTTTTTACGCTCTAACTTTTTTTTATTTTTTATCAAATTTTAATAATTATGTTGTTGAGGTATATTTGTTCTACTCCAACATTATCATAGCTTTTATTTGCGGTACTCAATGGAGCAAGATACTTAATGGTAATTTACCTAATTCTAATCTAATTCTAACTGCCAGTGTTACAATCCCAATTGTAGCATTTGTTTTAGATTTTTTTTCTAATCAAAATATAAATATTGTTTTTTATATAATCACTTTCTTTGCTCTTAATTTAATAGATGCAAAAATCTTTAAAGAAACGACTAATATTTGGTATGCAACTCTTAGAAAAAGATTAACTTTTTTAGTAATTATCAGTCAGGTAATTAACTTATTTGCAATCAACGCCTATCGCTTCTTTTAAGGACGAGAAACCATCTTTTCTTAACAACGCTGATAATTCTTGTTTAATGGAGGTTACGACAAAAGGTCCCTTAAATACCAGCCCTGTATACAATTGTAATAAAGAAGCGCCTGATTTAATTTTTTCATAAGCTGTAATCCCTGAGTTAATTCCGCCTACTCCTATTAATGGTATCTTTTTTCCAACTTTTTTAAAAAATTTTCTAACAATTAAATTAGAAGTTTTTTGTATTGGAGTTCCTGACAATCCACCCTGCTCAATCTTTTTAGTGCTTGCTAAATTTTCTCTTAAATTAACAGAGGTGTTAGTTAATACTAAGCCATCTAAATTAAATTCTAGAACATTGTTACAGATCGTATCAATATCTAAATCACTTATGTCTGGTGATATTTTTAAAACAACTGGGGTTCTGCTGTTCAGTTGTTTTTTAATATTTGATATTTCTCTTAAAAGATTTTTTAAATTTTCTTGATGATGAAAATCTCTCAAATTCTCAGTATTGGGTGAGGAAATATTTATGCAAATATAACTGCATAAATTATGAAAATTTTTAAAACACTCTACATAATCATCTATACGTGAAACACTGTCTTTATTTGGCCCAATATTAATTCCTAAAATTCCATTTGAGTTTTTAATCTCAATTCTACTTTTAACTCTAGCTAATCCTTGGCTTGGAAAACCTAATCGATTAATAATTGCTTCGTCCTGTATTAATCTAAACACTCTTGGTTTTGCATTTCCTTCCTGAGGCTTTGGCGTGATTGTGCCAACCTCTGCAAAACCAAAACCTAAAGCAAACATCTTGTCATATACATCTGCATTTTTATCAAAGCCCGCTGCGAGACCTATTGGATTTGAAAACTCTTTACCAAAAATATTAATTTTTAAAATCTCATCATCTTTTGATGGAAAAATCGGTATATAAATATTTTTTAAAAATTGAATTGCTAATGAATGCGCTAATTCAGGATCAAGCTTATTAATAAAACTATTAATAAATTGATAATTCATTTTTATATTTAATCGCTAGTAGACTTATTAATTAAGCTTACTGTTTCCTTAATACCATAAAAACTTATAAAAGATCCCATTCTAGGGCCTTGTTCATCACCAAAAAGAACCTCGTAAATCATTTTAAACCACTCTCTTAATCTTTCTTTTGAATAATGAACTTTGCCAACAGAATAAACAATTGTCTGCATTTCTTCAGGCGTCATACTAGGTGTCATTTTAGATATTTGCTCAGCAAGATCTTGGAGTGCTTTTTTTTCATTTGAATCTGGTTTTCTAAATTTTTTATTAATTTTTACAACATCATTAAAATAATTAATTGCATTTAAAATAAGTCTTCCAAGAATTGGGTGTTTTTCTTTAATTAGGTTTGGACTAAAGTTTTTAATAAACTTCCAAATCACTTCTTCTTTATCAGTGTTACTAACGCTAACTAAATTAAGTAAAATATTAAAAGATATAATAATTTCTTCCTTAGGAGGATTTCCATTATGAACATGCCAAACTGGGTTTCCCAATTTTTCTTTTGGCTCTTGTTTTTCAAATTTTTCTAAAAACGACAAATATTCATCAACCGCTTTTGGAATAACCTGAAAATATAATTTTTTTGCTCTAGTCGGATTTTGATACATATAAAGAGATAAGCTTTCTGGAGAGGCGTATTTTAGCCACTGTTCAATAGATATTCCGTTGCCTTTTGATTTAGATATTTTTTCTCCATGCTCGTCTAAAAACAATTCATAAGCAAAACCGCTTGG
The DNA here is from genome assembly GCA_000371745.1 of alpha proteobacterium SCGC AAA280-B11. GTDB lineage: Bacteria > Pseudomonadota > Alphaproteobacteria > Pelagibacterales > Pelagibacteraceae > Fontibacterium. Next base: position 8,050 of record AQUH01000019.1, read on the forward strand.
TGGAGTTCCTCCTAAAATTTTACAAATTTTATTAGATAATTCTGCGCTTGGAATTAAATCTTTTCCATACATTTCAAAATCAACTCCTAAGGCATACCAACGCATTGCCCAATCTACTTTCCACTGCAATTTACATGCTCCGCCTGTAATCTTTGTCTCAACCTTTTTATTTCCGTTTTGATAAACTATAGTCTTTGCATCTAAATTTCTTTCAAGCACAGCAACTTCTAGTACTTTTCCAGTTTCAGGACATATAGGTAAAAATGGACTGTAAGTTTTTCTTCTTTCAGGTCCAAGCGTTGGAAGAACCACTTCCATTATTTTGTCATAATTTTTCAATACTGCAGTTAATGCATCATCAAATTCTCCATTGGTATATAATTCAGTGGAGCTTTTAAATTCATATTTAAAATTAAACTCATTTAAGAATTTTTGAAGCATATTATTATTATGTTCTCCAAAGCTTTTGAATTTTTTAAATGGATCTGGAACTGCTGTTAATGGCTTATTTAAATTTTCTTCTAAAATTGATTTATTAGGAATGTTGTCTGGAACTTTTCTAAGTCCATCCATGTCGTCTGAAAATGTAAATAATTTGACAGGAACGTTAGATAATTTTTGAAAAGCATGCATAACCATAGTAGTTCTGCACACTTCACCGAAAGTTCCGATGTGAGGAAGTCCACTAGGACCATAACCAGTCTGAAATAGAACGTAACCCTTTTTTTCTATTATCTTTGATCTTTTTTTTAAGATCTCTCTCGATTCAGCAAATGGCCAAGCTTCTGAATCTTCAAAAAACTTTTTATCGATTGCCATTCTTAATTCTTTTTTTGATTTCTTTATTAATAATAACTCTTACCTCATTAAACATTGGTTCTTCTAACCTTTTATTAAGTATTGTCCAAGTGTAAGGAATTAATTTTAAATATCTATTTTTCTTATCACGCTTAAAAAGCCTTGAAAATATTCCAATAATTTTCATCGCTCTTTGTACTGACAAAATTGAAAATTCTTTTTTAAATTGCTTAATATTAAAATTCTTCTCTCTTGTTACTAACGATAGATAAAAATTAAATAATTTTTGCTTTAGATTAAAATCAGTCTTAATTCTAACATCGTCTATTATAGATACAACGTCATAAGCTTTTGAACCTATCAAAGCATCTTGGCTATCAATGACGCCTATTTTATTCTGAGATCCACTCCTATATGCCATCAAATTTGAAATGTGAAAATCTCTGTGAACGAAGTAACTATTTTTAATAAAATTATTTTTTAAGATTGATAGTAATAATCGTCTTAATTTTAATATTTTAGGATTAGTTCTTATCTTAAGAACATGAGGTAAATACCAAATAAAAAATAAATCAATTTCTTTTTTAAGAATTTTAAAATTATATTTTTTAAATCTAAATATATTCTGTTCAACTTTAATACTTTGTAATTTTACTAAATATCTAATTAATGACTTATAAATTTTAAATTTATTTTTAGATTTATTAATTAACTGAAGATAAGTTTTGTCACCAAAATCTTCCAATAAAGCTAGGCCGTTTTTAAAATTATAATCTATAACTCTTGGTGAATTAATACCTTTGGTTATTAAAAATTTATTTATTAAGACATAATTTAAAATGTTAGATTTCTTTTCTTTTTCAGCAAAAGCAAGAATATAAGAAACTTTTTTATAATAAATTCTAAAATATTTCCTAAAAGAGGCATCCCCTTGTATTTCTTTAATTTTATAATTCTCAATAAGGTTCTTCTTTAGAAAAATTTTTATTAACTTTAATTTATTTGCATTAATCATTAATACTAAAGCCTGACCACTTTCCTTTACCGTTAAATGTTAAAGATCTTAGATTTTTATCAACGTTATAAATAAAATTAATTTGCAAAAATTCACTTAATGAATTTACAATAAATTCTGGCCATTCAATAATATTTATAAATTCTTTTGCCGTATCTAATAAACCAATATTTGAAATCTCACTTTCTTTTTTTAATCTATAAAAATCATAATGTGCAATTCTTAAATCTTTTCCTAAATCATAATATTGAACTATATTAAAAGTAGGACTTAACACTTCTTCTAAGAGACGATTATTTTTTTTTTGTAGAAAATTTATTAAATATCTTGAGAATGTTGTCTTTCCTGAGCCCAGATTTCCATTGAGCAATATAAAATCATTTTTCTTCAAATTAATTGCTATAGTTTCGGCAATTTTTTTGGTGGAATCTAAAGATTTTAATTCCATTTAATTGAAATTAATAACGATAAGCGTCTGGTTTAAAAGGTCCTTTTTGTGAAACGCTAATATAATCAGCCTGTTCTTTGCTTAATTGAGTAAGTTTTGCTCCAACTTTTGCAAGGTGCAACATTGCAACTTTTTCATCTAAATGTTTTGGCAGCACATAAACTTTGTTTTGATATTTTCCGTTGCTATTCCACAATTCTATTTGAGCAATGACTTGATTTGTAAATGAGGCGCTCATCACAAAACTAGGATGTCCAGTTGCACAACCAAGATTTACTAGTCTGCCCTCTGCTAATAAAATAATTCTTTTTTTATCAGGAAACTCAATTTCATGAACCTGTGGTTTTACTTCGTTCCACTTGTAATTTTTTAACGCGCTGACCTGAATTTCATTATCAAAATGTCCGATATTACAAAGAATAGACCTGTCTTTCATCTTTCTCATGTGCTCAATGGTAACGATATCTTTATTACCTGTTGCAGTCACAACGATATCTGCTGATGATATTGCCTCATCCATCAATACAACT
>AQUH01000020.1 GCA_000371745.1 alpha proteobacterium SCGC AAA280-B11
GGAGTCCTTTTGTCTCAACGAGCCGCCTGCTGCATTTCTTGGATTTGCAAAATCGTTTTTAAATTTTTCAAAATCTTTTTTACCAATATAAACTTCTCCTCTAATTTCAAATTCTTCTTCTATATTTTCATCTTTTAATACTCTTGGAATATCCTTAATGGTTAATAAATTTTCTGTTATATCCTCTCCAAATTCACCATCTCCTCTTGAAAGTCCTCGAATAATTTTATTATTTTTATAAATTAAAGATGCAGAAATCCCATCAATTTTAGGTTCTGCTGTTAACTCTATTTTATAATCTTCTTTAAAATTTAGATAATTTTTAATTTTTTTTAGAAAATCTTCCACATCTACTTTTTCAAAAGCATTATCCAGAGATAGCATTGGTACAAGGTGCTTAACTTTAGAAAATTTTTCTGAAGGCGTGAAACCTATTTTCTTCGAAGGGGAATCTTTATCTATAAGATCTGGATTTTTTTTTTCAAAACTTAAGATACTTATCTTAATCTTATCGTATTCAGCATCTGAAATTAAAGGATTATCGTTATGGTAATAGGCTTTATTTAATTTTTGGATTAGAATAATTTTTTCTTTGTACTCTTTTAAAGACAATCCGCTCATTAAACTTTTTTAATTAAATACTTTTTTAAAACTATCTAAAAGAGATCTATCTTTTTTAGGTAAAACAGTTTGATTTGTAGAAACTAATAAGTAACTTTTTTTATACCATTCACTTGAATTAAAATTATAACCAAGGATTGACGCTGCTTTATTCGCATCTTCTTCGAGTCCTAATTTATGATAAATTTCTACGATTCTATAGAGAGCTTCTTCTATATAAATTGTTGTTTGATACTTATCTACAATCGTTTTTAATCTATTTAAAGCTGCGGCCCATTTTTTTTGGTTCATATAATATCTTGCCACATACATCTCTTTTCCAGCTAACAAATCATTTAATAAATCTAATTTAAATTTTGCATCTTCTGCATATTCAGTCTTTGGATATGTTTTAATTAAAAAATTAAACTGTTTAACTGCTTGCAATGTTTTTTCTTGATCTTTAGAAAATTCACTTACTTCTTCGAAATAGCACATTCCTTTTAAGTACTCCGCATAAATTCTTTCGGGATTATTAGGGTAATATTTAATATAACGATCAATCGCATAATACGCATCTGGGCAGCGACCGGTTTCATAATAAATATAAGCTATCATTAAAACAGATTTGGGAGCCCATTCTGTATATGAATAATCTTTTTCGACTGTTTTAAATTTTTCAATAGCTGGTTCAGGTCTATTATTTTTAAAATCCTCCATTGCAAAATTATACAATTTTGAAAGTTCTACTTTTGGCTTTGGGGGGTCTACCAGCGCTCTATCTGATGAGGAGCAGCTAAAAATAAATAAAAATATTAATAAAATAGTGAATTCTTTTTTTAGTCTAAACATTAAAATTAAAATTTTTATTTTTTATTTTAATTAAGTTTTACCACTAAAACTAAAGATTCACTACAAGTTGATTTGGTAAATAAGAACTAACTGTGGAAAATTTTTTTAGATTTTTCGTAGTTAAACTCCATGCATTTTTATTTTTTTTTAAAGCTTCTAATAACTTACGCGTCATATCATGCCCTCCTTGGTAACAATTAACCTTACCAATAATTGAGCAACCGGCTAAGTATAAATCTCCTATACAATCTAAAATCTTGTGTCTTACAAATTCATCTTTATATCTAAGACCATCTTGATTTAAAACTTTATCTTCTGAAACAACAATTGCATTCTCTAACGAACCCCCTTTTGCAAGTCCCATCTTAAATATATTTTCAAGATCTTTTTGCAAACAAAAAGTTCTAGAGTCATACACCTGCATAAAACCGTCTTTCTCTAAATCTATTTTTTTACTCTGCTTTTTTATAACTCGGTCATGAAAATTAATTTCATAATCAATTTCTAATTGATTTTTATTAGTTGGTTCAATTGAAATAAATTTATCTTTATCTTTAACAATAATTTTTTTTAATATTTTAATATATTTTTTTTCAACTCCCTGGATTGCAGTTCCTGTGTCTTGTATGGCGATTACAAATTCCTTTGAGCTTCCGTCTAGTATAGGTAATTCCTGAGAGTCAATTTCAACAGTTGCATTATCTATGCCCATACCTGACAAAGCGGACATAAGATGCTCAATAGTTGATATTGAGACATGTTTGTTAGAAATAGTTGTGCAAAGTTTTGCCGGCAAAGAATTGTCGATATAAGCAGGTATTATTTTTTCTTTGCCCTTATAATCAACTCTAATAAAATTTATTCCTGAATTGGGTGCCGCAGGTTTAATAATAAGATTTGAGACTAAGCCACTATGAAGACTTATGCCTTTAAAATTGATTTTAGACTTTAAAGTCTTTTGATACATATTTTTGATAAAATATATATTTAGTAAGATTTAAAATAATAGCTAATCACCTTTTGTTACGATTTCTACTTTTGAAAAATAGATAAAAGTCTTGAAAAAAAGCCTGTATTTTTAAATTTAATTGGCAATGCTTCAGATGAAAATCCATAAAAATAATTTTTAATTATTCCATAGCAAACTAGAAAATCCTGGGAAAGATTATTAATCAAATTTGGGTCTTGATGTTTTCTTTGTAAAACTAATTCTGTTCTGTGAGAAAAATATTTTCTTACTAAAGATAAAAATCCTATTAAATTTGATCCTCTGCCTGAAAGATAAATTTTTTTACTTTTTATATCTATCAAATTATAAGATTTAATTTTTTTGTAAATTAACTGTAAAATCTCTTCAACTCTAGAATTAATAATTGCATTTACCATTGTTTTAGAGATTTTTCTAAAATCATCATCTGGAAACAAATGTACTGGTAAATATTCAATCTTATCATTAATAGTTTCATTTATTAAACAATCTCCACTTTCAATCTTAATTCTATCGGCCACTTCTAATTTAATATCTAAAACTTTAGCTAGATCTTTTGATATATGATTGGATCCAAAAGGAATAACTCCCACATAGGAAAGAGTGTGATTTTCAAATATAGAAAAGCTTGTTTTGTCTTTTCCAAAATCAATACAAATAATATCTTCTTTTAAATCTTCCGCTGTTAAAAAAGATAAACCTAGAGCATATGGTCCACAAACATAATTCTCTACTGATAATTCACACGAGTTAATAATGTTTTTTAGATTATCAATTGAAGAATGGTCAGCTAAAATTGCGTGAATATCTGTTGAAAAAGTATTTGCTTTAAAACCAACTGGATTTTCAACATTAACTTTTTTATCAATCTTATAATTTGTAGAAAACACATGTAAAATTCCTTTGTCTTTATTATTTTTTGAGATTTCATCTACTGCAATATGTATTAAGCCCTGAATATCTTTTTCATGCTCTATCGGTTCGCCATGAATACTTTTGTATTCTGTTAATATATTACTGAAAATATTTTCAAACTCTGCATTTACAATAATTTTATTTAGAGAAACTCCGGCTTGTTTTTCAGCAATTTCTAAACATTGACGTACAGTTAAATTAGCCTCTTCAAAATTTGCTACTAAACCTTTTGAAATTCCTTTTGATGCAACGCTTGATTTGCCAACGATTTCAATTCTATTATTTTGAATTTTTGCAATTAGACATTTAATTTTTGAAGAACCTATGTCTATAGATGCAATCAGCTCATCTTTTTGAATCATTCTTTATTTTACAAATATTTTGTTCTTAAGTCTTAAATCAATATAAGTAAATTTTTCATCTTTTAACTGAATCAATATCTTATTTAAATTGATTATTTGTTGATTATAATCATATCTTCCTAGCATAATTTTTTTATTACCTTTCAAAAACAAATCCCATCTTTCAGAACTTATAAAATCAAAACTAACAATATTAGATAAGTCAAAATTATTGTCATTTAATGCGTTATAAAGACTCTTAAGATCTTGAATGTCTAAATTGCCCTTTGCTTGTATTTGATTTGAAAAATTAACTAAGTTAAATTTTTCTACTAACGTAAATTGGTTGGTAATAATTAAATTATTGTTTCCTTTTTTCCAAATTAAGAGCGGTTCATGCTCAACTATATTAATATTAACGACTGAAGGAAATTTTTTATTAATATTAATAAAATGAATCCACTCATTATGTGAAACTATTTCATTCATTTTATTATTATCTATACTTAAAATGCTAGTATTAATTAAAAAATTAAATTGCTTTTTTATCTTTTCTGCATCTATATTTTTTGAACCAGAAACATTAACTGTTTTAATAATAAAAAAACCAAGCTTTAATAAAGGTAACTCAGGATTAAACGTTGTTAGAAAAATTAACAAGGCGAGAAGAATATATCTCTTTTTTTTTGTCATCTATTAATAGAAGCATCGTTAATAATCCATTCAACTAATTCGTTAAAAGATAAGCCGTAATAATTAGCAATCTCTGGAACTAAAGATAAATTTGTCATGCCTGGTTGAGTATTAACCTCAAGAATATAAATCTTATTATCTTTATCTGATTCATTATATCTAAAGTCAGATCTAGTAACCCCTTTGCAGCCTAAAGTATTATGAGCTTGTAATGCCGTATCTAAGATTTTTTTGTAATCCGACTCATTCATTGAAACCGGGATAACGTGTTTTGTTTTAGCGCTAGAGGAGTATTTTGCCTCATAATCATAAAAAGATCTTGTGGGAATAATCTCTATTGCCCCTAATGCTTTTGATCCCATTACAGCAACCTGTATTTCCCTTCCTGGAATATATTTTTCTAAAATTAAAAAATTATATTTCTTCAATAGAGAAATTACTGTGTCTTCATTTGATTTTTTTAATTGATTAAAAATATAAACACCTACGCTAGATCCTTCGTCATTAGGTTTAACGACACAAGGGTATCCAATCTTTGATTTTTTAAAATCTTCTAAATTTTTTACTACTAAATATTCTGGTGTATTAATTTTTGCATCTTTAAATATTTTTTTGGATGTTAATTTATCCATGGCAATGGCTGAAGACAAAATTCCAGAATGAGTATAAGGTATTTTTAAATGTTCTAACAAACCTTGAATAGAACCATCTTCTCCAAATTTTCCATGAAGAGCATTAAAAACCTTATCTGGCTTATTCTTAATTAATTTTTCAATAAAATCATCTTTTGCATCAAGGCTTGTTACATCAAAACCAAGTTCTGTTAGAGCTTTTGCACAGGCTTTTCCGCTATCTAGACTTACTTCTCTCTCGGCAGACATTCCGCCCATTAAGACTGTTATTTTTTCTTTTTTCACTTTTCTCCTATAACCTCTAATTCAAGTTCTAAGTTTATATTTGTTTTTTTAAAAACTTCTTCTTTTATATTGTTAATTAAATTTTCTACATCTTTTGAGCTTGCCTTACCTAGATTTTCTAAAAAATTGCAATGCAAATTAGACAATTTAACATCGCCAATTCTTAGATCAGAACAGCCCGACTCTTTTATTAATTGCCAAGCTTTTTTGTTTGAATCTTTAGGATTCTTAAATGTGCTTCCCCCGGTTTTTATTTTTTGAGGCTGTTCGGTATCTTTTTTATTTCTCAAATTTTTCATGTTTTCTAATATTTTTTGTTTATCTAACCTTGCTCCCTTCATTTCAACATTGGTGATGATCTGGTTTTTGGTAATTGAACTATGACGATAAGCAAAATTAATATCTTTATTATTAATAATCTTTATCTTTCCACTCATATCAATAATTGAAATGCTTGTTACTATTTTTGACATATCGTCTCCATAGCACCCTGAATTCATAACGACGCCACCAGCTACTGTTCCCGGAATACAATATAAAAATTCAAAGCCTGTTAAATTATTATTTGCTGCTTGCTCAGCTAAAAATGATTTTTGTGTTGAAGGCCCGCAATTTATAATTTCATTATTAATTTTTATATAATCAAAATCTTTACCAAATTTAATTGCAATTCCATTAAAACCTTTATCTCTAATTAACAAATTTGAACCTGAGCCAATAACAATAATAGGAAGATAATGATTATTATTTCTTAAAAGTATTTGTAGATCTTTTAGATCTTTTGGTTTAAAAAAAAATTTAGCTTCCCCCCCAATCCCAAGCCAATTGGATTTGGATAAGTCAAAATTTTCTCTTAACTCTCCTTGTAAATTCTTTTTTAATTGGGAATTAAAATTAATATTCATCTTTTAAATTAACAGCGATTTCTCTAATCCAATTACTAATGCTACCCGCCCCCATACAAACTATAACCTCATTTCCATAAGTATGACGTTTTATAAATTTTTCTAGATCATCCTTATTTTCTATACACATAACTTCTTTTTTAGAATTTTTTCTTATAAGCTTTGCTAATTCATAATGATTAATATTTTTTATGGGCTTCTCACTTGCCGCATAAATAGGACACAAAACAACTAAGTCACTATCTTTAAATGCATTACTAAATTCTTTTTTTAGCAATGCAACTCTTGAATACCTATGAGGCTGAAACACGGTTACAATTTTTTTTTCTTTAAAACCTGATTTAATAGCATTTAAAACAGCTTTAATCTCAGTTGGATGATGTGCGTAATCATCGTAAATTTCACTTCCTCGAAAACTAATTATTTTAGTTAACCTTCTTTGCACTCCTAAAAAATTTTTTAAAGTTTTTTTAATAATATTATTTTTAATGCCCAAGCTTTTAGCAACTCCAATTGCGGCTGTAGCGTTAAGAACATTGTGCATACCCAATAAATTTAATTCTATATTTTTAATATTTTCGATTTTATTATTAAGTTTAATAGATATGTCGAAACACATCATTGTTCCTAAATTCTTTACATTATGTGGCCGAAGATCAGCTTCTTTATTAAAACCATAAGTAATAATATTAGATTTATTTTTTTTACCTAAAATTTTTTTTAAAAACTTATCATCTGTACAAACAAAAGATTTTCCAATTAAAGGTGTCTTATTTATAAAAGTTTCAAAACTTTTATATAAATTTTTAAAATTTTTATAATAATCTAGGTGCTCTTTATCAATATTACTTACTACAGAATAAGTAATAGGAATTTTTAAAAAACTTCCATCAGACTCGTCTGCTTCAACAACAGCCCAATCCCCTTTTCCAAATAATGCATTTGAATTAATAGAGTTTAATATACCCCCGTTAATAATCATTGGATCTAATTTTGCCTTAAATAAAAGCGTCGATATCAAAGAAGTAATGGTTGTTTTTCCATGAGCTCCGCTGATGACTATATTTTTTTTTAATTTAACAATTTCAGATAACATTTCTACTCTCTGAATTACCGGTATTTTCTTTCTTCGTGCTTCTTTTAGTTCTGGATTATCTTTGCTTATAGCGGATGAAAAAACGACTAATTTAGAATTTCCTATATTTTTTTTTTTATGATTAAAAAAAATTTTTAATCCAAATTTTTTTAATCTTTTTATATTTTTATTATTTTTTGACGGATCGCTACCTTGAACTTTAAATCCGATATTATGCATAATTTCAGCAATCCCACTCATGCCGATTCCACCTATTCCAATAAAATGTACCTGATCATTGGCTGTAATTTTAAAGGTCATAGTAAAATACTATTTATTTGCTTCTCAAAGATTTCGTTTACGTTTGTTTTGCTTAATTCTTTTAATTTGCCCTTTTTTTCAAGTAACTTTTCTTTGTGTAGGATTAATTCTTTGATTAAATCAAATAACTTTTCGCTATTTAGATCCTGCTGCTCTATTAACCAACAAGCATTCTTCTCAAAAAAGTAATTGGCATTATAAAACTGGTGATTATCCAAAGAGTCTTTAAATGGAATTGCTATAAATGGAATTTGCAAGAAAGATAGTTCTGATAATGTTGAAGATCCAGCTCTAGTAATAACTAAGTCTGATTGGATCATATAATTTTCAATATGAGGTTCGAAATTAAAGATTTTAACATTAGTATTATTTTTATAAGAATGATCTAACATTCCCTCCTGCTCTTTATTTCCTACTTGATGAAAAATTTTTATTTTTAGATTTAAATTAAACAATTTATTTAATGATTGCGGTAGTATTCTACTAAAAATCTCAGCTCCTTGGCTCCCCCCAACTACTAATAAAGTAAAATTAAAATCACTATCTTTCTTAAATTTTTCACTATTTTTTGCGATATAAATTTGCTGTCTAATTAACTGTCCAACAAAAATAATTTTTTCACTATTTATATTTAAATCTTTTAATGGATATCCAGTGAATATTTTAGTGGCACTTTTTAAAAAAAATTTGTTGACCCTACCCACTACAGAATTTGTTTCGTAAATAACAAATTTTTTATTAAGCAATCTTGCTGCTAAAAGTATTGGAAATGAGGCATATCCTCCAGAGCCAATAATTAAATTGGGTCTTTTAAATAATATAAAAAAAAATGAATATATAAATGAAAAAAATATTAAAAATATTGAATAAATTAATGCTAAACCATTTTTATCTGTGGGAGTTTTTACATTAATAAAAGATATATTTTTTAAATTAATATTATTTATGAATCTTTTAGCTCTGTAATCTGTAATAAGATCTACATGAAAATTTTTTTTTAAATGTTCAGCAAGTGATAATGCTGGGAATATATGTCCTCCAGTTCCTCCTGTGCAAATTAAGATTTTTTTCATTAAGATAATTTTCTTTTAGTAAAACAAAGTAATATTCCGAATATTATTCCGCATCCAATCATTGAAGATCCTCCATAACTTATAAATGGAAAAGTCATGCCTTTATTTGGTAAAATGTTTAAAGTAACACCTAAATTAATAATTGATTGCAAATAAACTAAACAAGATAATCCTATTAATACTAGTTTTCTAAAATGATTATTCTCGTTATTAAATTGTGAAAAAATTCTTAAAAAAATAAAAGTAATTATTAAGAATATTACTAATATCATTAAAATTCCAAACTCTTCACCAATAACTGCTAGAACGAAATCTGTATGAGCTTCTGGAACTTTTTCTTTTAATATTCCCTCTCCTATTCCTCTACCTGTAAATCCACCTTGCTTAATTGCATCTAACGCTTTTTGTGTTTGAAGATTGTCTCCTTTGCTAGGATCTACGAAAGTTTTTAATCTTTTAAAAATATAAGAAAATCTTTCGCTAAATAAAAGAATTGCCGTGGCTATACCAAAAAAAATAACTGATCCTAAGGAGACAAGAACAGCAATACTAATTCCAGAAACAAATATTAGAATTAACCACACAGAAGAAATTAGCAAACTTTGACCGACATCAGGTTGGTTTAATAATAACAATAAAGAAAAGAATAGTACGCAAAAACTGTAGAAAATCCTTGATTTAAGATCTCCTATTTGCAAATTAGAAATAATTAAAGAACATAATAAAACAAAGAAGGGTTTATAGATTTCAACGGGCTGGAACCTAAAAAGAATTAGATTTATCCATCTTTTAGATCCTTTAACCTCAACTCCAAAAATTAAAACGGACAATAATAAAAAGGCAGCAATAACAAAGCCTAAAATACAATATTTTTCTATTTGCTTTGGATCTAGTAAAGATAATGAAACTAAAATTAGAACGCTGATAGATGCAAACAAGATTTGTTTAACAATAAAAAGATAATCTGTTTTATAAATTTTTTCTGAAGCAATATTGGAAGTAGAGGCGTAAGCAAAAAATATTCCTAAGAATATTAATGAAAGAATTGAAATTAAAAGAAATTTATCAATATTTCTCCACCATAAGGCAAATCTATCTGTATTAGTCCTGCCAAGATTAATCATGAATATCTTTTTACTAAATTTATAAAATCTGTCCCTCTATGTTCAAAATTCTTATACTGATCAAATGAAGCTGCTGCTGGGCTCAATAGTATAACTTGTTTTAAAGTTGGATATTTTTTTGCTTCATTCAATGCCGAAAGCAAAGCGTTCTTAATAGAAAAATTAATACTACATTTTAAAGTATTTTTAATTTGTTTCAAAAATAATTTTGTACTTTTGCCAATAATATATGTTTTTAAAATATCTCTTTTAAATGTAGATATATTTATTTTATCTTTCGCTTTAGGGAGTCCTCCGAGAATCCAATGTATATTTTTATAGTTTTTCAATGCAACTAAAGTCGACGAAAAATTTGTTGCTTTAGAATCGTTTATAAAAGTTAGATTATTCTTTATTTTGACAATTTCTTGTCTATGCGGAAGTCCTTTAAAATTTTTAATTGTTCTTAGATAACTTTTATTAGAAATTTTAAATAACTTTGAAATCTTTAAAGCAATATATAAAAAATTTTTATAATGAGCTCCTCTTAAATTTGGACTAATTGAATTTGTTTTTAATTTGAAATTAATTTTTTTTTTAATCAATTGAATACTGTTCTTGCT
>AQUH01000021.1 GCA_000371745.1 alpha proteobacterium SCGC AAA280-B11
GCTAATTGTGCTAATATCAATTCTTTTTTCTTCGACTATTCTTTTTACTGCTGGTGATAATATTTCTTTTTTATCCTGAACAACCTCTAACTTTGGTCTTGTTGGCTCTGGGGTTTTAACTACTGGCTCTGGGGTTTTAACTGGTTCTTTTTTTTCGCTAGCACTTCCTGCTCCTATTGAACCAAGAATTGCACCAACCTTGACTGTTGTTCCTTCTTGAATTTTAATTTCTGACAAAACGCCAGATTCTGGCGATGGAACCGCAACACTAACCTTGTCGGTCTCTAATTCAACAACGGGTTCATCTGCTTTTACTGCGTCTCCAACTTTTTTTAACCACTTAGAAACCGTAGCTTCTGTTACTGACTCACCAAGTGTTGGTACGACTAAATCTTTTGCCATTATTCTATAAAAGTACTCTTGATATTATTTCGTCCTGCTGTTGTACATGTTTTTTCAAATATCCGGTAGCCGTTGAAGCAGAAGGTTTTCTGCCAACATAATGTACTTTTTTAGACTTGGCGCCAATCAAATCTAATGTCCAATTAATATATATTTCAACAAAACTCCAGGCACCCATATTTTCTGGCTCTTCCTGACACCAAATAAATTCGTCGGCATTTTTAAATCTTTTTAAGAAACTAGCTAATTTTTTTACTGGAAATGGATATAACTGTTCAATTCTTAATAATTGTACTTTGGGATTTCTTATAATTTCTCTTTTTTCAGAAATATCAAAATAAACTTTTCCAGAACAAAGAACTACGCGTTTAATTTCTTCATCATTTACTAATTTAATTAAATTATATTCCGGAAAATCTGCATGATCTGGCAATATTCTATGAAAAGAATTTTCAGGTAAAAAATCTTCAATTTCAGAAACACATTTTTTGTGTCTCAATAAAGATTTTGGAGAAAATACTATAAGTGGTTTTCTAAATTTTCTATGAATTTGTCTCCTTAATAAATGAAAATAATTTGCGGGTGTAGTGCAATTAACTACTTGTAAGTTTTCTTGGGCACAAGATTGTAGATATCTTTCAATTCGCGCTGAGGAATGTTCTGGTCCTTGTCCTTCATAGCCATGGGGCAGAAGCATTACTAAACCACTTGCTCGTGTCCATTTTTTTTCTCCAGAGGTAATAAACTGATCAATTATAATTTGAGCTCCATTTGCAAAATCACCAAACTGAGCTTCCCACAAAACTAATGTCTCTGGTGAAGATATTGAGTATCCATATTCAAATCCTAAAACACCAAACTCTGAAAGAAAGCTATCGATAATCTCGAACTGCGCTTGTTTTGAGCTTAGATTCTTTAAAGGGTAATATTTTTCTCCCGTGTCTTGATCAAGTACACCGGCATGTCTTTGACTGAAAGTTCCTCTTGATGAGTCTTGTCCTACAAATCTTACTGGGTAACCTTCTAATAATAAAGTTCCAAAAGCTAAGCTCTCAGCTGTCGCCCAGTCAAAACTTTTTCCAGTTTCAAACATTTTTTTCTTTGCTTCAAAAAGTCTTTTTATCGTTGAATGAAAATTTAAATTTTTAGGAAGATTACAAATTTTTTCTCCGACTTGACGGATTAAATCTAAATCAACACCTGTTACACCTCTACGATCAGATCCAATTTCAGTTGTAAATTTTGACCAGCTCCCTGTGAACCAATCTACTTGATTTGAAATATAGCTCTTTGAGCTTTCAAATTCTTTATCTAAAAATTCTTTAAAATTATCTTTTTCTTTTTGAAATTCCTCATTTCTTAAAACCCCTTCTTGAACAAGTTGGTTTCCATAAATTACTAGTGTTGTAGCTTGGGATTTAATTTTTTTATACATTAAAGGCTGAGTAAAAGAAGGTTCGTCTCCCTCATTGTGACCAAATCTTCGATAACAAATAATATCTAAAACAACATCTCGTTTAAATTTTTGTCTATATTCTGTTGCAATTCTTGCGCAATAAACAACAGATTCTACATCATCCCCATTAACATGGAATATTGGAGCTTGAACCATTTTGGCTACTTCAGATGGATAGGGAGATGATCTTGCAAAAGAAGGGCTGGTCGTAAAACCAATTTGATTATTAACAATAATATGAATTGTACCTCCGGTATTGTGTCCTTTCAAACCAGACATAGCAAAACATTCTGCAACAATTCCTTGTCCCGCAAATGCTGCATCGCCATGCAAAAGTACCGGAATGACTTTTACTCTTTGTGGGTCATTATGAAAAAATTGTTTAGCTCTTGTTTGTCCTAAAACTACTGGATTTACTGCCTCAAGGTGAGAAGGGTTTGCAGTCAAACTTACATGAACATTATTTCCACCAAAATCTCTATCTGCAGATGCTCCCAAATGATATTTAACATCACCCGAGACACCGGCAGTATCTGTGCCTAGATCTCCTGAAAATTCTTTAAATATCTTTTTAAAAGGTTTTTGAATAACGTTGGCAAGAATATTTAATCTCCCTCTATGGGGCATTCCAATTTTAATTTCTTTCACTCCTGAATTTCCACCAACTTTAATTATTTGTTCAAGAGCAGGGATTAAAGACTCACAACCATCTAAACCGAATCTTTTTGTTCCAACAAATTTAGTATGGCAATAAGTTTCAAATCCTTCTGCCTCTACTAATTTTTTAAAAATTGCTTTTTTTCCTTCAGTTGAAAAAGTTGCTTCTTTGCCTTTTCCCTCAATTCTTTCTTGGATCCATTTTTTTTCCTCGGGATCCCCCATGTGCATAAATTCTATCCCAATTTTAGAACAATAAGTTTTTAATAAAATTTCTAATATTTCATTAACAGTTGCATATTCAAAGCCGAGTACTTTATCTAAAAATATTTTTCTATTTCTATCTTCTCTTTTAAAGCCATAAGTTTCAGGATTAAGTTCTGGATGATAATTTTTCTCATGAAGCTCCAAAGGATCTAAATCTGCAATTAAATGTCCCCTAATTCTATAAGCCCTAATCATCATAATTGCTCTGACAGAATCAATAGTAGATCTTTCTACATCTAACTTTTCATTTGTTGATAAGGTCTTATTTTTTTCAACTATTTTTTCTTTAATTGAACTTTCATTTAAATTTTTTGGAAGGTATTTCTCATAAATATCTAGATCACCATTAGTAATATATTTAATATTGGACGGGGCCCAGCTTGGTCCTTGATTTTTTGTAATATTATTTTTTGAATCTCCCAGACCTTCAAAAAATTGTCTCCAGCTATCTGGGATACTAGAAGGACTCTCTACGTATTTAGCGTAAAGTTTTTCGATATAAGAAGAATTTGAACCAGATAAAAAAGATGTTTTTTCAAAAATAATATTGTTTTCTTGTGAAGACATTTAGTTCTAATCTTATATTAAAATATTATGCCTTAATTTTGTCAAACAATGTTTTGCCAATATCTGCTGGTGAATTTGCGACTGTTATTCCGCAAGATCTCATTGTTTCTATCTTATCTTTTGCAAGTCCTTTTCCTCCAGAAATAATAGCTCCTGCATGACCCATTCTTCTTCCTGGAGGCGCGGTTACTCCAGCAATAAATCCGATAACCGGTTTTTTAGTTTTTGAAGACTTAATAAATTCAGCCGCTTCTTCTTCTGCGCTTCCTCCAATTTCACCTATCATAATAATAGACTTGGTTTCATCATCTTTTAAAAATAATTCTAAGCAATCTATAAAGTTAGTTCCGTTGATTGGATCTCCTCCAATTCCAATGCACGTAGATTGGCCTAAGCCCAAAACAGTAGTTTGCGCTACCGCTTCATAGGTCAAAGTTCCTGATCTTGATACTATTCCAACAGATCCTTTTTTATGAATGTGTCCTGGCATAATTCCAATTTTACATTCATCTGGGGTAATAATTCCTGGACAATTTGGTCCTATTAGTCTGCTTTTAGTGTTAATTAATTTTTCCTTAACTTTAATCATATCAAGAACTGGGATTCCTTCAGTGATACAAACTATTAATGGAATCTCACTATCTAAAGCCTCTAGAATAGCTGCGGCTGCATAAGGAGCAGGAACATAAATCATTGTTGCATCTGGCTGAACTTTTTCTACGGCTTCAGCAACTGTATTAAACACGGGTCTTCCCAAGTGAGTTTGTCCTCCTTTTTTTGGAGTAATACCACCAACTAAATTTGTACCATAAGCAATTGCTTGTTCAGAATGAAACGTTCCATGCTTTCCAGTAAAACCCTGACAAATAACTTTTGTTTTTTTATTAACTAAAACTGACATTTAAGATGTTGCCTCCACAATTTTTTTTGCTGCATCTGATAGATTGTCAGCTGAAATAATTGTTAGTCCTGATTTTTTTAAAATTTCTTTTCCTTGCTCAACATTTGTTCCTGCAAGTCTAACAACTAGTGGGATTTTAAGTCCAATTTCTTTAGCAGCCTCCACTACTCCTTGTGCAATAATATCGCAACGCATAATTCCACCAAAAATATTTATTAAAATTCCTTCAACATTTTTATCAGATAAAATAATTTTAAATGCTGATGACACTTTTTCTTTTGTAGCGCCGCCTCCGACATCTAAAAAATTTGCTGGCTCTGAACCATAAAGCTTTATGATATCCATCGTTGCCATTGCAAGACCAGCACCATTAACCATGCAACCAATTTTTCCATCTAATTTAATATAGGCTAATTCATATTTGCTAGCTTCTATTTCCATTGGGTCTTCTTCATTAAGATCTCTAAGTGCCTTGATATCAGGATGCCTAAATAAAGCATTGTCATCAAAACTTATTTTTGCATCTAAACATTTAATTTGATCTTCAGTTGTAAGTATAAGAGGATTAATTTCAATTAAGCTTGCATCAGTATTAACTAAAGTATCATATAAAGCCTGCGCTACTTTTTTTACTTGGTTTTTTCGGTCTCCAGCAAGATTGTAAGGTTTTACAATTGACTCTAAATCTTCTTCTCTTAATTTTGCTGATAATGAAACACGCGTTGTAATAATTTTTTCAGGAGTTTTGTCCGCAACCTCTTCAACGTCCATTCCACCTTCTGCGCTAGAAATAAAAGCAATTTTCGAAGACGCTCTATCTACTAAACATGATAAATAAAATTCTTTTTTAATATCTGAGGCTTCTTCTATATATAACCTTTTTACTTCTCTTCCTTGAGGTCCTGTCTGATGAGTAACCAAAACTTTTCCAAGCAATTCTTTGCATTTTTGCTTTAATTCATCAATATTCTTAACTAATTTTACTCCTCCGGCTTTACCTCTTCCGCCGGCATGAATCTGAGCCTTTACTACATAAAGTTTAGTATTGAGCTGCTTAATCTTCTCATCAATCTCATTTAAATTAAAAATAACTACTCCCTTTGAAACTGGAGCTCCAAATTTTTTTATTAAATCCTTTGCCTGATGTTCGTGAATGTTCATGAGAAACTAATATTTTGGCTTAACGGTCTTAATTTTCGAAACTTCTGGATCGAGTTTAAAAAGATCTTGAGTTAATTTTTTAACAGAATCAACTGACTTCAAAAACATTTCTTTTTCGTCGGAATTAAATTTAATCTCAATAATTTTCTCAACCCCTTTTGCGCCAATAATCACTGGCACACCCACATAAAGATCGTTAACTTCGTACTCACCATCTAAATATACTGCGCACGGCAAAATCTTCTTTTTATCTTTTAAAAAAGCCTCTGCCATTTCGATAGCTGAGCTTGCTGGCGCATAATAAGCAGAGCCAGTTTTTAATAATTTGACTATCTCAGCTCCTCCGTCACGAGTTCTTTGTATAATTTTATCCATTTTTTCTTTAGTAGACCATTTCATTTCAATCAAATCTGGGATTGGTATTCCTGCAACTGTTGAGTATCTTACAAGCGGAACCATTGTATCTCCGTGGCCTCCTAAAACAAAAGCTGTTACATCTTCAATCGATACTTTAAATTCTTCAGCTAAAAAAAGTCTAAAACGAGAAGAATCCAACACTCCAGCCATACCAACTACTTTTTCAGCTGGAAGTCCTGAATATTTTTGTAGAGCTAAAACCATAACGTCTAAAGGATTTGTGATACAAATTACAAAAGCATTTGGAGAATATTTTTTAATTCCCTCTCCAACTTGTTTCATAACTTTTGAATTAATTCCTAAAAGATCATCTCTGCTCATTCCTTCTTTTCTTGGAACACCGGCAGTTACAATAATAACATCCGAATTTGCAATATCAGCATAACTTGTTGTTCCTTTAAGATTCGCATTAAAGCGTTCAACGGCTCCTGATTGAGCTATGTCTAAAGATTTTCCCTCTGGTAATCCTGCGGCAATATCAAAAATAACCACGTCTCCTAATTCTTTCAATGAAACTAAATGCGCTAAAGTTCCACCAATTTGTCCGGATCCTATAAGTGATATTTTTTTTCTCATAATTATTAACTCATTGTAGGCATTGTGAAGCTTGCGCTTGCTTTGCCTGTAGGCCATCTTGAAGTAACTGTTTTTAATTTAGTGTAAAATCTAACGCCTTCCATTCCGTGAACGTGATGGTCACCAAATAAGGATCTTTTCCAGCCTCCAAAACTATGAAATGCCATAGGAACTGGTATTGGAATATTAATCCCAACCATTCCAACTTTTATATGACTCGTAAATGTTCTTGCGCTATTTCCATCTCTTGTAAAAATACTAACTCCGTTTCCAAATTCGTGATTGTTAATTAAATTTATAGCTTCATTAAAATCTTTAGCTCTAACTACTGATAATACTGGCCCAAAAATTTCTTCTTTATAAATTCGCATGTTTGGAGTTACATGGTCAAATAAAGATCCGCCTATATAAAAACCTTTTTCGTAACCCTGTAGTTTTTGGAATTTTCTTCCATCAACAACTAACTTTGCCCCTTCTTTAACACCAATATCTATATAGCCTGTAACTTTTTCTAAATGCTGACCTGTAACTAAAGGACCCATTTCTGAAGATTTATCCATTCCAGGTCCTACTTTTAATTTTTGAACTTCTTTAGTCAGTCTACTAACTAACTCATCTCCTATATCTCCAATAGCAACTGCAACAGATTGAGCCATACACCTCTCTCCTGCTGAACCATAAGCAGCGCCCATTAAACCAGCTACTGTTTGATCAAGATCAGCATCTGGCATCACAACGCAATGATTTTTAGCGCCTCCTAATGCCTGAACTCTTTTTTCGAATTTTGCTGCGTTTTCATAAATATATTT
Organism: alpha proteobacterium SCGC AAA280-B11; assembly: GCA_000371745.1. Classification (GTDB taxonomy): domain Bacteria; phylum Pseudomonadota; class Alphaproteobacteria; order Pelagibacterales; family Pelagibacteraceae; genus Fontibacterium. Next base: position 7,214 of record AQUH01000021.1, read on the forward strand.
AGCAATGGGTGTTGATCCAACAAAGCTAATTGCGCTAACGTCCGGATTGGACAACAAACTATCTACAGACTCTTTATCTCCATTAACAACATTAAATACGCCGTCTGGTAGACCTGCTTCTTTTAATAATTTACCAAGCATTAACGGACAGCTCGGATCTTTTTCTGAAGGTTTTAAAATAAAAGTATTTCCGCAAGCAATTGCTAAGGGAAACATCCACATTGGAACCATTGCTGGGAAATTGAATGGTGTAATTCCGGCACAAACTCCTAGTGGCTGTCTAATCGACCAACTGTCGACTCCACCACCAACGTTTTCTGTAAACTCTCCTTTTAGCAAATGAGGAATTCCGCAGGCAAACTCAACTACTTCCAATCCTCTTGTTAGAGATCCTTTGGCATCATCATAAACTTTGCCATGTTCTGAAACGATTAATTTTGTCAGTTCGTCAGTGTTTTGTTCTATTAGATTCTTAAACTTAAATAAAATTCTAGATCTTTGTAATGGGGAAACTTGTGACCATTTTATAAAAGCATTTTTTGCAACGGCAACAACATCATCAACGTCTTTTTTAGAAGCTAAATTTACTTTTGCAGAAACTTCTCCGGTTGCTGGATTAAAAACATCAGAAGTTCTCTTTGAAGATCCCAAAAAAGAATTACCGTTAACAAAATGCTCTATAGTTTTCATTTTAATTAACGTGAAAATATAGGGATAAAATTAAGCTGTCAAATTAATGAAGTAAAAAGATTATAAATCTTTACTGTGCTGAACTAACATTTTTTTTATCGATCCAATTGCTTTTGCTGGGTTTAATCCCTTTGGACAAGAGTTAGTACAGTTCATGATTGTATGACATCTAAAAAGTTTAAGTTCATCTGACACTTTTTTTAATCTTTTCACTCTCTCCTCGTCTCTACTATCAATTATCCATCTGTAGGCCTGTAGCAAAACTGCCGGCCCTAAATATTTTTCACCATTCCACCAATAGCTTGGGCATGAGGTTGAACAGCACGCACACATGATACATTCATATAAACCATCCAACTTTTCTCTGTCTTGCTTTGATTGATATATTTCTTTGTCGCCTACTTCACTTTTTTTCTCAACTTGTAACCAGGGCTCAATAGATTGATATTGCTTATAAAGTTGATTTAAATTTGGCACTAAATCTTTAACTACCGGCATATGAGGTAGGGGGTAAATTTTTATTTCATCCTTAATATCCACTGCTGATTTTGTGCAAGCAAGACCATTAACACCATCAATATTCATTGCACAAGATCCACAAACACCTTCTCTGCATGATCTTCTAAAGGTTAATGTTGTATCAATTTCATTTTTAATTTTAATAAGAACATCAAGAACCATAGGTCCACACTCATCCATATTAACTTCGTAAGTATCTAATCTAGGGTTGTCTTTAGTTTCTGGATTCCAGCGATAAACTTTTATTTTTTTTAAATTTTTTCCATTTGTTTTGTCCTTAAAATATTTCCCCTCAACAACTTTTGAGTCTTTAGGTAATGAAAATTGAACCATTAATAAACTCTCGCTTTTGGAGGAAAATACTGCACCTCGTTGCTTAATGTAAAATTATGGACATTTCGATAATCTATTTTAACTTTTTCACCCTCTTGCCATGCCAATGTATGTTTCATCCAATTCTCATCATCTCTATCTTTAAAATCCTCTCTAGAATGAGCTCCTCTACTTTCTTTTCTATTTTCAGCAGATGCCATTGTAACTAATGATTGTCTAATAAGATTATCAAACTCTAAAGTTTCGATTAGATCTGTATTAAAAATTAAAGATTTGTCAGAAACTGAAATATCTTCCATTCCTTGTAATGGTTTTTTAATTTCATTCATGCCTTCTTTTAAAATCTTTGCGTCTCTAAATACCGCACAGTGTTTTTGCATTGTTCTTTGCATCTTATCTCTTAAAACTGACGTAGGAGTTTTGCCGTTTGCATTTCTTAATTTATTAAATCTATCAATTGATTTTTGAGTTTCGCTTTCAGGAATATTTTCATGTTTAGAATTTGGTTTCACAATTTTTGCAGCTCTCATTGCCGCAGCTCTTCCAAAAACAACTAAATCTATTAACGAATTAGATCCTAGTCGATTTGCGCCATGTACAGAAACGCACGCTGCCTCTCCAACCGCCATCAATCCTGGAACAATAACATCTTTGTTATTTTCAGTTTTTGAAATAACTTCTCCATAATAATTAGTTGGAATTCCACCCATATTGTAATGAACTGTTGGAACAACTGGTATTGGTTCTTTTGTAACATCTACACCTGCAAAAATTTTTGCTGATTCTGAAATTCCAGGAAGTCTTTCATGCAGAACTTTTGGATCT
>AQUH01000022.1 GCA_000371745.1 alpha proteobacterium SCGC AAA280-B11
ATATTATTTTATTTATGATTGAAGCTGATAAAGAGTTTACAAAAACAGATAAGCAAATTTGTAGAATGGTATTAGATAAAGGCAAAGGATTAATATTTTTAATTAATAAAATTGATTTAGTTGACGAATTAAAAAAAATTAAAAATGAATATGTTTATTATATTAAAAATTTATTTTCCGATGCTTCTATAGCTGACCCAATTAGCATTTGTTCTTTAAAATTAGAATTTCCCAAAAAAATATTTGATGAAGCTATTAATATTCATTATCGTTTAAGAAAAAGTTTTGAGACCAAAGAATTAAATACAGCTTTAAATGCACTTATAGAAAAAAATAAAATTCCTATATATTCTAGATTTCGTCCAAAAATAAAATATATTAAGCAGGTAAGTAGTAGACCAATAATATTTAAAATTTTTGGAAATCAAGTTAATAAAATTTCTTCAGATTATCAAAAGTATCTAGCGAAGGGCTTGATAAAAAAATTCAATATAAAAGGTTTTAAAATATTTTTAAAATTTGTCAGCTCGGAAAATCCTTTTGGATTAAAAGGAAAAAAATAAGGTTATCTAATATTGCTTAACAAGGACAGTTGATTATCTTTTCTGTCTCTAATTGTTTGGTCCAAAGGTGCTACCGGATAATCACCTGTAAAGTAATGATCGGTAAATTCAGGGGCTAAGTTGTTACGTTTTGAGTAACCCATAGCTTTATAAATGCCGTCTATTGACAAAAATCCCAATGTTTTTACCCCAATGTATTTAGTCATCTCTTCGAGAGACATATTTGAAGCTAGAAGTTGATCTTTATCAGGAGTGTCTATTCCGTAATAGTCGGGGTACAGTATAGGAGGGCAAGATATTCTCATATGAACTTCTTTTGCTCCAGCTTCATACATCATTTGCACTATTTTTTTTGAAGTTGTTCCCCTTACTATTGAATCATCTATTAAAATTATTTTTTTATTTTTAATTAGAGACTTATTCGGGTTGTGCTTTAACTTAACACCCAATTGTCTTATTTGCTGAGTTGGTTCAATAAACGTTCTGCCAACATAATGATTTCTAATTAGGCCTAGTTCAAAAGGAATTTTTGATTCAACAGAATAACCAATTGCAGCTGGAATACCAGAATCCGGCACTGCTGATACTAAATCTGATTCTATATATGACTCTTTAGCAAGCTGTTCACCGAAATTCTTTCTAAATTCATAGACACTTTTTCCAGACATTATGCTGTCAGGTCTTGCAAAATATATGTATTCAAAAATACAAGGACGTGCTTTTATTTTAGGAAAAGGTTTAATACTTTCCACGCCTGCGCTTGTAATAACTACGATTTCACCATTTTCTATTTCACGTACGAAAGTAGCTCCGATTATATCTAAAGCGCACGTTTCAGAAGCAAGTACATAAGATTTTTCTAATTTTCCAAGAACCAAAGGGATAATTAGGAGATTGTTTTGTGATTTGTATATCATGTACATGACTTTCTTTTAACCCTGAGTTTGTAATTTTAACAAATTTTGCCCTACTTTTTAATTCAGAAATATTTTTTGCCCCAACATAACCCATCGAAGCTTTTAGTCCTCCTATGAGCTGATGAATAACTGTTCTTACTGGACCTTTATAAGGCACTCTTCCTTCAATGCCCTCTGGAACTAATTTTAATGAGTCGCTAATCTCCTCTTGAAAATATCTATCAGCAGAACCTCTAGACATGGCTCCTATTGACCCCATTCCCCTATAAGATTTATAACTTCTTCCCTGATAATAAAAAACATCGCCTGGACTTTCTTCTGTGCCAGCAAACAAAGATCCTATCATAACGGCGTCTGCTCCCGCCCCTATTGCTTTTGCAATATCTCCTGAATACCTAATTCCACCATCAGCAATAATTTTAACTTTTTTATTTTTTATTGCTTTTGCAACATTATATATCGCGGAAAACTGAGGAACACCGACACCTGCAACAATTCTTGTTGTGCAAATTGAACCTGGTCCTATTCCTACTTTGATAGCATCGGCACCATAATCAACTAGTGCCTTGGCTCCATCAGGAGTAGCAACATTACCGGCAATTACTGAAACTTTAATATTTTTTTTAATTTTTTCTAATGTTTTTAATACTGACAACGAATGACCATGGGCCGTATCTAAAACGATGGTATCAGCTCCAGCTTCTGACAACTTAGTTGCCCTATCGACGCCTTCGTCGCCAGCCCCTACTGCTGCAGCAACTACTAGTGATCCTTTTTTATCTTTTGCTGCCTCTGGGTAAATTTGAGATTTCTGTATATCTTTTACAGTAATTAGTCCTTTGCATTTAAAGCTATTATCAACAATGATTAATTTTTCTATTTTGTTTTTAAATAAAANTTTTTTTGCCTCTGATAAAGTCGTGCCTACTTTTGCTGTAATTAAATTTTTTGTCATTAATTCTCTAACTTTAATTTTTTTATCAGTCACAAATCTAACGTCTCTATTGGTTAAAATTCCAACTAGTTTATGACCTTTATTTACAACTAAGATTCCGGAAATTTTATTATTTTTCATTAATTCAGTTGCCTCTAATAAGCTAGCTTCCGAGTCTATTGTGATTGGGTCAATTACCATTCCTGATTCAAATCTTTTAACCATTTTAATTTGGTTAACCTGATCTTCTATTTTCATATTTTTATGAATACATGCCATTCCTCCTGATTGAGCCAGAGCAATAGCTAATTTATATTCAGATACAGTGTCCATTGCCGAAGCAATAAGAGGTATTCCAAGGGTAATAGAAGGTGTAATTTGTGTAGATACGATAGCTTCTTTAGGCAAAACACTAGACTGTCTTGGTTCTAGTAAGACATCATCGAAAGTTAAGGCTTCAGGGATTTCCATGTACAAAAATATTATAAAAAAAAACTAAAGTCAAACTGTTTTTAGATTTTTACATAATAAGTACATTTCTCTTGAATCTTTTCTGCTAGAATCTGGTTTTATTCTAATAGTTTTTTCAAAAAAATCTTTAACTGCTTTAATTAATATATCGTCATCTCTCCCAGTAAAAAATTTTAAAAGTAAATAAGACTTATTTTTTAAAACATTTTTGGACAAATTAACTACCTCCAAAGCTAAGGAATTTGTTTTAAATGCATCTAGATCACGATTTCCAGTTGTGTTTACAGCCATATCAGAAAGAACTAAATCTACTTTAGAATTATTAAAAAAATCATCAACAAATTTTAAAAAGTCAACATCATTAAAATCTTTTTTAAAAAAAAAAATATTTTTTATTTTTTCCATTTGTAAAATATCAACAGATAAATTTTTTCCATTTTTATTAACATTGCTTATAACTTGGGACCATCCTCCAGGAGAACTTCCTAAATCCATTATGTTTAAATTATTTTTTAAAAAATTAAATTTTTTATTAATATCTATCAACTTAAATGCTGATCTGGATCTATAACCTTCTTTTTTTGCTAATCTTGAGTATGGATCAGAGGACTGTCTAGAAATCCAATTTTTAGAACTTGCTCTTAAATTTTTATTTTTAAACTTTTCCAAAATTAATTAATAAACCTAATATTTTTCTTAACAGTTTGATTGTCTAAGGTTTTAACATCTATTAAGTTATTCTTATCAAACCTATATTTATCAGCTGTCTTTCCAGCTAAATGAATAATACCAATTTTATGATTTGGAAGATAAGGTTCAACAAAAGTAGAATTGTTTTGGTCATATTTTAAATTATTTATTAAAAACCAATTGCAATAGGCTGGCAAAATTTCAACTTTCATATTATTACAATAAATTGTTATGTTCATTGCGATTTGCTCTGAACCAAAAATTCTTCCTTTTTTTAAAGCTTCATGTAAATTTTTTTGCCAAACTTCCCAATGAAGAGAATCTTTTTCTAAACAGAAAACACCAATGTTTAAATGGGGCTTCAACGCAACTTCTCTAGCTATTTTATTTGAAAAACCAGAACTCTTGGCATGTTTATAATTTTGCGATTTAATAAAAGCAATATTAGAAAAAATCCAATCAGCTTTTAAAACTCTGCCGTAAGATCTATCTGCTGAAGACGAAATTGAAAGTGTATTATTATCACTACCTTTAAAATACATTTCTAAACAACTCCAATCGTTTACCCACGCGTCGGCGTCTATCCATAAATATTTTTTAAAAGCTGGAAAATAATCTGGTAAAAAAGCTCTAGACACCTGACTCTTTAACCATTCTCTACCACGTACTTTATATTCCGGAACTTGAATATCCCATTTTGCTTTAACAATTTTATATACCTTATTTTCTAAAATTTTTATTTGATAGTCCTCAAGACCAGCATCCAAAATACAAATCTTTACTTCTTTACTTTCTTTAAATCTTAAAATTGAATCAACTAATTCATTCAATAATTCAAAATATTTAGAATCCGCTAGAGATACTATTGCTCTATTGCTCATATAAAATCTTCAGAAATAAGGCTTTTAGTCTCTTTTGAAGATCTTTTTTTTATAGTTTTAAAATGAATAAAGCTAACTGGAATAAGAAATATATAAAAACACCCAGTTATTAACAGTGTGTTAAATGCATAGTTTATTAAAAAACCAAAATAAACTGAAATTAATAATAATAAAAATATCAAAAATGGTCTTCCAACTTTAATTCCCTTTAAAGAATATGTTGGAATTTTACTAATCATTAAGAATGTTGATGCTATTATAAAAATTATAGCTAATTTTTTATAATTATAATCAGAGGTAAAATCACTTAATGACAAAATTAAAGGTAATAATAAAATTCCAGCTCCTGCAGGAGATGGAACTCCAGTAAAAAATTTTTCTTTCCATTTTTCATTCTTGTTTTCTATATTTAAATTAAATCTAGCTAACCTTAAACAGCAGGCAACTGAATGGAACAAAACTAATAACCAACCAATATTTCCTAAATCTTTTAACACCCAAATATAAACTGTAATTGCAGGGGCAACACCAAAATTAATAAAATCAATTAAAGAATCTAACTCGGCCCCAAATTTAGAAGTACCTTTTATTAATCGCGCAATTCTCCCATCCATTGTGTCAATAATTGAAGCTATTGCGATTGCTATTACAGCATACTCAAATTGAGAATTTAAAGAAAATTTAATTGAGCTAAGACCAACACATAAACCTAAGATACTAATGACGCTTGGAACTACGTATCTTGGATGAATCATTTTAAAAAAAATATAACTTAAATTTTTGCAAGTAAGCTTTCTCCTGCAACCACTGTCTGACCTTCTCTCACTAATAACTTGTATTCATTGTCAAAATATAAATCTACTCTACTTCCAAATCTTATTATACCAATTCTGTCACCCTGATTTAGATTTTGGCCCTGCTTAACCTCACATATAATTCTTCGGGCAACCAAACCTGCTATTTGAACAATTGCAAAATTTTTTCCTGAATTATTTGAATACTTTATTAAATTTCTTTCGTTGTCTTCGCTTGCTTTATCTAAAGAAGCGTCAATAAATTTTCCTGGTTTGTAAAATATTTCATCTATTTTTCCAGAAACAGGCACTCTGTTAACGTGACAATTAAAAACGTTCATGAACACACTTACTCTTTGGTATTCACTATTTTCCATGTTTAATTCTTTTGGTCCTCTAACGGTAGAAATTAAACTAACAATTCCATCTGCGGGACTAACTAAATAACTATCATCGTTAATTGGATATCTCTCCGGATCTCTAAAAAAATAATACACCCATACTGTAAGTACAAATCCTACAACGCCTAAAACTTTATTAATTAACATTAGCAGCATGGTAATTATTACAGCTATAGCTAACATTCTGTAACCTTCTCTATGCAACGGTGGAAAAATAATATCTAACATAATTATTTAATTAGTTAAAAACATACTATATAAAAATATTTTTTATTAATATCAAAAAAAACTATGTCAAAAATTAAAGTCAAAAATCCTGTTGTTGAGCTTGATGGCGATGAAATGACAAGGATAATTTGGGATTTTATCAAACAAAAACTTATTCTTCCCTACCTTGATATAGATTTAAAATATTTTGATTTAGGCATGGAAAGCCGCGATAAAACAAACGATCAAATTACAATCGATTCTGCTAATGCTATTAAAAAATATGGTGTTGGCGTTAAGTGTGCCACTATCACTCCTGATGAAGCTCGAGTAAAAGAATTTAACCTTAAACAAATGTGGAAATCCCCAAATGGTACTATAAGAAATATATTGGGTGGGACTATATTTAGAGAACCAATAATTTGTAAAAATATTCCAAAACTAGTTCCTTCTTGGACCGACCCTATCGTTATTGGAAGACACTCATTTGGAGATCAATATAAAGCTACTGACTTTAAAATCCCTGGCAAAGGAAAACTTAAAATTCAATGGACTTCAGAAGACGGTCAGCAGAAAATTGAACATGAAGTATTTGATTTCACAGGTCCAGGCGTTGCACTTGCTATGTACAACCTTGATAACTCTATAAAAGATTTTGCAAGAGCATGTATGAATTATGGAATTTTAAGAAAATGGCCTGTTTACTTATCTACAAAAAATACAATTCTAAAAGCTTATGACGGTAGATTTAAAGATTTATTTCAAGAAATTTTTGAAAAAGAATTTAAGAGTAAATTTGATGAAATTGGAATTACTTACGAACATCGATTAATAGATGATATGGTTGCTTGTGCTATGAAGTGGAGCGGAAAATACGTTTGGGCTTGCAAAAACTATGATGGTGATGTCCAGTCAGATACC
>AQUH01000023.1 GCA_000371745.1 alpha proteobacterium SCGC AAA280-B11
CCCTGAACAAAAAATCGATCTTGGAGTTTTAATATTATGTTCTTTTAATCTTTTGTATTGCAGTGATTTACTAATCTCTAACGATAAAGCATTTTCACCATTTATAATTCTTCTTTTGTGAGAAGCTAACCAATTTAAAACTACGGCTGTATATTCAGGTGCATATCTATGTCCCCTTGCATGGGATGAGGCGCTCATTCTATTATAAAATACACCAAAAGGTGGCTCTGAATCCGTATTCAATTTTACTTTATCCATGTGCCAATCTTCAAAGGGCACCGATAATTTTTGTAAATGCTCTTTTAACGGTAGAGTCCACTCTTCATTCTCGTGAATGATAAAAACTTTCATAAATTTTTTTCTTAATATAAGTGTTTATTAAAGAAAGGCATAGTCCTAAGCTGACACTAATAAATCACCAATTGTAATCTCTCCAGTATCTAAAACTTGTGCTCTGATACCACCGTTATTATCGTATGCTTTTAAAAATCCTTTTTTATTTGCAAGTTTTGAAGGACGCTCACAAGGATCACATAATTCTTCACCTTTTAATTTAATTTTTCCTAAATAAAAAACCTTTCCAACTAATGCATTTAATTCATTTGGCTGTATTTGATCTATCACCACATTTCTTCTCGTCTCACTCATATCAAACTCAGCTAAACCATCGTATTTTAACAACCGATTAGAAGTATCAATGCCAATTTTTGCAATTAAAGTTATATCTCTATTTTTTTTAGGATCTGAGTTTGAGAAAGCACCCACACCCAAAGCGTATCGATCCCCTTCAATACCAATCCCTTTAACAAGTTTAACCTTATCTTGTCTGATCATTTTAGAGCCTGCATTAGAGGAAGTGTAAATACTGTAGATGGTTGGCGATTGCGACATCTCTATAGTTTATGACAAAAAAAAATAAAAAACTATTTCAAATTCTTTGATTAAAATTAATGAATCTAAGAGTAAATTAGATTTAAAACTTCTTATTAAATCCAATAGTTATTGCATTGGGTAATACTGCAACTGAAAAAGGTGTGTCCCTACTAGAATTATATAATCCAATTCCTGCTCCTATGGCAACTCCTGCTAAAACATCCGTTTGCCAATGTGCTTGTGATTTCATTCTTGCGATACCATCATAAATTGGAAGAACTGCTAAACTCCAAACGAATGGATTGTCATTTTTATATTCTGCAATAAAAGGGGTGGCGATTGCCGTGATATGGGCAACTTCTCCGCTTGGAAAACTTTTATCACTTGAAGATTTAAACCAAGCATTAGGATCGTTAGACTTATTAGGTCTTTCGCGTCTAAAAACTTCTTTAGTAGCAGCTGAACCAACCGCGGTCATGATCATAGAATCTGTTGATTTCCAAAAAGTTTTTCCAAGTCTTGTATCTGAACCAAGCCACAATGATTCACCAATTACTATGATGGCTGAGCTATATTGTAAAAATAATTGATTATTTCTACTCCAAATACCTGTGTCTGCTCTTGTAAGTTGGTGATCAATTCCTAAAGGTCCTCCTGCTTGCGCTGCAAATGAAATGCTAAGAAGCAGAATTGCTTTAACTATAATTTGTTTTATCTTACCCATCTTCATTAGCTCAAGTGTATACTTTTAGTAAAATTAACCTAAGTTTTTCTTTAGGAAGTTAATAGTTCTAGACCAGGCTAGTTTTTTAGCTTCAGCATTATATTTAAGATAAGGAAGATGTTTTTCATCTGCTTCTTCATTTGCGAATGCATGCTTTGCATCGTATCTAAAGAATTCAAAGTTAACTTTTGCATCTTTTAATTTTTTCTCTAATTGATCAACGCCCTCTAATTTAAAAGAATCGTCATGAATTGCCCAATGTCCCATTAAAGGAATTTTAATCTTATTTGCATCCACTAATTCAAGTGGCGGATAACCATACCAAATAACACCACAATCAAGTTCTGGAACATGAACTGAGGAAAGACATGTTAAAGCGCCTCCCATACAAAAACCAGTTACGGCTACTTTTTTAGAACCTGTGCTTTTTAGATACTGAACAGCGCCACGAATATCTTCGCTTGCTGCATCTAAGAAATTAAGTCCTGTCATTAAATGTTTAGCTTCATTAGCATCGAGTGCTAATTTTCCTTTATATAAATCAGGAACAAGTGCACGGTAACCTGCATCTTTCAAAGTATCTGCAACTTTTTTGATTTGATCATTCATCCCCCACCATTCTTGTATGACAACGATGGCAGGTGCATCTTTTTTAGATTCCGTTAAATAACCTTTTGAAGTTTTGCCGTCTGGTTTTTTGAATTCTACAATATTTCCCATGGTTTAATTCTATATCAAAAAATTATTTTCAACTAATCTGAGATTAATTATTTATTTTTTACCAATGCCAAATGATATTAGCGATAATAAATAGACAAGTAATCACGTGTATACCAACCCAAAAAGTTTTTAAATATAAAGCAATTCTTGCTTCTCTTAAGGTTAAAATAGGTACATCAGGTCTTTCTTCATCTGAGTTACCCATCAAATGACCTGTGGCTCTAGCCCATATTTTTTCCATAGATTTTAACATTTTTGCTACTCCTTATTTTTTTTTAAAGACATAAGCACATTTTACATGCAGTTTACGAAATTAATTAAATAATTTACTAAAAAATAATTCGCTTTTTACGCGAATTGTAATATAGCTACGGCCTATGAAAATTAAGGCAATATTTATAATTCTAGCAACGCTTACATTAAATGGTTGCGGCGGCAGTTTAGTCGCTTCTCACATAATTGATACACTTGTGACGCCTTCATCGATTATGACGACGATGGCAGACTTTGGAATTGAGAGTGAAACTGGAAAAAAATTGTCAGAGCATGCTCTATCTGCTGCAACATCTAAGGATTGTAAATTAACTATTGATGTTACAAATATTTGCAAAGATGAAGTTTCTTTTGATGATACAGGTGTAACAACTATAAAAAGTTCTTACACAGATAAAATAAATTAATTTTTAATTAAATATTTCTTATTTTACAAACTGGCCGTCTTTAAACATTCCAACTACTTTTTTTTCGTCTTTGAAAGTATATGCTCCTGTGCCATGGTGTTACCCATTAAATGACCTGTGACTCTAGCCCAGATTCTTTCTATAGATTTTAAAATTTATGCTGCTCCTTATTTTTTGTTAGCAATAATACATTTTTAAAATATTACCCTTATAAATACTATGAATTTTTAGCAAATAACGCTAAGCGACACTAGTAATGAAAAGTGCTAAATTTAATTTAACATTTGTAAAACCGTACCTACAATTTTCTCAAAATTTTTTCCCTTAACTTCTTGAAAAGACATATTTCCAGTCTTGTCTTCAAAGTATGTTCGCTCACTAATGTAGTCTTTTGCAATAACTGGTTTGATTTGTAATAAAAAAATAAGGACAATAAACTGAAGCAGGCAAAACCTGAACTTTTTAAAATGAGTGGGTTTAAAGGACGTCTTAGTTAAATGCATAACCCTGTTATTATAATAATTTAATTAAATTGCTTAACTAATTTTAAGCATTAGAGTTCTGAAAAGTTATCGAAAATATTACTTTAGTGAGTATTTACAAATCCAGCATTCATAATCTTTGTCCAAACAGCAACAAAGTCTTTTACGAATTTTTCTTTGTTATCATCTTGCGCATATACTTCTGCATACGCACGAAGCACTGAGTTTGAGCCAAATACTAAATCAACTCTTGTTGCTTTGAATTTAGTTTTGTTAGTTTTTCGCTCTACAATGTCATAACTATTTTTGCCTGTTGGTTTCCAGTTAAACTTCATGTCAGTTAAATTTACGAAGAAGTCATTAGTTAAAGCTCCAACTTTATCAGTGAACACTCCATGCTCTGTACCATCGAAGTTTGTTCCTAACACTCTCATGCCGCCAACTAAACAAGTCATTTCTTTAGCTGACAATCCTTTTAAAGAAGCGTTATCTAGCATCAACTCTTCTGGCATTACTGCATAATCTTTTTTAACATAATTTCTAAATGCATCATGAAGTGGTTCTAATACTTTAAAGGACTCAATGTCTGTATGCTCTTGCGTTGCATCACCTCGTCCTTGCGTGAATGGTACTTTAACTTTTGATCCAGCTTTTTTAATTGCTTTTTCTAGTCCAACAACCCCACCTAATACGATGGTATCTGCAATACTAGCGCCACTTTTTTTAGCAATGCTTTCTAAAACTTTTAAAACTTTTTTAAGTCTTGTGGGTTCATTTGCTTCCCAATCTTTTTGTGGTGCAAGTCTAATTCTGGCTCCGTTGGATCCGCCTCTCTTGTCTGTTCTTCTATAAGTTCTAGCGCTATCCCAAGCAGTTGAAGCAAGTTCTGATATGCTAAGGCCGCTTGCTGCAATTAATTTTTTAACTTTCTCAACGCTGTATTTTTTCTTATGCGCTGGAACAGGATCTTGCCAAATCAAAGTTTCCTTTGGCACCCAAGGTCCGATATAATTTGTTTTTGTTCCTAAATCTCTGTGCGTTAATTTAAACCAAGCTTTACCAAATTGTTCATCTAAGTATTTTGGATTTTTGTAAAATTGTTCAGTTATTTTTCTGTATTCTGGATCCATTTTCATTGCCATATCCGCATCCGTCATCATTGGATTGTGTCTGATATTTGGATTTTCTAAGTCTCTTGGCTTTTTATGTTCTTCAAGTCCAATGGGCTCCCACTGATAAGCGCCTGCTGGACTTTTTTTACTTTCCCATTCGTAATTTAACAATAAATCTAAGTATTCATAATTCCATTTGTCAGGATTTGTTGTCCAAGCCCCCTCAAGTCCAGAAGTTACTTGATATTTGCCAAGTCCATTTTCTTGATTCCAACCAAATCCTTGTTCGTGAATTTGAGCAGCTGCAGGTTCTGGTCCAAGTTTTGCGGCATCACCATTACCATGAGCTCGTCCAATTGAATGACCTCCAACGGTAAGGGCGCAAGTTTCAACATCATTCATTGCCATTCTTCTAAATGTTTCTCTAACATCGTGTGCTGTTTTTAATGGATCCGGTTTTCCGTCCACTCCTTGTGGATTTACATAAATTAATCCCATCACCACAGCAGCAAGTGGATTTTCTAAAGATAAAAACGGAGTTAGTTACACGTACGATGTGAATACGAATACAAATTATAATTCTCTTGCAGAGAAGAAAACGACTTTAT
>AQUH01000024.1 GCA_000371745.1 alpha proteobacterium SCGC AAA280-B11
ATTTGTTAAAATTACAAACTCAGGGTTAAAAGAAAGTCATGTACATGATATACAAATCACAAAACAATCTCCTAATTATCCCTTTGAAAGTTAATTATGAAAAAAATTAGTCGATTTATAATAATAGTATTTTTTATAAGTTTTGATTTTTCAGTTAATGCTGCAAATACCGATTATTATAATCAGGGTATAAAATTTTTTAATTTGAATAATTATAAGGAAGCCAAATTTTATTTTGAAAAAGACATTGTATTTAATATTAAAAATGAAAAGTCATATTTATATTTGTCCAAAATAGCTTTAATTGAAAAAGATAAAGTTCAGGAAAAAAACTATTTAGACACAGTATTAGTTATTAATCCAAAAAATGAAGAAGCATTATATTTGAAAATTTTATTAAATGTTGATGAGGGTGATTTTAAAAAAGCACAAGAATCAAATTTAATTTTTGGGAAAGTATGTAAAGATTTATGCTCAAAGAAAACCGATTTATCGAAAATGATTATTGTCGATAAAAAAAAATGAAGGATATTTCCAGTATAAATAAAATAATTATTATAGATTTTGGATCGCAAACTACTCAGCTAATAGCAAGAAGGGTACGAGAGTTAGGAGTCTACTGCGAAATTATTAGTTGTTATAAAACTAAAAATTTAACAAATACAGATAATTTAAAAGGAATTATTTTATCTGGAGGTCCTTTATCTATTACAAAAAGCTCATATTTAGGAATCCCAAAACAAATATTAACTTTTAATAAACCTATATTAGGCATTTGTTATGGACATCAATTATTGGCTAGAGAGTTTGGTGGAGCTGTAAAAAATCAAAAAAAAAGTGAATTTGGAAAATGTTATGTTTACAAAAACAAATCTTCAAAACTTACTAAAGATTTTTTTGACAAAAAAAATAAAACACAAGTATGGATGAATCATACTGACGTAGTTAATAAGGTACCTAAAGGTTTTCAAGGTATCGCTTCTAGCGATGATTATAAGTATACAATAATTGAGAATTCAAAGAAAAAAATATACGGAGTTCAATTTCATCCTGAAGTTATACATACTATTAAAGGTTTTATTTTATTTAAGAATTTTTTATTTAATATTTGTAAATTAAAAAAGAATTGGAATTCAAGAAATCAGATTAGTTATTTAATAAAAAATATTAGATCAGAAGTTAAAAATGAAAATGTTCTATGTGCTTTATCAGGAGGCGTAGATAGTAGTGTTTTGGCTGCTTTGTTGTACAAAGCAATAGGAAAAAAACTGCATTGTTTTTTTATAAATACTGGATTGTTAAGAAAAAATGAGGCGCTAGAAGTTATAAACGTATTTAAAAAGAATTATAAAGTTAAGTTGAATTATGTTGATGCATCTAAAGAATTTTTAAATGCACTGCATAACGTTTCAGATCCAGAAACAAAAAGAAAGATTATAGGTAGAGTTTTTATTAGAATCTTTGAAAAAGAATCAAAAAAATTTAAAAATATAAAATATTTAGCCCAAGGAACACTGTATCCTGATGTAATAGAAAGCCAGAGCCACCACGGTGGACCTTCTTCAGTAATAAAATCCCATCATAATGTCGGTGGTTTACCTAAGAAAATGAAATTTGCTTTATTAGAGCCATTTAGAGAGTTATTTAAGGATGAAGTTAGAAATATTGGAGTTAGTTTAAAATTATCCAAAGAAATTATTTTTAGACACCCATTTCCAGGTCCAGGACTAGCTATTAGAATTCCTGGAAAAATTGATAAAGTTAAAATTAAAATTTTACAAGAAGCTGATAATATTTTTATTAGTGAGCTGAAAAAGAGGAGTCTCTATAATAAAATTTGGCAAGCATTTACGGTTCTTTTGCCTGTTAAGACAGTAGGTGTCATGGGTGATTTTAAGACATATGATTTTGTATGCTCATTAAGAGCAGTAACGTCATTAGATGGAATGACTGCAGACTTTTATCATTTTAAAAATAAAGATTTGGGAGAAATCTCTAATAAAATTATTAATAATGTAAAAGGCATTAATAGAGTTGTTTATGATATTACCTCTAAACCACCAGCTACCATTGAATGGGAATAAGATTAATGAAAAAAAAATTGAACATAAATAATATTAAAATTAAAAAATTTAAAAAACCACTTATTTGTCTAACAGCCTACACAGCTCCTGTTGCAAAAATACTAGATAAGTATTGCGATGTAATTTTAGTAGGAGATTCTTTAGGAATGGTTTTGTATGGCATGAAATCTACTAGAGATGTTACTTTAGAAATGATGATCATGCATGGAAAAGCAGTTAAAAAATCTATTAAAAAAAGTTTATTAGTTGTCGATATGCCTATCGGCACATATGAAACAAATCCAAAAATTGCTTTGATAAATGCAAAAAAAATTATGAAAGAGACAAGATGCGATGCAGTTAAACTTGAGGGTGGGGCAAAAATTTATAAGAGTATAAATTATTTAGCTAAAAATAATATTCCAGTAATGGGGCATGTTGGACTTTTGCCTCAATCTGTAAAAAAAGAATCCGATTACAAAGTTCAAGGTAGAGACTATTTGGGTTTTAATCAGATTATAAAAGATGCAATTAACATACAGCAGGCCGGTGCCTTTTCTATTGTAATAGAGTGCGTACCCAAAATACTTGCTGATAAGATTTGCAATACTATTAAAATACCTACTATAGGAATAGGAGCGTCAGAAAAATGTGATGGGCAGATATTGGTTACAGAAGATATTCTGGGTTTTTCAGAGAAAACAGCTAAATTTGTAAAAGTATATGATGATTTTAAATCTAGAATGGATCTTTGTGTAAAAAAATTTGTAAGAGATTTAAAAAAAAATAAATTTCCAGATCCTAAACATTTATACTAAATATTATGAATCAACTCTTTACTGAAATAGATGACGATTTAAAACAAGATAAATTTTTAAATTTATTCAAAAAATATAAATATAAAATAATTATATTTGTTATTATATTATTTTTTATAATATTTTTTTTTATAGGAAAAAATATTTTATTTGAAATTAGAGCAAAAAAAACCACACAAGAATATGTCTATATATTAAATTTAATATCCGAAAAAAAAAATGATGAAGCAAAAAAAAGGTTAGAAGATTTAAAAAATTCAAAAATTAATATTTATAAAGTCCTAGCAATATCAAAATTATTAGAATTGTCTAAAAATGATAAAAATAAGCAAATTTCATTATTAGATGAGGCTATTTCAGGAGACATTGAAAGAAACGATAAAGATTTATTTAAAATTAAAAAAGCCATACTTATTTTTGAATCGTCCGATGAGAATAAATTTTTTGATTTGTTAAATCCTAGCGATTTTAAGAATTCTCCTTGGAAGATTTTATCTCTTGAAATGCTTGGAGACTTTTATTTAGATAGAGGACAAAAAAATAAAGCTAAAGATATTTATAATCAAGTTTTAAAAATAGAAAATATTCCAGAGCTTTTTAAAAAAGAAATAGAAAAAAAAGTAAAGGCATTAATTAAATGAGATTAATTTTATTATTCGTTACTTTTTTTATTTATTCATGCTCATCTGATAAAGACAATAAAGTTGATCTTGAAACTTTTAAAAAGCAAGGTGAAAAAATAAATGTCTTTGAGTCAAATAATTTATTTGATAAAGAAATAGATGCCAAAAGTATCTTGCAATTTAATCAACCTCAGTTAAACAAAAAATGGAATTATGAACATTTTTCATCAAATAATTTTTACGATCATTTTGTTTTTGACGGAAAGTTTGATGATATTTTTAAAAAAGATATTGGAGATTATGTTAACAGAAATAACGACGATGGATCGTTAGTAGTTTCTGAAAACTTTGTTTTTTTTGCAGATGAGAAGGGAAAAATATATAAATTTGATTTAGCAAACCGTAAGATTGTTTGGGAATTAAAAATATACGATAGCTCTTACAATAGTTATCCTAAAAACATTACCATGCTTTTAAATGGAGAATTTTTATATGTTGCAGATAATTTAGGATTTGTTTATTCAGTCAATACTGAAACTGGAAAGACATTGTGGCAGCAAAATTATGGAATTCCTTTTTCTTCTCATCTTAATTATTACAAGAATGTTCTGTACGTCGTTAATCAGAATAGTAGACTTTATGCATTCGATCCTGTCGATGGCCAAAAAATATGGAGTTTCGAATCTTTGTCTGGGTTAATAAAGCCAGCTAAATCAAGCAGCATTTCTATTTACGATAATAAACTACTTTTTTCTAATGATGTCGGAGATGTAACTGCAATCGATATCGAGAAACAAGTTATTATGTGGAATAGAAATGTCTTATCTCAAAATAATATCTCTACTAATTTAGTTTTTAAAATATCTAATATATTGATTGATAAGAAGGACGTTTATGTTTCTTCTAATAGTGGAGATTTGTTAAATCTTAATATTCAAACAGGCGAAATAAAATGGTCATATAAATTATCCTCTGTTCAAAATCACATTATAAATGAGAAATATTTATTCGTTTTAACTGAAAATGGATTTGTAGTAGCTTTTAATAAAAACAACGGAACTATTTTATGGTCTTTAAACTTAAACAAAATTATTAAAGATCTTAAAGATCCAGTGGAGTATTACGGGTTAATATTAGCATCTAACAATTTATACTTAACATCATCTAATGGAAATATTTTTAAAATAACAGCAATAGATGGAAAATACGTTATGCATAAAAAAATTAATAGTGAACTATCAAGAGGTCCTATCATAGTTGATAATAATATATTAATTCTTAATCATTCTTCAGAGTTAATTTTAGTTAAATAATGAGTAGCATGTCTTCAGGAGTAATTACACTTGCAATAGTGGGTAAACCCAATGTTGGAAAATCTACTTTTTTTAATAAAATAATAAAAAAAGAATTATCACCTGTTAGCGAAATACCAGGGACAACAAAAGATTTATTTGTTGAAGAAATTACATATAAAAATCGAATATTCAAGATTATAGATTCTGGAGGGTTAAAAAGAAAAGGAAAATCAAAATCAGATGAACAACAGTATATTACACAAGAAAGTTTAAAAGCAGTATACCAGGCAGATATTATTTTATTTATGATTGAAGCTGATAAAGAGTTTACAAAAACAGATAAGCAAATTTGTAGAATGGTATTAGATAAAGGCAAAGGATTAATA
>AQUH01000025.1 GCA_000371745.1 alpha proteobacterium SCGC AAA280-B11
CAATCTTACAAATTGGTAGCACAATGATTGACACCTCTGCAAAGACAAGATTAAATAATTTATTAAATAAATAAAAATGAAAATTAACCCTTCAGAAATTACTAACATTTTAAAAGATCAAATAAAAAACTTCGGAACAGAAGTTGAAGTTTCAGAGGTCGGTCAGGTTTTAACAGTAGGAGACGGTATCGCCAGAGTTTATGGATTAGACAACGTACAAGCTGGAGAGATGGTTCAATTCTCTGAAGGCACTAAAGGTATGGCTTTAAACCTTGAAACAGAAAATGTTGGGGTGGTTATATTTGGAGATGACTCAAAAATTAAAGAAGGTGATATAGTTAAAAGAACAGGTTCTATCGTTGACGTTGCTGTTGGAAAATCTTTATTAGGAAGAGTAGTTGATGGATTGGGAAATCCAATAGATGGCAAAGGACCAATTGATAAAAATGCTGAAAGAAAAAGAGTTGAAATTAAAGCTCCAGGGATTATTCCAAGAAAATCTGTAAACGAACCAATGCAAACAGGATTGAAAGCTATTGATAGCTTAATTCCAGTTGGAAGAGGACAAAGGGAATTAATTATTGGCGATAGACAAACTGGTAAAACAGCAATTGCAATTGATACAATTATTAATCAAAAAGAAATTAACAAGTCTAATGATGAGAGCAAAAAACTTTATTGTATTTATGTTGCAATTGGACAAAAAAGATCGAGCGTTGCACAGATTGTTAAAACTTTAGAAGAAGCGGGCGCATTAGAGTATACGATCGTTGTTGCTGCAACAGCATCGGACCCAGCTCCATTACAATTTTTAGCTCCTTACACAGGATGCACGATGGGAGAATATTTCAGAGACAATGGTATGCACGCTCTTATTATTTATGATGATTTATCAAAACAGGCTGTTGCTTATAGACAAATGTCATTACTTCTACGTAGGCCTCCGGGACGAGAAGCTTTTCCAGGGGACGTGTTCTATCTTCATAGTAGATTACTTGAAAGGGCTGCAAAATTGAATGATAAACATGGCGGCGGATCTCTTACAGCATTACCAATCATTGAAACACAAGCTAGCGACGTCTCTGCCTATATTCCAACAAACGTTATCTCTATTACTGACGGACAAATATTCTTAGAAACAGAACTTTTTTACAAAGGAGTTAGACCTGCTGTTAACGTAGGTATCTCAGTTTCTAGGGTTGGATCTGCAGCGCAGATTAAAGCGATGAAACAAGTTTCTGGTTCAATCAAACTTGAACTTGCTCAGTATCGAGAGATGGCAGCATTTGCTCAGTTCGGATCAGACTTAGATCTTGCAACTCAAAAATTATTAAATCGTGGATCAAAATTAACTGAATTATTAAAACA
This sequence comes from alpha proteobacterium SCGC AAA280-B11, assembly GCA_000371745.1. Taxonomy (GTDB): domain Bacteria; phylum Pseudomonadota; class Alphaproteobacteria; order Pelagibacterales; family Pelagibacteraceae; genus Fontibacterium. The sequence continues at coordinate 1,369 of AQUH01000025.1, forward strand.
AGACCAGTATTCACCTTTAAAAGTAGAAGAACAAGTTGTGGTTATTTTCTCAGGAGTAAGAGGATTTTTAGATGATGTTGAGCTTAATCAAATAAAATCTTTTGAGAAGAAACTTTTATCAAAAATAAAATCAGAAGCTCCTGATATTTTAGATAATATTAAATCTTCAGGAAAGATTGATGAAGCTAATGAAGAAAAATTAAAACAATTTATTACTGATTTTAAGAGAGGTTTTGCTAAATAAATGGCCAGTCTAAAGTTTTTAAGAAATAGAATTGTTAGCGTTAAATCTACTCAAAAAATAACTAAAGCAATGAAGATGGTTGCCGCTGCTAAACTTAGAAAAGCACAACAGAATGCAGAAAATGCAAGACCTTATTCTGAGAAATTAAATTCTATAATACTAAATCTAAAAAACTCAGTAACAGATATGGATTCAGCACCAAAATTATTAGTTGGAAATCAAAAAATCGAAACATATCTTTGTGTTGTTTTAAGCTCTGACAGAGGATTGTGTGGTGGTTTTAATACTAACATATGTAGAAAAGCTAAAGTTTTTTTTGAAAAAGCTTTAGAAGAAGGGAAGAACTTGAAAATTATAGTTGTTGGTAGCAAAGCTAACGATCAACTTAAGAGAAAATATAATCAATATATTATCGACAGAGTATCTCTAAAAGATGAAAAAGTAGTTTCTTTTGCAAAAGCTCAAGAGATTACTGATAAAATTTTAAATCTATTTACTAGAAATGAATTTGATGTGTGCACTTTGTTTTATAATAAATTTAAGAGTGTTATTGCTCAAATTCCACAATCACAACAGTTAATACCTGTTTCAATTGAGGAAAAACCAAATCAACAAAACACAGCAAATAGTCAGTATGATTATGAGCCTGATGAAAATCAAATTCTAGAAAATCTTTTACCAAAAAATATTGCAACACAAATTTATGCGGCTTTTCTAGAAAATCAGGCTAGTGAACAAGGATCAAGAATGACGGCTATGGACAACGCAACTAGAAATGCAGGAGATTTGATCTCAAAACTTACAATTAATTATAACAGAACAAGACAAGCAGTTATTACTAAAGAGTTAATAGAAATCATATCAGGAGCAGAATCTTTATAGGAGAATTATGGAAAATAAATTTGGAAAAATAGTTCAGGTTATTGGAGCAGTTGTAGACGTAAAATTTGACAATCAATTACCAGAAATTTTAACTGCTCTAGAATGTAACAATAATGGATTAAGAGTAGTTCTAGAAGTGGCGCAACATCTTGGAGAAAACACAGTTAGAACTATAGCAATGGATACAACCGAAGGATTAAAAAGAGGAGATAAGGTAACGAATACAGGAACAGCTATTACTGTACCAGTGGGTCCAGAAACATTAGGCAGAATTATAAATGTTATCGGTGAACCAATTGATCAAAGAGGTCCTTTAACAACAAAAGAAAAATGGCCAATACACAGAGCCGCACCAGCTTATGTTGAGCAATCAACTGAGACTGAAGTTTTAGTTACAGGAATTAAAGTTGTGGATTTGCTTGCTCCATATTCTAGAGGTGGAAAAATTGGATTATTCGGAGGAGCTGGAGTTGGAAAAACAGTCTTAATTATGGAATTAATTAACAACGTTGCAAAAGCACACGGAGGCTATTCCGTGTTTGCAGGTGTTGGTTCTTTTGTAACATCTACACCTGCAAAAATTTTTGCTGATTCTGAAATTCCAGGAAGTCTTTCATGCAGAACTTTTGGATCTAAATGATTTAAATGCAAATAAATATGATCTTTGTTTTTTCCAACTCCTCTTCCCTCATTGATCTCAATAGTCATAGATCTTGAAACCACATCTCGCGAAGCAAGATCTTTTGCATGAGGAGCATATCTTTCCATAAATCTTTCTCCTTCAGAGTTAACTAGAAAACCTCCTTCTCCTCTCGATCCTTCAGTGATTAAACATCCAGCTCCATAAATTCCTGTTGGATGAAATTGGACAAATTCCATATCCTGCAATGGTAAACCTGCCCTTAAAACCATTGCATTACCATCACCTGTGCACGTGTGTGCTGACGTCGCTGAAAAATATGCGCGACCATAACCACCTGTTGCAAGAATAGTCATGTTAGCTCTAAAACGATGAATAGTTCCATCTTGTAAATTCCAAGCAGTAATTCCATGGCACTTTCCATTGTGCATTAATAAATCTAATGCGAAATATTCAATAAAAAATTCAGTATTTTTTTTAAGAGCTTGTCCATAAAGTGTATGAAGAATTGCATGCCCAGTTCTGTCTGCAGCAGCACAAGTTCTTTGTGCAATGCCATTTCCATAATTCGCTGTCAT
>AQUH01000026.1 GCA_000371745.1 alpha proteobacterium SCGC AAA280-B11
TCCTTAATACCTCCGCCTCTTTTAACATCGAAGGAACATCAGGAGCCGTTACTTCAGCACTCACCGGTCCTTTTATTTCGCTGCAGATTTCTTTTAATAAAATTTTAAAATCAGTATTTGCACTTGCAAGTAGAGAAGGATTTGTTGTGACACCATCTATTAAATTAGCTTTGTTTAATCCTCTAATTTCTTTAATATCTGATGAGTCTAGAAAAATTTCCATGGATTTAGATTATAAAATTTATACTAAGAAATAAACAGTTAATAGAATTTTTTGATGACATTAGACGTATTATTACCATTAAAATTTGACCATCCCTTCACATATAATATTCCAAAAGATATTAATGCAAAAATTGGAGATTTTGTTTTGGTTCCATTCCAAAACAAAGAAATTATAGGGGTTGTTTGGGGCAAAGGAAGTTCTGTTAAAAGCTCAATTAGAATAAAGGATATAAAGAGAAAATTTGATTTTGTATCTCTAGATAAAGACACCTTAACTTTTGTAGAAAAATTTTCTTTATATAATTTGGTTGATTTAGGAATTGTTCTTAAATTATTTATTTTTAAAAAAGCATTTATCAAATCTTTAAAAAAAAATAAAAAAATACAATTTTTTAAATCTACATTAAAAAAGAAAATTAATTTTGATGACAGTCAAAAAAAAGCTATTAAAATTTTAGATGACAAAATTACTTTTGATAAGTTTTCAACAACGTTGTTGCATGGAATTACTGGCTCAGGAAAAACATTAATATATTTTAAAAAAATACAAGATTTTTTAGAAAAAGGTTATCAGGTTCTGGTTTTGCTTCCTGAGATTGCATTAACAAATCAGATTAAAGAAAGATTCAAGGAATATTTTGGTGATTATCCAGCATTATGGCACTCAGATGTTTCAGAGAAAAATAAAAAATTAATTTGGCAGGGTATTGCTGACAATAAAATTAATTTAGTTTTAGGTGCAAGATCATCCCTTTTTCTTCCTTTCAAGAGGCTGGGCTTGATTATTATAGATGAAGAGCACGATCAATCTTACAAGCAGGAAGATCAAATTATTTATAATGCAAGGGATATGGCCGTATTAATGGCTTCAATAAAAAATATATCAGTTATTCTTGTATCTGCGACACCTTCTCTTGAAACCTATTACAATACAATAAATAAAAAGTTTTTTTATATAAGTTTAGACAAGAGATATAAAGATGCTCAATTACCAGAAGTTAAATTTGTAGATTTGAAAATTAATCCTCCTCTTAAATCTAAATTTATTTCACCATCTATTCTTCCTGAACTTAGAAATATTTTAGAAAAAGGAAATCAGATATTATTTTTTTTAAATCGAAGAGGATACTCAACTTTTGTTATCTGCTCAAAATGTGGTTATCGTTTCAATTGCCCGCACTGTTCAGTTTCATTAATTTATCATAAGGAAACAAATAAATTAATATGTCATTATTGTAATCATGAAGCTTCACTTCAAAGAAAATGTAAAGATGGAGATGATTGCAAACTGTCTTTTTATGGTTTGGGTGTAGAAAAAATTTATGAAGAAGTGAAAGAAATTTTTTCAGATCAAAGAACTGAACTGTTCTCAAGCGATTTTATTCATAATGATGATAATGCCAAAAAGATTTTTGAAAATATACAAGATGGGAGAATAAATATTATTGTAGGTACTCAATTAATTTCTAAAGGTTTTCATTTTCCAAAGTTAAATTGCATCGTTGTTGTTAATGCTGATACTAATTTTTTAGGTAATGATATTCGCAGTTCAGAAAAGACGTATCAGCTCATGAACCAACTTAGTGGTAGAGCCGGAAGAGAAGTTAAAAATTCGACAGTATATTTTCAAACTTTTGAGCCAGAAAATCAGACTTTAAAATCAATATGTGATCAAAATATTTTATCTTTTTATGAGAATGAAATTAGCTTTAGGGAGAGATCTAATTTGCCACCTTTTACAAAACTAATCGCTTTTATTATATCTGGCAAAAATAGATTTGATGTAGATGAGTGTGCGAGAGTTTTAAAAAATAGAATTCCTAGAATGAAAGATACCCAACTTCTAGGTCCTGTTAGCGCTTCAATTTCGCTTATAAAGGGAAAATATCGTTCGAGGCTTTTGCTAAAATACCCTCAAGAAGCATTTCCTCAAAAATTTTTAAAAAATTGGTTAAAAACTATTAAAATTAAAAAAAACATTTCATTAACGGTAGACGTTGATCCAATAAACTTTAAATAATTTTTTTAAAAAGTACAAAATATCACAGTTGATAAGTGTAATTTGGCATGTTACGAGAACTTTTTCTTATTAAATTTAATAATAAAAAAACTTATGAAAACTTTTAGCGAAACTAATAGATATGCTAAAGCAGTATATAGGCTAGCTCATGAGGCTAAAAGTTTAGATGTTCTCGAAAAGGATTTTTTAAAATTAAAAGAGATATTAGCTCAAAGCGAAGATCTAAAAAAATTTATTAAAAATCCAACTAATAAATATTCCGTAATTAATAATGTGATTGAAGCTTTAACTAAACATTTTTCATTTTCGGATTTATTTTCAAGATTTTTAAAAGTTTTAAATAAAAACAGAAGATTCTTCTTTGTAGAAAAAATAGTGAATAATTTTTTTGATTTATTACTAAACGAAAGAGGAGAAGTTCTTGCAACTCTTAAATTGTCTCATGCAATCACAGATAGTGAGAAGGCTGATATTGCAAAAAAATTAGACGATATTTTAAAGAAAAAGATCAACATTTCTTTTTCTGTGGATCAATCTTTATTGGTTGGTTCAATCTTACAAATTGGTAGCACAATGATTGACACCTCTGCAAAGACAAGATTAAATAATTTATTAAATAAATAAAAATGAAAATTAACCCTTCA
>AQUH01000027.1 GCA_000371745.1 alpha proteobacterium SCGC AAA280-B11
TTTACAACAATTAATATTAATGTCGCTTTATCGAATGAAAAGTTTGATGAATGGTTAGTTGGCTTCAAAAGTAGAGCTATAAGCCAAGGTATTTCAAAAGAAACTGTTGAAAATTCTTTAAAAAACGTCAAATTTTTAGAAAGAATAGTTGTCTTAGATAGAAAGCAACCTGAGTTTTTTGAAAAAACCTACGAATATTTAGACAAAAGAGTGGATGAAAAAAAGATCCAAACTGCGAAAAATCTATTAAATGAAAATTTAGACTTATTTGAAAAGGTTAGTAACAAATTTAAAGTAGACAAAGAAGTATTGGCTGCGTTATGGGGAATAGAAACTAATTTTGGGGTTAATAAAGGTAAAGTAGATATAATATCTGCTTTATCAACGCTTTCATTTGACAATAGAAGACCTGAATACTTTGAAAAAGAATTAATTATACTTCTTAAGCTTATAGACAATAAAACATTAAAATATGAAAGTCTTTATGGTTCTTGGGCTGGAGCAATTGGTAATTTTCAATTTATGCCATCAACAATTCAAAAGTACGCTGTAAACTTTGATTCATCACCTGACATTGATTTAATAAACTCATTTCAAGATTCATTAGCATCAGCTGCCAATTATCTTCATACAATAGGATGGGCACAAAAAGAAACTTGGGGATTTGAATTAAAAAACAATCAAAGTTTTGATAAAAAATTAATTAATACAGATTCAAGAAATTTACAAAATAAAATATCAATTTTAAATTTAAAATCGTTAGGTTTTAAAAATAAAAATAATAGCGAAATAATAATTTCAGAAACAAAAGAAGGATGGGTAATTAGACCAGATGGTGAGGATGGACCAATTTATATCGTTTTTGATAATTTTTTAAAATTGTTAGAATGGAATAGATCTTTAAGGTTTGCAATAACAGTCGGCACACTCTCTGATAAAATTAAGTTGTAGAATGAAAAAAATTTTTCTTTTTTTATTTTTCTTTTTAATCTATTCCTGTCAGAATTATAACCAAGTAAATTTCACTTATGAAAAAATTGGCTTCGCTGGTCGAATAACTGATAGCAAAAATAATATTTTAGGATTGAATAATATTTTAGAAGATGAATCAATTCACTCTTCTATACCGGCTAATACTCAAGTTAAAATAACCAATCTTATAAACAATAAAAGTGTTCTTTTAAAAATTGATAAAAATTCTACTTATAATAATGGAAGGGAGATTCTTATATCTAAAAAGTATTTCGATATACTTGAATTGAGTAATAAATTTCCATTAATTAAAATTGAAACAATTAGGGTTAACAAAATTTTCACAGCGGAGACAGCAAAAATTTTTGAAGAAGAAAAAAAAGTTGTTCAAAACATTGAGACACAAAGTGTTGATGTAGTTGATTTATCAAGAAATAACTCATCTAGAGATAATTTATCAAAAATAATAATAATTTATTATGGTGATTTTTCTTATAAAAATAGTGCAATAGATTTCGCAAATTCTTTAAAAAGAGAGTTAAAAAATATTAATCCAAATATAATTCAAATAAATAAAAAGTTTAGAGTAGAGGCTCTTTCAATTAAAAATGTTGATGAATTTGACATTTTTTTTAACAAAATAACAAATACTAAGTTTCAAAATTATAATATAAGCGTTAAATGATTTTTAGAGTACTTTTATTTCTTTCAATAATTATTAACTTTTTTTGTGTCAATTCATTTTCTCAAGTTATTATTCCAGACAAAGTAAAATACGGAATTGTGATTGATCATTTCAGTGGCACAACACTAGCTCAAAAAAATTCCGATACTAGAATTTCACCAGCTTCTTTGACAAAGATTATGACCGCTGTAATAGTTTTTGATCAACTTAAAAATAAAAAAATTAAATTAAAAGATCAGTTTACAGTTTCAAAAAAAGCATGGAACTCAACTAAGTCTGGCGAATCCACAATGTTTTTAGTGCCGGGAGATAAAGTTTCTGTTGAAGATTTATTAAGAGGATTGATTATTGTTTCTGGAGTTGATGCTTCTATAGTTTTAGCGGAAGGAATATCTGGTTCTGAAGATCAGTTTGCATTGTTAATGAATGCTAAAGCTAAAGAAATTAATATGAGTAGTACTAATTTTAGTAATTCATCAGGAACTTTTAGTAAAGATAATTATTCAACTGTAAGAGATATAGCTTTGTTATCGTCTTATTTAATTAATAATTATCAAGAATATTATAAATACTTTAAAGAAAAAGATTTTGCATGGGTTAGAACAGGTGGCAATCCAGTAAAACAAGAAAATCGTAATGTGTTATTATTCATGGATGAAAGTGTAGATGGAATAAAAACAGGACACCTTGCTGACAGCAAATACTCTATTGCTGTTACTAAGAAGAAAGATAACAAAAGAATAATAGTTGTAATAAGTGGTTTGCCCACAATGTCATCCCGGGCTGAATCTGCCAAATTTTTATTAAATAGCGCTTTTAATAAAATAGACCTTATAAAAATTCCTTATGACAAAGATAAATTCAGAATAAAAATTTGGAATGGAAGCTCTTCTTATTTGGATGTGAGAGGTAGAAACAAAGATGGCATATTTTTTAATCTACCTAAAAATTTAAAAAATACGAAAATTAAAATGGAACTAGAATATGAATATCCATTATCAATACCTATTAAAAAATATGATAAAGTGGCAGTTCTTAGAGTTTATAATAATAAAGAAGTAGTTTATTCAGAAGATCTGTTTGCCCAGAAAGATATTGGGGAAAAAAATAGATTTTTTAAAGGAATTCAAAATATCAATTATTATTTATGGCGATAAAAAAAAGTTTTTTTATC
>AQUH01000028.1 GCA_000371745.1 alpha proteobacterium SCGC AAA280-B11
CAAGAGCGTCGATAAAAAGTGGTTCGCTCTCATAATGTGGTATTACCTGTAAGCCCGGTTGCCATCTCATGTCCATCAAATTTCTTCAACTTTATTCGAATGAACGTCGTCAAATTGAGCCTCCACTACAGCGGTATGTTTTGTTCTAATAGCACTATCTTCTGCGCCTTTACCAAGAACGCTTCTGAGTCTTAAAATAATAATACCAGCAACTATTGCTAATAATACGATGTCTATATATCCAAAATTATCATTCATTTAATAGCATTTTAGATTAAATAGTTAAAAAAGAATACATCTAAATTTAGATCGAATTAGATGATATTTAATATAAAAATAAAATTATATTTTTAAAATGGAAATAAAAATTAAAAATTATTCTAAATATGAAATCATTGCACATTATATAAAAGATCTATCCTTTGAAATTCCCTCTTCTGAGTCTTTTGTAAATGCAGCACAGAATCTTGATAAATATGAAGCAAAAATTGATATATCAAATAAGCCATTAAAAAATGGGATGCTTGAACTAAATTGTAAAATTTTTTTTGAAGCACCTAAAGAAATTATAGATAAAATTCATGCTGAAATATGTATGGCAATTATATTTAAGATTATTGATACTCAATTAAACTCTGAAGAGATAAAAAGAATTATTCTTGCTGAAATTCCAGATTTATATGGGAAAAATATGACAGATCTTATTACTGATTTATTCCACAAGTCAGGATTTAAAGAATTTAAATTTAAAAAAGATATTAATTTTGTAGAGCTTTACGAACAACAATTTTCTAATTTAAAGCAAAAGAATTAGAAATATTTTTTTTTAAAAATTTTTTATATTCTTCCATTTGTTCTTCTGAAATCTTATTAACTATTCCATTGCCTTTTATGCCAGCTAATTTTTGCTTATTATCAAAATTTTGATCATTTGGATTCAAATCGAGTGTAAGTTCTTTTTTATCGACTAATTCAATATAAACTTTTGAAAGCAGGTGGCAGTCTAATAATGCGGAATGTTTTTCTCTTGTTTCAATATTAATCTTAAATCTTTTACACAGAGCATCTAAACTATTACCAACACCGGGGAATTTTGATCTTGCAATCTGGAGTGTGTCTACAATATCGGATTTTAAAATGGGCTTGAGATTTAGTCTTTTAAATTCGTTATTTAAGAAACCAAGGTCAAAGTCAGCATTATGAATAATAAGTTTTTTATTTTTTATAAAATTAATAAAATTTTGGGCCACATCCTTAAATTTAGGTTTTGTTGACAAAAACTCATCGGAATATCCATGAACTCTAAAGGCATCTTCGGAAACTTTTATCCCTGGATTTATAAAAGAATGAAAAATATTTTTGGTTGGAATATAATTATTAAGTTCAACACAAGCGATTTCGACTATCCTATCTTTTTCTGCAGACAAACCTGTGGTTTCAGTATCAAGTATAATTTCAATCATTTAATTTAATTTTATTAATAATATCTTTTATTTGCAATTTAACTTTATTTTTAGAATTATTAAAAACCACAAAATTAGCGTAACTTTCTTTTGTCTTCTCGCTAAGCTGCTGTTTTCTCAATATTTTTAAAAACGATTCATCTAAATTCTTTCTTTTCCAGATTCTACTATTAAAAACTTCTGGTTTAGTCTTAATAAAAACAAATATATCAACAAATTTGAATAATTTATTCTCTATTAGAAGAGGTATATCCAAAACAACTAATTTTTTATTTTTGTTTTTTTCTAAAAATTTAATTAATTCTTTTCTAACTAATGGGTGAATAATTCTATTTAAAATCTTAAATTTTTTTGGGTGTTTTTTAATAAACTCCCTAAGATCATCTCTAATTATTCTATTCTTATAAAGCTTTAGATTAAAAATCTTGGAGATCTTATTGTTTACAATTTTATTACTTTTATAGATCTTAGCCACTACTTCATCTGCTGAAAAAATATTGAATCCAAAGTTTCCAAAAATATCTGCAACAAAAGATTTGCCTGAACCAATGGAGCCTAAGATTCCAACTCTAACCATTAATTTTCTTTCTTAATTTTTTATAAATATCTTTATTTACTTCTGGCTTTTTTTTATTCCATATAAAAAAGGCTCTTTGAGCCTGATAAATAAACATATTAAGGCCTGTAAATGTACGGTGCCCATACTTTTTAGCATCGTTCAAAAACCTTGTATTTTCTGGGTTATAAACTATGTCAACAACGTTAATTTTTTTATTAAAAATATTAAAATCAAATCTTAACTCCTTATAACCGAGCAGTCCAAGACTTGTTGCATTAATAAGGATTTGAGCTTCCCCAAAAACTTTTGGGTATTCATTCCATTTAACGGGCTGGACAATTTTCCCAAATTTTTTTTTCAAAGGCTTTAATTTAGAAAATGTTCTATTGGTTATATAAATTTTTTTTACTCCGCTTTTGATTAAAGAAAGTATTATAGAAGGGGTTACCCCTCCAGCGCCTATAATTCCAGCAACTTTGATCTTTGTTTTGACTTGTTTTAAAATTCCATAAGAGAAACCATAAACATCGGTATTATCGCCAACTAATTTCTTTTTTTCTAAATAAACGGTATTAACTGATAAGGTTTTTAAAGCATCACCTTTTAGAATATTTAAAAATTTAATAACTCTACTTTTAAAAGGTATGGTTACATTAAGACCTTCGATTTTTTCTCTTCTTACTTTGTTTAAAATATTTTTGATTCCAGAGTGATT
>AQUH01000029.1 GCA_000371745.1 alpha proteobacterium SCGC AAA280-B11
TTCTAGATATTTCTATTCATTTATTTTATGAAGAAATTTTAGAAAAAATTATTAATAGCACTAAAAAGCCGAAGATTTTAGTTTTTAATAAAATTGATAAAGTTTCTCAAAAGTTTGCAATAGAACAAATTAATAAATCTAATTTTGTTAAAAATTTTGATGAAATTTATTACGTTTCAGCATTAAAAAATAAAAACATAGATAATCTTTTAGATGGCATTGCATCAAGACTACCAGAGGGGGATTTTGAAAATTCTATTAATTTTGAGACAAATATAACAAAAGACATATTTTTTTCAGAACTTACACGAGAAGCTGTTTTTAAATATTTAAATCAAGAGTTGCCATATCAAATTTATGTTAAAACTTATAAGTTTGAAAAAGAGAGCAGAAATTATAAAATTTACCAAATCATTTATGTTAAAAATGATAATCATAAAAAAATCTTTTTAGGAAAGAATGGAAGTGTTATTAAAAAAATTGGAATGTCAGCAAGGAAAGAAATTGAAAAAATATTAAAGCACAAAGTAAGTTTATTTCTAGACGTTCAAATATCCAAATAATGAACTGGAGTGATGAAGGCTATATATTGTCGATTGGTTTATATGGAGAAAACTCTTCTATTTTAAGTATTCTTTCAAAAAATCACGGTCACCACAAAGGAATAGTTTATGGCGGCACATCATCTAAATTAAAAAAATTAATTCATATTGGTAATAAAATTAAAGTTACTTGGAAATCTAAATCTGAAGATGCAATTGGCTATTATAATTTTGAATTAATAGAAGCTATTGCACCGAAATATTTTGATGATAATAAGAAATTAACAGCCATACTCTCTTCAGCTAGTATTTGTTTAAAAACTTTGCCGGAAAGAAATGAATACCCATCTGTCTATAATTCTTTTGAAGATTTATTTGCATCTTTAACATCAGAAGATTTTTTTAAAAAATACGTTCTATGGGAAAGATTTTTGTTGTCCGAATTAGGTTATAACGTTGATTTAGAAAATGAGGATTTAATAAAAATTTTTAATCAAACTATAAGTTATCCACAATATTTTCATGATAATTCATCTTTGTTTTCTGATAAAGATATCTACAACGGATTAATAATTAATAAACAACAATTATTAAATTATATTTTTGAACCGAATAAAGTTAAATTTCCTTATTATAGAATAAAACTAGAAAATTTTTTTAATGAAAAACAAAGATAGTATTTTAAACGCTTCACTAGCAACTGAGTTTAGTCAAAAATATCTAGCTTATGCATTATCAACTATCACGCATAGAGCATTACCTGATGTAAGAGATGGTTTAAAACCAGTCCATCGCAGATTGCTATATGCAATGTATCTCTTAAATTTAGGATCAAAATTACAGCCAAAAAAATCAGCTAGAGTAGTAGGAGATGTTATTGGTAAATTTCATCCCCATGGAGATCAGTCAGTTTACGATGCGTTAGTAAGACTCGCTCAAGATTTTTCAATTCGTTATCCATTAATAAATGGTCAAGGAAATTTTGGAAATATCGACGGAGATAACGCAGCTGCGATGAGATACACAGAGGCCAAACTTACTGAAATTTCAGAGCTTTTACTTGAAAATATTGATGAGGAAACAGTAGATTTTAAAAGTACGTATGACGGTGATTTGCAGGAGCCGCTTGTATTTCCAGCAAAATTTCCAAACTTATTAGCGAACGGTGCATCAGGGATTGCAGTTGGAATGGCAACAAGCATACCACCGCATAATATTGTTGAAATTTGTGAAGGATTAAAAATCGTTAATCATGACAAAAATGTTTCAATCAAAGAATTATTAAAAGTACTACCAGGACCTGATTTTCCTACTGGTGGGATTTTAAATAATAATAAATCAGAAATACTTAAAGCTTACACAAGTGGAAAAGGTTTTTTTGAACTTAGATCTTCTTATAAAATTGAAGATTTGGGCAGAGGACAATATCAAATTTCTATAAATGAAATTCCTTACCAGGTAAGTAAATCAACTTTAATAGAAAAAATAGCCGATCTAATCATAAGTAAAAAAAATAAATTAATCGATAATGTTATAGATGAATCCGATCATTTAGTTCGTATTGTTATTCGTCCAAAAAATAGAAATGTTAAACCAGAAGTATTAATGGAAAGTTTATTTAGACAAACTGATTTGCAAGTAAGAATTTCTTTAAATATGAATGTTTTGAATTCAAAACTTCAGCCAAAAGTAATGTCTATAAAAGAAGTTTTGGTAAATTTTTTATCACATCGTTATGAAGTTTTAAGCAGAAAATCTGAATTTAGATTAAAGAATATTAAAAATAGAATAGAAATTTTAATCGGGTTCATTAAAGTCTACCACAATTTAGATAAAATTATTAAAA
>AQUH01000030.1 GCA_000371745.1 alpha proteobacterium SCGC AAA280-B11
ATTATCTGAAAAAAGTTCATTTTTAGAAGTTGCTTATCTATTAATCAAAGGTGATCTTCCAAACAAAGATCAATTCAATGAATTTTCTGATGCCATAAAAAACCATACAATGGTTCATGAGCAAATCAGATCTTTTTATAATGGATTTAGAAGAGGTGGCCATCCTATGGCTATGATGTTGGGTGTCGTTGGTGCTTTATCTGCTTTTTACGCAGACTCAGCTAATGTTAACGATCCAAAAGAAAGAGAAATATCAGCAAGAAGAATGATAGCTAAAGTTCCAACTTTAGCCGCTATGGCTTACAAATATTCAATTGGTCAACCATTTGTATATCCAGATAATGAGTTGAATTACTGTGAGAATTTTTTGAATATGTGTTTTTCAGTCCCTGCTCAAAAATATAAAGTTAATAAAGTAATCTCAGATGCGCTAGAGAAAATATTTATACTTCATGCAGATCACGAACAGAATGCTTCTACTTCAACGGTAAGACTTGCCGCTTCATCTGGAGTTAATCCTTTTGCTTCAATAGCTGCTGGCTTTTCAGCTCTTTGGGGGCCTTTGCATGGTGGAGCCAATGAGGCAGCTTTAAACATGTTAAAAAAAATTGGTAGTGTAAAAAATATTCCTGAATTCATAAAACGAGCAAAAGATCCAAATGACAATTTCAGATTAATGGGATTTGGACACAGAGTTTATAAAAATTACGATCCTAGAGCAAAGGTAATGCAAAAGGCATGTCATGAAGTTCTTGAAGTTATGGGGAAGAAAGATGATGAGTTATTAAAAGTAGCTATAGAGCTAGAAAAGATTGCTTTAAATGATGATTATTTTGTTCAAAAAAAACTATATCCAAATATAGATTTTTATTCTGGAATAACATTGAGTGCCATGGGCTTTTCTACTGAAATGTTTGTTGTTTTATTTGCTGTTGCTAGAACTTCTGGTTGGATTGCTCATTGGAAAGAAATGTACTTAGATCCTTCAAATAAATTAAGCAGACCAAGGCAATTGTATCTTGGAGAAGCTAAAAGAGACTTTATAGATATTGCTAAAAGATAATTGCTATTCAATTAGGTAATTTGAGATTTTTTCAAGACTGTCAGGAACAATTATTGTCTCCAAAATTTTAGTATAATCATCAACTAAATTTTTTCTTAACAAATCATTCTCAATAAATTCTTTAGCTAATTTATAAATTTTATCTGCATTACATTTATCTTGTATTAATTCCGGTATAATCTCCTTTTGCGCCATAATATTAAGAATATTACCATATTTAGTTTTAACAAAAGGTTTAATTAACAGATAGTTTAGCCATGATGTTTTGTAAACAACAATTAATGGACATTGGTTCTTACAAATATCTAAAGTGATTGTTCCTGATTTAGAAATAGTCAAAATTGAATCTTTAATATAAAAATTTTTTTCTTTTTCATTAGTGGTAATAATAAAATTATCTATCTTAGATTTTTGCAAGTAATCATTAATAAAATTTTTATTACTTTCAGAAGTTGGAATATGAAATAGAAAATTATTATTTACATTAATTTTTTTCATTACTTCAACAAAGATTGGCATAAATGTTTTTAATTCTGAATTTCTGCTTCCAGGACATAGTGTGAAATACTTTTTATCTTTATTTTCTGATTTGTTTATTTTAAAAACAGAAAAATCAAAAAAAGGGTGACCTACAAATGAATTTCTTACAAATCCTTCAAAATACTTTTTTTCAAATGGAAATAGTAAAAGTAAATGATCAATAAATTTATATAAATTTTTTTTTCTATTTTCTCTCCACGCCCAGACTTGTGGAGCAACTAAATGAATTTTTTTTATTTTATTATTTATATTTTTAACTTTATTTAAAATCCTAAAAGAAAAATCAGGAGAATCGATTGAAAAAATAACGTC
>AQUH01000031.1 GCA_000371745.1 alpha proteobacterium SCGC AAA280-B11
TTAGATATTTCTTTTTTTATTTTTTTAAAATTATTTAGAATAATATTGCAATTTGTTAAAGTTTCTAAAGTTTGTCCAGATTTAGATATGATAAATATTGAGAATTTACTTAGATCTTTTTTAATAAAATCATTAACTGTAGAATTATTTAAATTATCTAAAAAAAAATAATTCTTATCTAAGCCAAAAAAAGAAGAAAGCATCTTAGATCCAAGAACAGATCCACCCATTCCTACTATTAAGATATTTTTATGTATCCTTTTCTTTACAGCAACTTTTTTTAAAAAAAGAATTTTTTGATACTCTGGGGACAATGTATCAAAGAAAAAATTTTCTTTATTATTAAGTAAATTTTCGAATATCTCAGAGCATTTTCTTATATTATTTTTATAAGTTATTGAGTTATTTTTTGAAAAATTAAAAGAATTAATTTTCATCGAACTATTTTATTTTTTCAAGAATACTTTTTTCTAAAGATCCGGAGTCTGTTCCTTTGTTATTTTCTGTATCTTTTTTATCTTTTCCAAGATTTTTATTAAAAATATCTTTTAAATTATCTTTCTCATCTTTTTGATTATTTTGATTTATTGAATCTGGAGGCAACAGATCAAAATTAGGCGGCATGGTCAAAGGGTTTCTTTTTTCAATTAAAAATTCGTCAGGAACATCTTTTTTTATACCTAACCCTTTTTGAACGTTTTCACATGAGCTTAATAAAAAGATTAATATAAATAAATTTATAATTTTTTTCATGTTTTTTTTATTTTAAACAGATCAATTATTATTAAGCCAATAATTCCAATGGTGATGAAAATATCAGCAATATTAAAGGTAAACCAGTGAAAACTCTCATAATGAAGATCTATAAAGTCTGGAACAGAACTGTAATAATATCGGTCAAATAAATTACCTAATGCTCCTCCTAAAATTATAGAAATAAAAATAGATTCTAAGTAATTCGATGAAGTTAACATCCAATAAATTAATATTAAGTTAATAGTGGTTATAATAATTGAAATAAGTAAATAAAAAATATTAGGTTCAAGCTGGAAAATTCCAAAACCAATTCCACTATTCCAGACTAAAGAAAAATTAAGAAAAGAATTGATATAAATTTCAGATAAAGAATTTTTTAAAATTAAAATTTTTGAAATTCTATCTATTACAAAAAAAACAAGAACAAAAATAAATAAATATATCTTCTTTTTATTCGTCATATTAATTTTTTTAAACCACAAATATCCCTGCTGCACGGTTTTTCCAGAATCTTCCAACAACGTGAACATTTTTGCCCCTTTGCTTTTATTATTTTTACAGCCACTTCTTCAATATCTTTTAATGAAAATAAATCATTTTGATTAATAAAAGGTTCTACTTTTGCTTCCGAACATATAAAAATTTCACTAAGATCTTCTTCTTTTATAAAATCTAAGTATTCATCTTTTAAATAAACAATAACATTTGCTTCTAAGCTAGAACCAATAATCTTCTTATTTCTTATTTCTTCTATAGCCGCATTAACAACTTGTTTTACTTTCTTGATACTAATCCACTTTTTTTTAATTTCAGAATTATTCCAAATCAAAGGTATAGCTGGAAAGTCCTGTAAATGAATACTCTTATAATTTTTATTTTTAATTACCTGATAGGCTTCTTCAGATGTAAAAGCTAAAATTGGAGAAAACCATTTTAATAAAAAATTAATAAGAACATTTAA
>AQUH01000032.1 GCA_000371745.1 alpha proteobacterium SCGC AAA280-B11
CAGTGAGATATACTCTTTTGCTTCTATAGGAAGCACTCCTCAAGATTTGAAGTTTAAAGGAGAAAAAACAAAATTAATAATAGGAAAGAAAAATAAGATTAGAGAATATGTTACAATAAATCCGGGGACTGAACATGGTGGCGGGGTTACAATTATAGGTGACAATTGTTTATTTATGATCTCATCTCATGTTGCTCATGACTGTAAAATTGGAAATAATGTTATTATAGCAAACAATGTTGCAATAGCTGGTCATGTTGAAATAGATGACAATGTAATAATAGGTGGTAATTCTGCAGTTCAGCAATTCACAAGAATTGGAAAATTAGCAATGATAGGTGGAATGACAGGAGTTGAAAAAGATGTAATACCTTATGGCCTTGTTACTGGAAATAGATCACATTTAGAAGGAATAAATATAATTGGATTAAAAAGAGCAGGATATTCATCTGAAGAAATTAATGGATTAAACCAGGCTGTAAAGTTAATTTTTTCTAATGTTCTTTTAAAAAATGGAATAGAAGAAGCTAAAAAATTCTCTAACTTTAAAACAGTGTGTGAAGTTATAAGTTTTTTAGAAAAAAGTGAAAAAAGACCAATTTGCAGACCTTTAAAATAAATGCTTGGATTAATAGTAGGAGAGTCAAGTTTACCAAGATTTATAATCAATAAATTAATAAAAAAGAATTTAGAATTTTTAATATTAGATTTAACAAAATCTAATATTTATAAAAAATATGAAAATTGTTACAGTTTAAAAATAACAGAACTTGGAAAGGCTATATCGTTATTAAAAAAAAATAATTGTAAAAATATTATTTTTATCGGAAGAGTTAAAAGACCGGAAATTTCTGCATTAAAATTTGACAGAAAAGCTTTATTTTATCTTCCTAGATTATTCTCAGCTTTTAAAAAAGGAGATGGAAATATTTTAAAAGAAATAATTAAAATTTTTAAAGAACATAATATAAACGTTGTAAATAGCATGAAATTTACACCAGAATTAATTTTTAAGGACAGCAGTATTAATAAAGTAAAAATCAATAATTTAGATAAAAACAGTATTACAAAAGGAGTTAATATTATTAAATCGTTAAGTAAATTTGATATAGGTCAATCGGTAGTAATAAATAATGGTTACGTTCTTGCAATAGAAGGGCCAGAAGGCACTGACGAAACTATTAAAAGATCATCACATTTGTTAAAAAAATATAGATTAAAAAATAAGTCAATTTTAATCAAATTTCCCAAAGCCAACCAAGATCTCAGAGTGGATCTACCAACCATAGGTTTAGATACTATTAAAAATTGTATTAAGGCAAATATTAAAGGAATTGCCGTAAAAAGATCTCAGAATATTATCTTAGATAAAGATAAAATTATAAATTTAACTAAAAAAAATAATTTTTTTATTATTTCTTTATAAATTGTCTAAAAAAATATTTATTATTACTGGAGAGTCTTCGGGTGATAAAATTGGATCTCTAGTTATTAAAAAGTTAAAAGAAAAAAATTTTGATATTCAATTTTTAGCAATAGGAGGAGAAAAT
>AQUH01000033.1 GCA_000371745.1 alpha proteobacterium SCGC AAA280-B11
AGTAGCTCCGATTATATCTAAAGCGCACGTTTCAGAAGCAAGTACATAAGATTTTTCTAATTTTCCAAGAACCAAAGGTCTTATACCGTAAGGGTCTCTTACCCCAATTAACTTCTTGTTTGTAAGCATAACAAGAGCGTAACCACCCTGTATTTGAAATAAAGAATCTATAATTTTATCAATTGTTTTTAATCGTTTAGAACGAGCAATTAACTGAACTATTGTTTCAGTGTCAGATGTAGTTTGAAATATAGCTCCATCTTTTATCATTTTTTCTCTTAAAATAATCGAATTAGTAAGATTTCCATTATGAGCAATACTAATGCCTCCGGTATACAAATCTGCAAAAAAAGGCTGCACATTTCTTAGCACGGGAGCACCCGTAGTTGAATAACGATTATGTCCTATTGCAAAATTACCAGGTAATTTTTGTATTGTTGTTTCTTTTGTAAAATTATCTCCAACTAAACCAAGTCTTCTTTCAGAAAAATAATTTTTACCATCGTAAGAAACAATACCGCATGACTCCTGACCTCTGTGCTGTAAAGCGTGAAGACCTAATGCAGTTAATGCAGAAGCATCCGGATGATCAAAAATGCCAAAAACTCCACACTCTTCTTTTAATTTATCAGCATTTAGATCTAGTTTCATAAAAATTTATTTACTTAACTTTTTCTTTGTTTCATCAGTATAATCGCTGCTAAATAAGATCTTATCATCAAAAATTTTTCTTCCGTATTCAATGACATTATATGAAGACCCAGTTTTGAGAACGTTAGGCCATTTATCATATGTATAAATATAATTTGATATGCTGAGAATTATAACACAATAAAAGTAACCCGTAATCCCTCCAAATATAAAACCGAATAATTTATCAATGCCACCCAAACCATCCCATTTTAAGGAGTTTCCAATAGCTTTTCCTATGATTATTAAAATGAATAAACTTAATAAAAACACAATTACTCCAGCAAAAGTTTTTGCTGAGGATTCATTTTCTATTATTTTATTAACGTAGGGAAAAACATAGGAAATAGAAAATTTTGCAATTAAAAAAGCAATTATCCACTTTAAGAAATGAACTAGACTTAATACAAGACCTCTTTTTGTTGAGGTTGCTATGTTAAATAAAACTATAATAGCAGCAATAATATCGAATAAGTTTAATTTGTCCGTTTGAAAAAAATTTAGAAAACTATCCATTCTTAAATGGTTTGGTTATTAAAAGAAGAAGAGGCATAATAGTCAAAGAAAGAATTAAAGCAGCAAATATAGCAATTCCAATTAAAATACCAAAATTGATTGTTGGATTGAAGATATTTCTAAAAGAAAAGCTGTTATTAAAGGTTATGATCCTGAAAATTTAGGAGAAAAAATACCATTAATTTCTTAGCTATCGGCGAAAA
>AQUH01000034.1 GCA_000371745.1 alpha proteobacterium SCGC AAA280-B11
ATTAATAGATGATATGGTTGCTTGTGCTATGAAGTGGAGCGGAAAATACGTTTGGGCTTGCAAAAACTATGATGGTGATGTCCAGTCAGATACCGTTGCTCAGGGATTTGGATCTTTGGGACTAATGACTAGCGTACTAATGACGCCAGATGGAAAAACTGTTGAAGCAGAAGCTGCTCACGGAACTGTAACAAGACATTACCGAGAGCATCAAAAAGGAAAGCAAACTTCCACTAATCCTATCGCATCAATATTTGCATGGACGAAAGGTTTGGCTCATAGAGGAAAATTAGATGGTAATGATGAACTAATAAAATTTTCTAATACTTTAGAAAAGGTATGTGTCGCCAGTGTAGAAAAAGGTTATATGACAAAAGATTTGTCTATTTTAATTAATAAAGATGCTAAATATCAAACTACGACTGATTTCTTGGAAACTATAAATTCCAATCTTAAAAAAGAGTTAAATTAATTAATTTTTTTTAAAATTTCTTCAAACGAAAATTCGATTTTAGAACTATTTGATCCGCCACTTGCTTGAGCAAAATCTTTTCTTCCTCCACCACCTTTTCCTCCTAAAATTATTCCAATTTCTTTAGCTATTTTAGAAGCATCATATTCATTTATTAAATCGTGAGTAATTCCAACTGCAATAGTGACTTTTTCTTCATTAATACAATATAAAATAATAATTTTTTTATTTAGTTGTTTTTTTTGCTCTTCAATAAAGTTCTGAATTCTTTTGACTGGATAATCTGATAATTTTTGAAATCTAATGCTAATTTTATTATGATTAATTTCATTAACTATATTTTTATTCTTATCTAATAAGATTTGTTTAATTTCTAAATCTTCTAAAAATTTCTTTAAAAGAGTAGTTCTAGCTAAAGGCTCAGTTTCTTTAATTTCTCCAATACTTCCCCCTAAATCTTTTATTCTTTTTTCCAACTCATTTACTTGTTTTATTTTATTTTGATTAATCTCTTCTTGTTCGCGACCTTTATTTTTTAAATAGTCATTTAATTGAAGGTCCCTTAAAGCTTCCACTCTTCTTATTCCAGCCGCCACGGGGGATTGCCCAATAACTGAGAATTGTCCTATTTCAGAGGTATTTCTTACATGTGTGCCTCCACATAATTCTATAGAAAAAGGCTTATCGCCATCCGTGCCCATTGTTAATACCCTTACTTCATCTCCATATTTTTCCCCAAATAATGCTAAGGCTCCTTCTGCCACAGCAGCTTTTGGCGTCATAAGTCTTGTCTGAACTTCTGATTTTTGTTCAATAATTTTATTTACACTTTCATTAATTTTATAAATTTCTTCATCTGAGATGGGTTTGTTGTGACTAAAATCAAAC
>AQUH01000035.1 GCA_000371745.1 alpha proteobacterium SCGC AAA280-B11
TTAAGCTGCAAATCTAATCTTCTTTGCAGATTTTTTTGTTCGATAATAATTCTTCTTTCAAGAGCCTTTTGTTCTCGCTCTAAATGGCGAAGCTCTATATTTTTTTCTTTTAGTAGCTGTTTATGAAATTGGAACTTTTGCTTCTTTAGTTCATTTAATTCACGTAGATTCTTCTTTTTTAGTAGCTCAATCTCACGTTTTATTTGTATAGCTTTTAACTGATTAATTTTTATTAATTTCTTCGCGCTACTATCTTTCCAGGCGATAATTTTTCTTTGAAAATATGGCTTTAAACCAAAAAAATTAGCAAACTGACCTTTAATATAATTCTCAATTTTATCAAAAAAACTAACTTTGCGTTTTGAAAATTTTTTTGTTTTTTGCTTTATTTTTTTAACTTTTGCTTTTGATATTTTTTTTTTAATTTTTATTTTTGAATTTCTTCTTAAGGTTTTTTTTGTTTTAATTTTTTTTTTAATATTTTTTTTTAATTTTAATGATTTTTTTTTTAAAATCTTGCTTTGCTTAAAGGATTTTGATTTTTTAAATTTTTTTTGTTTTAATTTTTTTTTCGTTTTTTTTACTATAGGTCTATTTTTTTTTTTTATAGGTTTTTTTTTAAACCCCTTTTTAATTTTTTTGATAGGCTTCTTCTTAAAAACTCTTTTTATTTTTTTGAGTAATTTTTTTTTATTCTTTTTATTTTTTCTCATTGCTTTTAAATAAAAATATTATGGCAAACTCAACTAAATTATAACTAACATTAAAATGGAAAAATAATAGACAATAAATTATCTATAAAAAATTTATGTCCTTAAGATCTTTTAATAAATTAGATTTTTGTTGATCACTCAAAGCAACTAAGGGTGGTCTAATATAAGACCAGTTATTATCTTCTTTAACTTTTGTAGCTTTTAATGCAGCAATTACTGGATATTTTTCGAATACATCTCTAACTGTTTTTATTCTTTGATTAATCAGAGTACCTTCCGTTGTATTAAAACTATCTATTAATTTTGTAGCTTCAATATTCACATTTGTAGTTGCACTAATACATCCTGAACAACCAATATTAAGTCCGTCGTGAAGAAATTTTTCACTCCCTGGATAAACAATAAAATTTTTTACTTCTTTATACTTTTTAGTGTTTTCAAAATTACCAGAGCTATCTTTTATACCTGCAATAATATCTGAAAATTCTTTCTTAAGTCTGTTAATAAGATCGACAGAAATAGTCACGCCGCTAACTTGGGGAATATTATATAAAAAAACTTTTAAATTTTTTGAATTAACTTCATTTATAATTTGTTTATAATAT
>AQUH01000036.1 GCA_000371745.1 alpha proteobacterium SCGC AAA280-B11
TGATGGCGCAATTAATGTTGTTGCAAAAAATTTAAAAAAAATAGGCTTTAAATGTCAGATCATGGAGTTTCAAGAAAAAGGAACTGCAAAAATCAAGAATTTATATGCAAGGATCGGTAAAAGCGCCCCTAACTTTTGTTTTGCAGGTCATACCGATGTTGTTCCTGTTGGAGATCTAAAATCTTGGACTGTTAATCCTTTTGGCGGAGTTATAAAAAATCAAAAATTAATTGGTCGAGGCGTTAGCGACATGAAAGGCTCCATTGCTTGTTTCATTGCTGCTGTTAGCGAATTTCTAAAAAAAAATAAAAAACTAAAAGGATCGATTAGTTTTTTAATAACCGGTGATGAAGAAACAATTGCAATTAATGGAACGCAAAAAGTTGTAGAAAAATTAATACAAAAAAAGGAAAGAATAAATTTTTGTATAGTAGGAGAGCCTACTAATGAAAATAAACTTGGTGAAATGATTAAGATCGGAAGAAGAGGTAGTATAACGGGCCATTTAACAATCTTAGGCACACAAGGACATGTTGCTTATCCTTATACCTCTAATAACCCCTCGACAATTATAGTTGAGATCTTAAGTAAAATAAAAAAATTAAAACTAGATAATGGTAATAAAGATTTTGAACCTTCAAATCTTGAAGTTACAAAAATTACTATTGATAACACTGCGGACAATGTCATTCCTGCAGAGGCAAAAGCTTCGTTTAATATAAGATTTAATAATTTGCACACATCAAGTTCACTTAAAAATAAATTAAATAAAATTTTTTCTTCTACAACTAAAAAAGCTAAAGCAAGTTATAAAATTAAATATCATGTTTCAGGAGAATCTTTTTTAACTAAACCAAATAAAACTGTTTATATGATTAAAAATGTTATTAAAAAAAGTACCAAGATAAATCCTGTGTTATCAACATCGGGTGGTACCTCTGATGCTCGGTTTATAAAAAAAATTACTCCTTGTATTGAGTTTGGTCTAATTGCAAAAACTATTCATCAGGTAGATGAAATGGCAAAAGTTTCTGATCTAAAAAAATTAAAAAATATATATTTAGATATTCTTGTTAATTACTTTAAGTGACAACCTGCATATTTACTGCTGACTCTTCTATTCAACATGACACAGGTCCTGGCCATCCAGAATGTCCAGAACGAATTCCATCAATTATAAATGGTTTAAAAAAAATACCATCTAAGAACTTAGCCTGGAGAAACGTCGGTTCTTTTGATGAGAAATATATTAAACTTACTCATTCAGAAAAATATTTTGA
>AQUH01000037.1 GCA_000371745.1 alpha proteobacterium SCGC AAA280-B11
TTTTTCCTGGTCTTTGAATCTCTAAAACTTGTAGTGCAGAATTTTTACAGGCAATTAATAAATTATCATTCATTGCCGTTCCTGTCGTTCCTTTTTCATTTACCGCTTCTGCTTTCCATATCTTAATTTTTTCATTGTTAAATTGAAAACACGCTCCTGGCGTTGGATTTAATGCATTAATTTGTTGAACAATTATTTCTGCATTATGGTTCCAATTAATTTCTTCATCGTCTTTAGTAATTTTTTTAGCATGTGTCGATTTTGAATGGTCTTGCTCTAAAAATTTGGCTTTATCTTTTTCTATAAGATCAATGGCTTTAACTATTAATTTAGCTCCTAAAACTGATAGTTTTTCACTTAATAGGCCATAATTTAATTCATTATTAATTTCTATTTTTTCAGACAACATTACAGGTCCTGAATCTAAACCTTTCTCAATTTTCATAATTGAAATACCTGTAAATTTATCACCGTTCATAATGGCTCTTTGGATAGGTGCCGCACCTCTCCAAAGTGGCAACAGTGAAGCGTGAATATTAATAAAACCTTTCTTGGGTAAATTTAAAAAATTTTCAGGAATAATTTGTCCGTAAGCAACAACAACAACTAAATCTGGATTTATATTTTTAAAAAAATCTAACTCTCCTTCATTTTTTAGAGAACTTGGGTGGTGAACCTTCAAATTATTTTTTTCTGCCTCCAAATGTACTGCTGTTTTTTCGAGTTTTAAACCCCTATTCGATTTTTTAGGTGGCTGTGTATAAACATGAACAACATCAAGTTTTTTTTTAAGTATTTCTTTTAATGCAGGAACAGCAAAGTCTGGTGTTCCCATGAAAATTATTTTTAATGACATGGATTACCTAAAAATTGATATGGTCTGAAGTAGCTTCTTTTTTTGCTTTTGAAAGTTTTTTTAATATAAAAGACTTTTTTAATTTTGATAAATAATCGATAAATAAAACTCCATTTAAATGATCGATCTCATGCTGAATGCATGTTGCTAGCAATCCATCTGCTTTTAATAATTGTTCTTTTCCGTTTTGATCTAAATATTTCACATGACACTTCTCTGGTCTTTCTATTTCTGCAAATTGCTTAGGCAATGAAAGACAGCCTTCTTCAAAAGTGCATTTTATATCTGAAGTCCAAACAATTTCTGGATTTGCAAAATACATGG
>AQUH01000038.1 GCA_000371745.1 alpha proteobacterium SCGC AAA280-B11
AGACCTGTTAGCGTAGTTGCTGATAATATTGAGGTTAGAGATGTTTTGAGTGTAAATATTTATTTAAATAAAAATAAAACATTTAGACTTTTGTACGATAAAAAATTTGGATTGAAGGAAAGGAACTTGGCAGAGCAATTTAAATTTTAATTTATATTTCAAAAATATCAAAATTTATTGAAAAAATGTTCAGGCTGTTTAAAATTATCAAAAAATTTAGGAGTTTTAACGATCATTCTATAAGCTGGAAAAGTGCCAAAACTTTCATGATAAACTGCTTTTGGGCTCCATCCAAAACATAAAAAAAATATTAAAAAATAAAATAGAAAGTTATTTTTAATGTTATCAAAATTAATAAATTTAAAATATAAGCTAGGATTAATATTTATAAACCCTAATTTTACCATACCGAAATAAGAAATTGCGAGCATATGATAAAGCATGCTAGTCCATCTGCCGCTATCAACTGCTATATAAAAAAGTAGAAATCCAGGTAGAGAGCAAAGAATTAAAATTACTAAAAGATTAAATTTATAAAAGAAAATTTTATTAATTAATTCACTTTTATAAATTAATAAAAAGATACTAGTAAAACCAAATATAAAAATTAAAGTATAATTTTTTATATCCACTAATCTCCAAGAAACTTCGCTTATATGCCTAGATAAATGAGCTGTTGTGTAATTAGCAGCCATTCCGCAGTTTTCATTGGAAATATTTAGCAATCTTTTGCACATCGCAAGATTATCTGTAATGGAATGCGGGTTTATGTAAATTAAATATGACGGAACAAAAACAGTAAGAAATAATAAAAAATTTAAAACATAAAATCTTAGATCCTTTTTCTTATCGATAACTGCAAAAAAAAATAAATAGAATAGAAAATAAAAAATTACTGATTCATGATTTAGTATCAAAATTAATATTGATAAATAAGTATAAATATAATTTAAATTAATATTTTTAAATTTATAAAAAAGATAAAAGTTATAAGAAAAAAAAATATACATCAGGATTTCTTTTCTTCCTAAAGCTTCTAATTCATAGAGACCAAATGAGAAAAAAACTGGAGATAAAATAGCAAGCCATAGTAGAAAGTTTTTTTTAAAACCTGAAAAAAGCCAATAAATTAATATGTAATAAAAAAAATATAATAAAATTTGCAA
>AQUH01000039.1 GCA_000371745.1 alpha proteobacterium SCGC AAA280-B11
AGATGAAAAATATTATTCATTCTCTTGAAATCAAAATTAATTAAATTGTTCAGCTAAAATAGGTTTTATATTTTTATTCAGATCTGAAGGATGGATCTTAGCTTTCCCAATTTTACTCAATAATATTAAATTAATCTTAGAACCAGAATTTTTTTTATCATGTTTCATGTAATCTAAGATTTTATTTATATCTTTTTTCTTAAAAAGATTTTTAATTTGATAATTAATATTTAGTCTTCGGTATAAATGTTTAATGCGTTGATATTCATTTTTATGCATCATTTTCATTTTGACCGACAAAGAAGATGCAATCATCATTCCATATAGTACTGCCTCGCCATGAATCAGTTCTTCAGAGTATTTTTTTAGAGCTTCAAATGCGTGAGCAAATGTGTGACCAAAATTAAGTATAGCTCGTAAATTTTTCTCTTTTTCATCTTTTTGAACAATAATAGCTTTGCTTTTGCAACTTTCTTTGATCGCGTACATTACTGCATTTAAATCAGTTAGATTAATTATTGCATGAGAATTTTTTTCTAACCAAGCAAAGAATTTAGAATTCATGATTAAGGCGTACTTTAAAATTTCAGCATAACCAGCAACTAAATGTCTGCTTGGTAAACTTTTTAATGTTGTTGGATCAATCAGAACAAGTTTAGGTTGGTAAAATGTTCCAATCATATTTTTGCCTTCTTCAGAATTAATTCCAGTTTTTCCGCCGATTGAAGAATCAACCTGAGCTAACAAAGTTGTTGGGATTTGAACTAGATTTAAACCTCTTTTAAAAATACTGCTCGCAAATCCAGATAAATCACCAATAACACCACCTCCTAACGCGATAACGCAGTCATCTCGATTAAAATTATATTTAAATAATTTTTTTATAATAGTATTGGTAAAATTCATATTTTTTGATTTTTCACCAGCACTCAACATTAATAGATATTTTTTTTTCGATTTTAATGAAGATAGAATTGTGCGAGCGTAAGATTTTGGAATATTTTTATCAGTAATTAAAAGAAACTTTTGTGCTTTTGGAATTATTTTTTTTATTTCTGTGCCTGCGTTTTTAAGTAAATGATTACTAATAACAATTGGGTAGTTATTGTTTTTTAAATTTACTTTAATTGTTATTTTTTTCATAAATATTT
>AQUH01000040.1 GCA_000371745.1 alpha proteobacterium SCGC AAA280-B11
GCAGATAAGAAAAAAGCTAAAAAAGAAGCCGATAATGAAAAAGGAAAAGAAAAAGTAAAAAACAAGGAGCTAAATTAAATGGCAAAAAGAAGTTCAATTGAGAGAAATTTAAAAAGAGTAAAAATGGCTAAAAGATTTGAAAACAAAAGATCTAAGCTTAAAAAAATTATCATGAATAAAGCTTTGCCTTTAAATGAGAGATTTTTAGCAAGCTTAAAACTTTCAAAAGTTCCTAGAAATTCAGCAAAAAATAGAGTTAAAAATAGATGTGAAATAACTGGAAGATCGCGTGGTTATTATAGAAAATTAAGAATGTCGAGAATTGCACTTAGAAAATTTGCTTCTAGTGGAAAAATTCCAGGCATGACGAAAGCTAGCTGGTAAGGAGGATATATGAAAATTACAGATCCAATTGGTGATATGATTACAAGAATAAGAAATGGGCAGATGCGTGGTTTAAAAAAAGTATCAGTGCCTGGTTCTAAATTGAGAAAAGCAGTTTTAGATGTTCTTCAAAAAGAAGGATTTATCCAAGAATATACTGTTACAAAAGACAATAGCTTTGAAACTATAGAAATTAATCTTAAATATATGTACGGCGATCCAGTTATTAAAGAAATTGAAAGAGTTTCAAGACCAGGAAGAAGAATTTATTCTAGATCAGATAGTATTCAGAAAATTCAGAATGGATTAGGCATATCTATTATTTCTACTTCAAAAGGTATTTTCTCAGATAACGAAGCTAGAGAAAAAAAATTGGGTGGGGAGGTCCTTTGTAAGGTTTCTTAATATTATGTCAAAAATTGGAAAAACACCTATTGCATTACCAGCTGGAGTTACTGTTAAAGTTGAGAATAATAAAGTTATTATTCAAGGCGCCAAAAGTAAAAAGGAATTAGTTATTGATCAAAGTATTTTAAAAGTAACTGTTGCTGATAATAAAGTTTCTTTAGAACCAGTTGATAAAAAAAATGTAAACAAACTTACTTGGGGCTTACATAGAAGTTTAATTAATAATGGTATTATTGGAGTATCAAAAGGATTTGAAAAAGATTTAAAACTTACAGGAGTTGGTTTTAGAGCGTCAT
>AQUH01000041.1 GCA_000371745.1 alpha proteobacterium SCGC AAA280-B11
AAATCGTAACTCCAAAGCAAGTAGCTTATTCAAAAGCAGTTGATAGCGTTGTTATTTCAGGGATAGAAGGAGATATGGAAATATTCAAGGATCATATTTCTCTAATTACTTTTCTTAAGGCTGGAAAAATTATTGCAAAGGTAGGCAGTAATGCAGATACATTTTTTTCTACAGGAGGCACTGTAGAATTTTCTAATAATAAATTAAGTATTTTATTAGATAATTTTTTTAATAATTCAGAGTTTCAAAGTGAAGAATTGATAAAATTAAAGCAGAACGCGGAAAAAAAGTTAAGCAACAAAGAAATTTCTGACGAAGAAATTTATCTTAATAATCAAATTATTGATCAAATTAATAATTTAAAGTCTTAAAGATACCTTTTAAATTCCTCTATAACATCTTGATAAAGTTTTTTCTTAAAAGGAACTATTAATTTAGGAAGTTCCAAAAGTTCAGCCCAACGCCAATCGTAAAATTCAGCTTTTTTTTGTTTGATGTTAATCTCTTCATTTTCTCCTAAAAATTTTGCAAGAAACCAAGTTTGTTTTTGTCCTTTATATTTTCCATCCCAAATTTTTCCAAGAAGCTCATTAGGCAAATCATAAATAAATTCTTTTTCTGATTTTTTTATTATTTCAATTGATGTAATTCCCGTTTCTTCTTTGAGTTCTCTTTTGGCAGCTCCTTCGACATCTTCCTTATGATCAACTCCACCTTGAGGCATTTGCCATGCCTTAGTGCTATCAATTCTTTTTCCTATAAAAACTTTAGTTTCTTGATTTAAAAGCATTATCCCAACACCTTTTCTATAAGGAAGATTGCTTAAATCTTTCATGACACTTTTAAGAGCTTAAGTGCGTAAATTAATTGATTATCGTTTATAGGATCGTTTATTTTAAAATTATCCTTCTGTGGTTCTACTTTGATATCTGGTTGAACGCCAATTTCTTCAATTGTTTCACCGCTTGGTAGATAATATTTAGCTGTTGTTAATCTTAATCCCCCACCATTAGATAAA
>AQUH01000042.1 GCA_000371745.1 alpha proteobacterium SCGC AAA280-B11
GATAAATGGACTTTTGCACATTAATAATAAGCCCATAAAAAAAGAATTTATTAAAAATGATTTTGTACTTTGCGGGGGAAATAAAATTAAAACTAATTTCTATTTAGAAACTTTACCAAATGGCAAATCATATACCGCTGTATATGCAGAAAAAAATTCATTTAAAGATTCAGATTCTTACACAGTTCCACAAGATAAATTTTTCTTCATGGGCGACAATAGAGATTGCTCACAAGATAGTCGTTATTTAACTAGTGTTGGTTATGTTGATAAAATTAATTTGGTAGGAAAAGCTCAAATACTATTTTTTTCCAATAATGAACAAATAGGTAACTTTTTTACTATTTGGAATTGGCATAAATCAATAAGATTTAATAGAATTTTAAAACTGATTAAATGATCTCAGATACCAAACTTAATGAAGTAGAAAATATAATTGGTATTAAATTTTTAAATAAAAAACTTTTATCTCAAGCTTTTGTTCACAAGAGTTTTTCTAATGATAATTTAGCAAATAATGAAATACTTGAATTTTTAGGAGATAGAGTTCTAGGATTAGTACTAGCCAAAAAATTAATTAATTTATATCCAAATGATAAGGAAGGTCAGCTGGATAAAAGATTGGCTTCATTAATTAATAAAAAAACTTGTGCTAAAGTTTTAGAAAAATATGATTTATTAAAATTTATATCTATAAGCAAAGCTCAAAAAAAAATTAAAACTGGTAATGTAAAAATTTTTGGCGATTTATGTGAGTCATTAATTGGCGCTATCTATATT
>AQUH01000043.1 GCA_000371745.1 alpha proteobacterium SCGC AAA280-B11
AATAATGTTCTCTAAATACAATCCGGCTGCTGGCGCAGGGACTGCACATTTAGATCTGTTTTTGGAATTTAGCGCGTCAATCAAATCTTGCTTTGACCATTTATTTTCGCCTACAAGCTTAATACATCCCATCATAGAACGAACTTGGTGTTGCAAAAAAGATTGTGATTCAAAATAACTATAAATGTATTCATCTCTTCTAAAAATATTTATTTTTTCCATAGTTTTCATAGGAGATTTAGCTCCGCAAGAAGCTGCTCTAAAAGTTGTAAAATCATGAGTACCCACTAAAACTTGCGCAGCATCATTCATATTTTTTTCATCTAAATTAATTTTTATTTGCCATGCCCTATCCTTTTCTATGGACAAAGGTGAATCGCGATTAATAATTATATATTTATAAATTCTTAATTTTGCGTCTCTTCTTGAGTCAAAGTCGTTGTTAACCAATTCTGTTTTTAAAATACTAATAGAATTATTTTTTAAATGAAAATTTAAGGCTTCAGTGATTTTTTTAGTATCAATATCTTTATCAAAATCAAAATGAAAAACTTGATGGACGGCATGAACGCCTGTGTCTGTTCTTCCGGCTCCAAAAATTGTTATCTTCTTTTCAGCTAATTTCTCAATAGCATCTTCGATTGTTTCTTGAACCGATTTTCCATTAATTTGTCTTTGCCAACCAACAAAATTAGTTCCATCATATTCAACAATACATTTTAGTCTTTGCATTAAAATAATTTAGATGCTTTTGGAATTTTAAATCC
>AQUH01000044.1 GCA_000371745.1 alpha proteobacterium SCGC AAA280-B11
AGACAAGTAGGTAATAAGATTTATGGTGGAGACGCTTCGCACTTACCATTAAAAATTAATACTGCAGGAGTGATCCCAGCAATTTTTGCTTCAGCTCTTTTAATTTTACCTATTACAATCTCTCATTTTGTATCTTCCTCAAATGAAATTGTTGTCGGCATTACATCTATGCTTGGCCAGGGAAAACCCCTGTATATGATTTTTTACGCAGCGGGCATTATTTTTTTTTCATTCTTTTATACTTCAATAATTTTTAACCCAAAAGAGACAGCTGAAAATTTAAGAAAGTATGGTGGATTTGTTCCAGGAATTAGACCAGGAGAGCAAACAGAGCAATTTATTGATCAGTTGCTTTTAAAGTTAACAGTTATTGGCTCTTTATATTTAGTTGTAATTTGTTTGTTGCCAGAATTTATTATCGCAAATTATCCAATTCCTTTTTATTTAGGAGGCACTTCTCTTTTAATCGTTTCTGTTGTTGCAATGGATACAGTCGCTCAAGTTCAAACAAGACTAATGAGCCAACAGTACGAAAGTTTAATTAAAAAAACAAAATTTAATCGTTAATGAACGTTGTTATTTTTGGCCCTCCAGGCGCTGGCAAAGGAACTCAGTCGGCTAAATTGGTAAAAGAATTTAATCTATTTCAATTATCTACAGGTGATTTACTTAGAGATGAAGTAAATAAAAAAAACTGCATTCGGATATAAAATAGAAG
>AQUH01000045.1 GCA_000371745.1 alpha proteobacterium SCGC AAA280-B11
ATGATCTAAGTCCTTTACCTACCCGATCAGCAAATCTAATAAGAAGCAAAGCAGGCCAAGAACTAATGATTGAAATTAAAGGTCTACTAATACCTGCGATCCCATAACCAAATATTAGCCAAGGTTTTGCTTTACGTGTTTTATCAAACACAACGCCCGATACTAATCTTAACAAACTAGAAGTGGCCTCAGCTATTCCTTCAATCAAACCCAGGGCTTTGGGTCCTGCTAGTAATACGCTTGATAAATACAGTGGCAGCAGCGGATAAACCATCTCACTTGCGCTATCATTAATAAGGCTAATAAAGCCAATTAACCAAACGGTTTTGGGTAATGAAAAAATTGCTTTCATAACTCTAAAATTTAAAAATTAACTTAACTGAATAGTGTCTCTAATTAAAACAATATTAAGAGAAATGATAATTGCAGCAACAACTATAGTAATTACTGTTAACCAAAATGGAGCTACCATCTTCTGCATTTTTTGTTTTGATGAGGTAAACATAATGAGTGGGATGATTGCAAAAGGTAACTGAAAACTTAAAATCACTTGAGATAATATAAGTAAAAAGGCCGTATTATCTGCGCCATAAATTAAAATAACAATAACTGCAGGAACAATTGCAATCAGTCTTGTAATTAATCTTCTAAGCCAAGCAGGTAGTTTTATATGAAGAAAACCTTCCATTACAATTTGTCCCGACATAGTAGCAGTC
>AQUH01000046.1 GCA_000371745.1 alpha proteobacterium SCGC AAA280-B11
GTTGCTGCTTTAAATAATCCATAAAATCCAAACAAAAACCAAATAGTCATTCCAAGCACACTAAGTTTGGACATGAAAATATAAAACAAAACATAGGCTAACCAACCAAGTCCTATAAAAAGAATTCTACCATGCTTATCTGACAATGCTGAAAAATAAGTACTAAACAGTACGGTCACTACCGCAACCACTGACCATAAAATTGGAATAAGATAAGAAGGCATACCAAGCTCTCTTGCTCGAAGTAATAAAAACATATCGGAAGAACAAGCAAGCGTAAAAAAAGCAACTGCCCATAAATATCTTTTAAAAATTTTTGGCATTTTTTTTAATGACCAATTAAATTTTTCAGTTTTAATCGGTTTAAATTTTTTCTCTTTAATCATGCAAGACAATAAAACAGCTAGAACTGCCGGAATAATTGCGAGTAAAAAAATATTTTTTAGAGATAATCCAATTGCAATAAACATTGCAGCTAGTAATGGACCGATAATAGCACCTGCATTATCCATAGCGCGGTGAAAACCAAAAACTAAACCATAATTTTTTTTATTCGAACTATTTGCAAGTAACGCATCTCGAGGAGATGATCTAAGTCCTTTACCTACCCGATCAGCAAATCTAATAAGAAGCAAAGCAGGCCAAGAACTAATGA
>AQUH01000047.1 GCA_000371745.1 alpha proteobacterium SCGC AAA280-B11
ATTAATTTGTTTAAAATATTCTTTGTTTATTGTTTCAAGAATGTCCCCAAATAAATCTAATTTTTCATAAAGAACATCTTTTTTTTGTGAAAAAACGTTTTGCGAAAATAAATTTAAGAATAAAAATGTAAGTAGTAAGTAAATTTTTTTCATTATTATTGTCTATGGTAGGGATGGTTTACCATAATTGTAGCACATCTGTAAATTTGTTCAGTGAGTATTACTCTAGTCAAAGAGTGGGTAAAAGTAAGTTTGCTTAGACATATTTCTTCAAAACTTTCTTTATTTAGGTTTTTTTTAAAACCCTCAGGTTCTCCAATAATAAATAATGTTTCTTTAATTGATGAAATAATTAGTTTTTTTAATTTTTTACAAAAGTTCTCAGTATTAAGATCTTGTCCATTTTCACTAAGAAATATAATTTTTTTTTCTTTTTTATTTTTAATTATATTTTCAAGCTCTTTTTTTGAAATATGTTCAATTGCAAAACTAGTGATTCCGCTATTTTTTAAACTTTTGAGTCTGCCCTCATATCTCT